>NZ_JBFBAK010000010.1:0-337262 GCF_040689485.1 Streptomyces sp. NPDC051322 | reverse complement strand
CGGCAGCCGCCTGATAGCCACACCCAGCACCCCTGGGTGACCCAACCCTACGAATGGCTCGATCAACCCGATCAAGACGGTAGAGCCGTCTGAGGTGACAGGGCGCCTGTTCCGGCAGGCGTTCGCACCCATTAGCCTCAGTGAATCCATGGACGATGTAGCCAGCGCGGGCCGGCAGGGAGGAAGACGACCATGCGAGTGCTGGTGACAGTCGTGCGGGAGGGGGAAGAGCCGCAGGACGTGCTGGTCAACACGGACGACGCAGCCACCGCGGGGGACCTCGCGGAGGTGCTCGCCGCCACCCGGCAGGCCCCACAACCGGGTTATGGCCCCGGACGCCGTGCGATGCCCTCCGTCGTGGTCCCCATGCCGGGGACCACCCTGGATCCGCGGTTCACCTACGGAAACGAGCCCGTCCACAGCCCCACACTCTGGGCCGACGGCAACCGCTGCGACCCCCGTACACCGGTGACGTCCGTGCTGCGCGACGGAATGCGGATCTCCGTCGACGATTCCATCGGCCCGCTGCTGCGCCGAGGCGAACCCGCCGGCCGGTACGAACTACGGGTCGCGGGCGGCGCCTCGTCCGGCCGGGTCGTCCGGCTGGCCGCCGGGACCGCCACCATCGGATCCGCCCCGACCTGCACGCTGGCCGTCACCGACCCCCAACTGCCGCCCGTGGCGGCACGGGTGGCCATCGACGTGCAGGGAAGGGCAGTACTCACAGCTCAGCCCGGCGCCGCCCACCTGGACGACGTACCGGTCGTCGGCGAACAGAACTGGCCGCTGGGCGGTGTCGCCCGCATCGGTGACTCGCTCCTCATACTCGACGAGGCCGGCGAGCCGGACGCCCATCTCTCCGACACCGGCGAAGGCGGACTGGCGTACAACCGGCCCCCGCGCCTCTCACCGCTCCGGCCACGCCCGCGACTTGTCGTGCCCGTACCGCCGTCGAAGAGCGAACGCGCCCGCTTCCAGATGATCGCGGCGCTCATGCCGATGGCCTTCGGCCTCGCCATGTACTTCGTCACCAAGCAGATCTACATGCTGATGTTCTGCCTGATGAGCCCGGTGATGATGCTCGGTCAGTGGCTGAGCGACAACCGTGAGGGCAAGAAGAAGAACAAGACATCGGTCAAGCAGTACAAGAAGGACGTCGCCGCCCACGAAGCCGACCTGCTCAAGGTCGCCAAGGAGGAGCAGCGGCGGCTGCGTACCGGCAACCCAGACCCGGCCGAGATCCTGCTCTTCGCCACCGGACCGCGCCGCCGGCTGTGGGAACGCCGGCTCACCGACCCCGACGTGCTGAAGCTGCGGATCGGTGTGGGCAGCCTGCCCGCCGACATCGAGCTGGTCATGGGCCGCGGAGCGCAGTTCGACGACGAAGGGCCCCAGCCGCCCAGGCTCGCCGACGTACCGATCACGCTGCCCTTCCCCGAGCTCGGCGTGGTCGGTATCGCCGGCGACCGCCCCCGCACGCTCGCCACCGCGCGCTGGCTCGCCGTGCAGGCGGCCGTCCTGCACAGCCCCCGTGAACTGGGACTTGTCGTCCTGTCCTCCGCGCGGGACGCCGCCGCCGAATGGAACTGGGCGCACTGGATCCCGCACACCGCACCCCAGCAGGGCCAGGACTGCGTCGCCCTGGTCGGCTCGGACTCGGAGGCCATCGCCCGGCGGGTCAACGAACTCGTCAACGAACTCACCAGGCGCCAGGCCGCCCGTGAGAACCAGGGACGGATGGCAGGCTCGCTCAGCCCCGACCCGCACATCCTCGTGGTGCTCGACGGCGCCCGGCTGCTGCGCCGGATGCCCGGCGTGCCGCAACTCCTCCAGGAAGGCCCCGCGCTGGGCATCTTCGCCCTCTGCATCGACGAGGACGAGCGGCTGCTCCCCGAGGAGTGCCGGGCCGTGGTGTGCTGGACGGCCGAGTCACCCTCCCGGGTGCGGCTGCTGGGTTCCGGCCTCGAGGCGGTCGGCGAGGTACTGGCCGACCAGGTGGCCAACGACTGGTGCGAGCTGCTGGCCCGTTCGCTGGCTCCGGTACGCGACGTCAGCCGCGACGACGCGGACAGCGCTCTGCCCACCGCCGCCAGACTGCTGCACCTCATCGGTATGCCGGACCCGACCGGTGCCGACATCGAACGCGTGTGGAAGGCCGGCGGCTCGACCACCGCGGCGCCGATCGGGGTCGCCGCGGACGGTCCCTTCGTACTGGACATCCGGCGCGACGGCCCGCACGCGCTCGTCGCCGGTACCACCGGCGCCGGTAAGTCCGAACTGCTGCAGACGATCATCGCCTCGCTGGCGGTGGCCAACCGGCCCGACGCCCTCAACTACGTACTGATCGACTACAAGGGCGGCAGCGCCTTCATGGACTGCGCCCGGCTGCCGCACACCGTCGGCATGGTCAGCGACCTCGACGCCCACCTCACCGAGCGCGCGCTCGCCTCGCTCGCCGCAGAGCTGCACCGCCGCGAGGAGATCCTCTTCAACACCGGCACCAAGGACATCGAGGACTACAACGACACCCGTAAGCTCCGCCCCGAGCTCGAACCGATGCCGCGGCTCGTCCTGGTCATCGACGAGTTCGCCTCGCTGGTCGCCGAACTCCCCGACTTCATCGCGGGACTTGTCGACATCGCCCGGCGAGGCCGTTCGCTCGGTGTGCACCTGGTACTCGCCACCCAGCGACCGGCCGGTGTGGTCAGCGCGGACATCCGCGCCAACACCAACCTCCGGATCGCGCTGCGAGTGACCGACGGCGCCGAGTCCCAGGACGTCATCGACGCCATGGACGCCGGCGCCATCGCCAAGTCCACCCCCGGCCGGGCCTTCGTGCGCTCGGGTGCGCAGTCCCTCGTCGGTGTCCAGTCGGCCCGTATCGGTGGCCGGCGCCCGGCCACCGGCGGCAGTGGTCCGAAGGCCACCCTGGCCCCGCTCACCTGGCCGATGTACAGCCGCCCTGCCCCCCGGGTCGCCGAGGCCGACGACGACGGCACCATGGTCACCGACCTCGCCGTACTGGTCGACGCGATCCGCTCGGGCTCGGAGGCGATGGGCTTCCCGGCGCCGCGCAGCCCCTGGCTGCCGCCGCTCTCGGAACACGTCACCATCGACGAACTCGCCCAATTCGAGGACCGATCGGCCACCCACAGCGATGTGGCGCCCATCGGTTACGGACTCACCGACCTGCCCGCGCAGCAGGCCCGCAAGCCGCTCTCCATCGACCTGGTGCATGGCGAACACACCATGCTGATCGGCGGCGCCCGATGCGGCCGGTCCACCGCACTGCGCACCCTCGGCGGCGCCATCGCCCGCCAGACGTCACCGCTCGACGTGCATGTGTACGCCATCGACTGCGGCTCCAACGCGCTGCTGCCGCTGGTGCGGCTGCCGCACGTCGGCGCCGTGGTCAACCGCGACGAACCCGACCGGGTACGCCGGCTGCTCGACCGGCTGCTCGGGGAGATCGCCCGCCGCCAGCAGATGCTCGCCATGGAAGGCGCCTCCAGCGCCGCCGAGCAGCGGGCCGGTGCCGCCCCCGAGGACCGGCTGCCGTGGATGGTGCTGCTGCTCGACGGCTGGGAAGGCTTCGTCTCCACCTTCGAGAACTACAACTACGGCCAGTTGATCGAGCAGTTGCAGCGGATCTTCCGGGAGGGCTCGGCAGTCGGCATCAAGGTGGTCATGACTGCCGACCGCTCAGGCCTCAGCGGCAACGTCGCATCCGCTTTCGCGGACCGCCTGGTGCTGCGCTTCGCCGATGTCAACGACTACTCCATGGCCGGGCTGCAGACGCGCGAGGTCCCCAAGGACATGCCGCCGGGACGCGCGCTGCGGATCACCGACAACGGTGTGGAGGAGACCCAGATCGGCCTGCTCGACGCCGACCCGGCCGGTCAGGCCCAGGTACGCCGGCTCCGCGAGATCGCGGAGAACGCGCAGGCTCAGTACGGCCGGGTCCCCGCAGGCCGCGGCCCGATGCGCGTGGACGCCCTCCCCGCCCGCATCACCGCCACACAGGCCCTGGAGCTGGACCCCACCCCGGCGCCCCGCGCGCCGCTGTGGGCACTGCTCGGTGTCGGCGGCGACGAACTCGCCCCGGTCGGCGTCGACCTGGAGGAGTCCGGCCCCGGCTTCGTGATCGCGGGCCCGCCCAAGTCCGGTCGCTCCAACGCCCTGGTGGTCGCCGCCGAATCGCTGCTCCGGTCCGGAACCTCCGTCGTGCTCATCACCCCACGCCGGTCGCCGCTGCGCGAACTGGAGGGGCGCGACGGCGTACTCGGCGTACTGAACGGTGAGAGCAGAGAAGACGACCTCGAGGAGTTGCTGGAGCAAGCGGAGGGACGTCCGTACGTGGTGATCGTCGACGACGCCGAACTCCTTTACGACGGAAACCTCGACGAGGCCCTGGAGGCCGTCATCCGCAAGGGCGCCGACGGCGGCCTCGGCCTGATCGCGGCCGGCACCACGGACACCCTGGCTTCCCAGTACCGGGGTTTCGTCCCCGAGGCCCGCAAGTCCCGCAACGGCATCCTGCTGACCCCGCAGACGCCGCAGGAGGGTGAACTCTTCAACGTCCGACTACCCGCCAACAGCACCGCGGGCCCCGTCGGCAGCGGCCTCCTGATCGCCGGCGGAACCCTCACCCCGATCCAGGGCGCGATGCGCGGCTGACCCGCGTGCCGGGCGCGGCGGTCGCTCCGGCACGCCAACGCGCCGGAGCGACCACCTGCTTGAGGTGGCCGCCCCGGCGGTCGTTTACACGCTGCTGATCGGGATCAGGTGGCGCGCTCGATGTTGTCCGCGCTGGTGGACGCCGACTTGCTGGCGTCGTGCAGCGTGTCGACCCACTTCTCGAAGGTCGGACGGACGCCCTCCCAGTCGCTGCGGAAGCGGTCGGCCTTGGGGCCCTTCCAGTAGCCGTGGCTGCTGGAGGTGGCCGTGTTCAGGTTCTTGATCAGAGTCTGAAGGTCGGTCGACTTGTGCGCAAAGAGCTTGGCCAAGTCCCGGAGCTGATGAAGATCTGCACCGCGGTCCATCGCGATCCTCCCCGTGTTGTAGAGGTAAACGGACTATCCGTTTGCAACAGTGGACGCTACCGTACGGCGGGCAGTTCCCGTAAAGGGCCTTGGGCCCCTGGTTTGGTCGGAGTTGACGGTTCACGTCTTGGTGAGCGGGATGGGCGGTTCGCCCGGATTGAGCTGTGTTGGGGCGGGTGTTGGGGGACGGCCGTAGGTGCGGAGGATGTGGCGGCGGCGGAGGATGAGGGCTGCGGTGCCGACTGTGAAGAACAGGATCAGGAACCCGCTGCCGATGACTGCGAGATTCACGTACGGCGGGTGACGGAGCCAACTCTGGGCCAGAACTTGAGAAGGATCGTGCGGATCGTAGGTGACCGCCAGATCATCCCCCGTTTCGACTTCCGAGATCATGCCCGAAGCGTCGTACAACTCGGTATTCACCAGGTGCTTGGAAGCACTGAAGCGAACCTTCACGCTCTTGGTGTGAGTGTTTACAGCTGTGACTCTGGCGGGGGTCGTGACTCCGTGGGAGCGAAGGTTGTTAACTGTCAGGTGCGGGGGAATCCACAGGGCGGCGAACAGTCCGCAGCTGAAGAGGGCCATCCCGAAGATGAAAAGAATGAAACGGCGTTTGGGGAGCGGTGGAGTGCGCCTGCTAGATCTCTCATTCTTGGCAAGTTCGCTCGAACGTCGAGCGCGGGGTGGGAGGTTCCACTTGGTCGCTGGTCGCCATTCCTTCTTCATCATCGCCCGTTCTAGGAGAACCAATGGGAAACAGAACGCTTCATGTCTGATGCGCTTTCGCTGACGGAATCGACTAGATCCTTCGCTGCGGTACTCACTGCATGCACCGCTTCGATTCCGGATGGCATGTCCTTCAAGGCGTATGACGCCGCGTACCCGGCGACGAAGCCAACAACAATTCCGGCTGCGATACCCCAGCCGACGGGACCGCCAGCCAGGGCCACGAGTCCGACCCCCGCCCACGTGCCCAGCGCCCCCGCCGCCATCCCAACCCCATTCGCAGCGACAGCCACATCCGCATCGGTCCCATGCTCGATATCCCAAGCCGTCGCCCCGACAGTAAGCACCGTCCCCACCAGAGGCACCTTCCCGCCCGCCCGCAGAACCCCTCCGAACGCCCCCATCCCACCGGGCGGCCGCAGGCTCGGCACCTTGTCGACGAGCCATCCCGCGCCCTCGCCCACCGAGGCCTCCATCAGCCTGGAGAACGACCCGAGACCGTACTTCGCCAGGACCCGCTCCGACTCAAGGCTCGCCGCTCTGGCTGCCTTGCCCGAGCGGCTGGTCGCCTTGGACAGCTGCCGCTTGGCCGCCTTGCCCACGGCGGCAACACGTTGCCGGTGAAGCTCCTGCGCATCGCGGGCGAACTCCCTGGCTGCGTCCCCATAGTGCTCGGAGAGCTGGATCTGCACCCCGATCACACCGGCCAGCAGCCCCACGTCGTCGGACCAGGTGTCGGCCGGATCGAGCAGCTTCGATGAGGCCTTCTTCAGGTGCCACCAGCCACGGTCCCAGAGTTCCGGCGCATCTCCCTGCATCAGCGCCCGATTGAAGAGAGCCCCCGGCTCGTCCTTCCCCACGGGTCCGTGAAAGAGCGCCAGTGTCTTATCGAATCCCGGAGCAGGCGAGTCCGCCATGACCGCAGTCGTGAACGCCGAGCCGAAAACCTTCGCGTCCGCCCCCGCCGTACCCGCATCGGCCGCCATGATCACAGTCGGCAGATTCTTCACCAACGCGGGATCCATCCGCGCATAGAACGCAGAAGTGAAGTCCGGATCCCCGCGATGCGCAGCCAGTGCACCCGCGATCCGGTGAAACTCCGCACCACCTGGGCCCCGGGCAAGGGCCCCGGCCTTGTCCGCATCCTCCGCGAGCACCTTCCCGTCCGCCCGCGCCGACGCGACACTCATGACGGGTTCAGGAAGCCGCACCATGGCGGGCCCGCCGCCGGCCCGACGGTGGTGCCCACCGTCGTTCTCCATGGCCACAGCCAACGCTTGGCGCCGCCGCAACATGGGGAGCTCGTCGTCGACCCAGCTTGCGATCTTCCCGATCTCGGTCAGATGCCGGGTGTCGAGCCCGTACTTCTGGAACCGGCCGTAGTACGAGGCCCTGCCTCCGTGCAGCAGTTTGCTGCCGCCGACCAGGGCATCAATGCTCCTCTGCAGGTTCGCGGGGTTGATCCCGGAGAAGTTCGGATCAACCATTTGAGTGATCCTTTTCCGGACCCGGCGCCACCTGGGCGTCCACCAGCACGCCCCGCGCCCCGGACCCTTCCAGGGCCCGATTCAACTCCTTGACCGGCACCGCCACCCACGGCTGTTCCACGCCGAGCGCCGCGGCCAGCAGGCCGACCGCGCTGAAGGCCAACGCCACAAGCCGTTCCTCACCGCTGTCAGTGGCCACCGGCACCAGCATGACGTCGACCGTGTTTTCGATATATGGCTTCCCGTTCGCATCCTCCGGAATGGCGCTCATAGTGGGCAGCAAAAGAACATCTGGGGCTACTCGCGCTTCTTCGTCCTGCATCACATCAGGCTATGAGGACCTACCGCCCAGCAATCCCATCCCCACGGCCAAGCCGGGTCGGTGCCACCGGAGTTGGTAAGGTCCGTGGCCCCTGTGCCCGCAAACCATGGAGAGGCGGGGGCATGACAGATTACCCGGCAAAGGTTCCCAATCCTCGAAAGGCAGATCTCGAAAAACTGCGCAGCGATCTCGCCAAAGAAATCGAAGCACTGAGCAAGGCGCTCAAGAAGCCCACCGAAGAATTCGGAGGCGGCGACGTCTGGGTAGGCAAGAACGCCCGCACTTGGCACCGGGAACTGGCCGGCCGGCACAGGAGGCTCGGTGAACAGGTCGCCGCGTTACTGCCATTGGTGGAGGCGGCAATCACCAGCGAACCCGAAAAGGTCGGCAGGAAGGAGGCGCGTACCTACCACGACGGTGCCTGAGAGACCTCACCCACCGTCTCGCCGACCCCTTGAGGTTCTCCGCTACTGCCCGTCTATGCTTGGTGGCCAGTCCGAATGACAGCGGGGGAGGCTGCTATGGGAAATCCGGACATCCAGGACCTCAATTCGCGTGCCGCGTCTCTGAGGTCGCTGGCCGATCACATCGAATCGCTGGTGGATCCAGCGCACACCCAGAGCACCAGGGCGATGAAGACCTGGGCGGGCCCGAACGCCGACGATGTGCGCGGCAAGCTCAAGAGTTGGCGCACGAAGTGCACCACGGTCGCCAAGTCGCTCCGCGAAGAGGCGCACAAGGCCTCCCAGGAAGCCAAAGATCTGCAGCACCCCAAGAAGTGAACCGTGTGCCCGTGAGGCCCAGGGGGAGGAAACTACAGCGATGCCTTCGTACGACAGTTCCCGAGGCCGTCTCAGGCTGGCCGACCGCCACATAGGCGTCTTCGCGCACCTGCTGGACGGCGAGAACCCGCCGGACGAGCTGTGGCCGTCACTGGTGGAGCTGCAGCAGATCGGCCTGGTCGGCGAGGAAGGGGAACTCGCACCGCTGATGCGCGACTTGCTCGGGGCCCTGGCCGACCCCCTGGTCATGATCACCGTCGAGGTCACCGGCGAACACGGCCCGGTCAACCACGGCGTCATCGTCGGGCAGAACGCCGTCATCTCCCATGACGGCTGGCCCGGCGAGGAAGAGTCCGAGTACGTCCCGCTGGAGCCGAGCACCCTGGTGTGGGAACTGGCCAGGAAGGTCAACCTCCGCAGCGGCGAAAGCGAGGAGCCGGCGGTCGACCGCATCGAGACGACGATGGGCGCCCTCGATGCGGCGTTCGTCGCACTCGGTGAGGGCGACGGAGCCGAGGAGAAAGCAACCCGCGACCTCGTCCGCAAAGCCCTCGTCGAAGTGGACACCCACCTCAAGGACCCCGAGCTCGCCCAATTCGCGAACCTCGTCCTGGCCATCAACTCCACCTGGCGCATCACCACCGCCTGGGACGGCAAGCACGAGGACGAACGCGCCGCCATGATCCGCGCCCTCGCCGTCTGGGACTGCGGTAACCGCGGTTACTGGATCCGCGAACAGCCGGAGGAGCCGATCCTGCCGGGCCAGGTCACCCCGGAAAGCGTGCTGGTCCTGGTCGAGTCCAACGCCGGCGAACTCTGGGAGAAGGTCGCCGACCTCCTACCGGACAAGGCAGACCTGATCGACGAGGCGTAGTCCTCACGCAGCTTTGAGGGTCGCGTCCGTTCTCGGTGCGGCCCTCAAATCAGTGTGCACGCATGAGCGTTATACGAGAGGTTCTGCTGTGCATCGCTTCGAGTTTGGCCTTGTGCCCGTGGAGAAAGGTAACGGTTACGGGTGTGCCGGGGCGCAGCTACTGGCGCCATGGGGGCTTCTTTTTGGGCGACACCGCGACGGGGGCTCGGCACGAGTTTGTCCGGCCCTCTGATGGCGAACTCATAATGTGACGGTGCGTAGCGGTTATATTCTCGATCGCCGCAGCGTACTGCTGCGTGGCAGTTTCCGTTTGGGCGCCACCGTGGTGAAGAAACGGCGCAAGGTTCCGACTCGTGGACGTCACCCCGGCACACTCGTGTGGTCAGAACCAGCTCATCGGATTGGCGTGTTTCGCCAGACTCTTGGCGCCGTCGGCGATTCCGTCGCCGATCTTGGACGCCTTGTCGCCGACCCAGTCGGCGGCCTTCCCCGCGCCCTTCTTGATGTCGCCCCAGTGCTGCACGATCTTCGCGCCGCCGTAGACGACCCCGAAGCCGACCGCGAGGCCGATGGTGACCGGGTTCGGGGCGATCATGGCGGCGGTCATCGAGGCGTTGAAGCCGACCTCGGCGACGTCGGCGACGTAGCCGGCGCCATTGCGCTTGTAGGCGTCGACGGGGTTGCCCTGCGAGATGACGTTTGCCGCGCTGAACACGGTCGACGCCGCGCTGCCCGCGATACCGGCCCCGCGCAGGAAGCCGGATACCTTGCCCGCCGCCCCGAGGCCCTTGCTGAGGGCGCCGAGCCGGGTGGCGCCCAAACCGCGCGATTCCGTGAAGGCGTTGCTGGTCACCCTGAGAAGACTCGCGTTGCCGGCACGAGCGACATCCGTACCGGCGTGGGTGACCCCGCCGTACTTCGCGGCGAGCGAATCGGAACCGACGATGAAGTCGATCGCCTTGTTCGCTGTGAGGCCCTTCCAGATCGGGGAGTCCATGAACGGCAGTTTGCGGGCGGCGTTGTAGGCCTGGCCCGTCAGGTCGTTGATCCGTCCGGTCGTGCCAGGAATCTTCTGCGCCCACTGCCCCAGCTTGCTCGGAAACCAGCTTCCCGGTGCGCCGAGCGAGCGGATGGGCAGCTTCATCTTGATGAGCTTGCTGCCTGACCACCGGAGGAGACTGTTGTCGGACCCCCGGAGCGTCACCCCGATACGGGTCTTCCAGGTCCGCAGCGCACCCTTGGCGAGCGCGTTGCCGACGAGCACCTTGGTGAGCGCGGTTCCCTGGATGGTGACGGTCGCGGTGGTCGAGGTGACCGAACCCCAGTCGCCGTAGAGTCCGATCAGGTACTGAATCGTCTTCTCGTGCGGGTGCAGGCCGGGTATCTTGCCTATCGCCTGAGCCTTGAGCCGGTCCAGCCAGTCGTTGAGTGACTCGTGCGGCTGCCGCTTGAATGAATCAGCCTTCGGGTCGTCGCTGGCTGCCACCGAGTTGGCGAGCAGGATGACATCGGGGCCGAGCTTTTCACCCTTGTACTTCTTGAGATCCGCGTCGGTGAAGCCTGCCCATTTGAACCCGGCGTCGGGGTCACCGTTCTCCAGCCGGGCGAAGTTGGCACGCTTTCGCAGGTCGGGTCCCGTGTCGGTGACCCAGGAACGCAAGGGTTTGAGAGACGTCAGGTGACTGGTGACGCCCAGCTTCGAGGCCCTGGTGAATGCTTCGTCGACTTTGTCCTGGACGCCGCCCCGGCCGTCGAGCAGCTTGGCGAGCTGGTCCATGTCGTCCGGATTGGCTGTTCTCAACGTGCTCTCCCCCGAGGGCGAATGGGCGACTGATTCTACGGGCAGCTGTCAACCCTGATGCCTAGCGGTCCCCTACGAGAGCGAACGCGAAGGCCAGCCGACGGTCGACCCATTCGGTCCGGATGGTGACTTCCGTGCTGCCTTCGGAGACCATTACCACCTTGTCCTCCACTCGCCACTCAAGGGTTCGCGGTTTGGACGGCTGGTCGCCGCCGACGTCGCCGCCGATATCAGCCAGGCCGGCCACAAGACCGATGGTCATTCTGACCGCCGCCCGTCCGACGACCTCCTTCGTGGAATCACCGCTGACCCATTCGTTGCGGCCGACGATCTCCGGATGCCCCGGCTGGTCGATGCGCCAGGTGTGCCGGAAGGGGCGCTTGGGCGGGATGCGACGCAAGGTTCCGATGACCTCTCCCTGTGCGTCACGCACGACGTGGTGGCGCTCCCCGTTCACTTCCTGCGGCGCATCCACGGAGCAGAGCAGACGCTGCGCCTCGGGGTCCTCGTACAGGGTGAGATCGGACCGGGCCGGCCCTGAGGCGGGTCGTGACGCGGGAGCGAGGTACGCACAAGGGGCGTTGACCCGGTAGTCCTTGCCGCCCTGGGGCACACGTACCGCCCGCGGTCCGTACACAGCCTTCTTGCGCTTGGGCGTCGCTGGGCGCTCCGCCGTATCGATGACGAACTTGTGGACTGTCGCCCATGCAACCGGCTCCACGGGGGGCTCCTCGACCTTCCTGCCCTTACCGAATGCCACCGTTACCTCCTGGACCGAACTGACGGGCGAGCCGTTAAGACCCTAACGCCCGTGTTCTTCGGGCGAGACCGGCATCCCCGCAGCCGCGTTGGCCAGCGCCGTGAGGAAGGCAGCCCGGTCGCGCGTGGCGATCGTCAGGAGCTCGCCCTGCCGGTTGGCGATCACCACGCTGTCCATGCCCATCGGCACGGACCAGCCCCCACCGACCAGCCGCGGTGCTCCACGGTCGGCGGCACGGAGGCCCGGTACCGGGGCGTCGATGGTGCCCAGTGACGACGCGTAACGCTGCATCGGTGTGGGGTTCGATCCCTGCAGGGCAGCGTGTACGGAGTTGAAGTCCACGTCGGCGAGCGGTATGCGTTCGCGGCCGACCCGGAGGGTGGAGCGGTCGATACGGATCCGGTGGTAGATCACCTTGGAGATCGGGATGGCCAGGCAGGGCAGCAGGATCAGCAGGAAGAGTGCGGAGAGCCCGAACCAGAGGCCGATCTCGTCCGGGAAGGTTCCCGGGGCCATGGCGGCGATGCCCGCCAGGTAGAGCGCGATGCAGATGGACGACCAGATCTTGGGCGCCTTCTCTATGTACATGATTCTCGGACTCGCCTCAGCGGTTGACGGGTTGGGGTCCTCAGACGCTACCGTCCGCACCCCGGTGGTCACGACTGCCCGGCCTTGTGCGAGAACTCCCCGCGCCCCACCCGCGCCGCCATGCCGTCCTCCGCAGAGCGGACCAGCGACCCGTACCCCGTGGCCGCCCAGACGCTGCGGTCCGCCGGGATCTCGAAGTAGGGGACTTCGCGGCCACCCTTCGACTCCGGAGCGGTGAGTACCTCCGGCGCGCGTCGGGTGCGGACCGCCCGGTCGCAGGCCTCGCAGACCGCCACGTTCAATCGGTCGCGGCGGCCGAGCGGGCGCCAGTCGATGCGGCGGGCGGCGCGGCCGTGCAGGGGGTTGAAGAAGCAGAGCGGAAGGACGGACGGGGTACGGCCGGCCAGGGCGTCACGGCCCTCGGTGACGAGGGCGAGGACCCCGGCCAGGTCGGGCACGCCGTGGGCCGCGTCCAGGACCTTGCCGGCCGCTGCGTAGGCGTCCAGGGCGCGCGGCAGGCCCGGCAGGGAGTCGGCGGCGGACTGGGCCGCTTCGCCGAGCGCGATGACCTCGGCGGAGGCGTGCCTGCGCAGTTCACGTTCGTCGGCGCTGCGGGCGGCCGCGAACACCGCCTGGGGGAATGCGAAGGGGGCGTTCGGCGCGGGGCGGCTCCGGCGGCGGCGTACGAACACCAGCGCACCGCCCGCGAGCCCGAGGACCGCCACCGCGGCGAGGGCGATGACCAGCCAAGGGGTGGTTCCGCCGTCCTTCGGCTTGTGGGTGGCGCTCGGCGCGGACGAACCGAGATCGGATGTGGCGTCGTCGTACACCTGGGTGCCGTTGCCCTGCTGCACCAGCTCGATCGCCTTGGAGACCTGGTCGGCGAGGCTCGCGTCCCGCATGTCGTCCAGGAAGCCGACCGCCGACACGGCGTCGCTGGTCTGATGCTTGTCGTCCGGCCACTCACGGCCGCTCAGGTAGCCGGCCTCGTCGGAGGTGCTGATCAGGATGAGGTCGTGCTGGGTCAGATGGTCGCGGACGACGCCCTGAAGGTTGTCGGACTCGCCGTTGAAGCTGTCGCCCTTGATCAGCGGCACCAACACCACCTTGATCGGCAGCCCGGTCTTCGCGATCTGCGCGGCGAGCTGTTTCTGTCGCGTGGGTGGTACGGATCCGGTGTACCCGGGGTCGACGTACACCGGTGAGGTTCGCAGCCCCGCCGCGATCCGGGCGCCCGGGCTGGGCGGCTGCGCCGCGGCCGGTAGCACCAGCACCGGCACCAGCACCAGGGCCAGCGCCGACAGGAGTGCGGCGAGCGGGGCGGCGAAGGTTCGCTTGAGGCCCCCGGGGTTACTGGACACCGGCGTACTCCCTTACGGCGTCGAGAAGTCGGGCAATTCCGTGCTGGGCGGCGGGCAGCGGACCGGCTGCCTCCTCGTATGCCACCCGCTCACCGTGGTCGGCGCCCGGCAGCGTGAGCCGAAGGGCGCTCAGCGGGCCGTGCCGGCCGTCGGCCGCCGCGTGGCGGCATGGCTCGCACACTGGGATGCGGCGCCGCCTGCGCCGCCCACGCTCCACGTAACGCACGTCGTGCTTCTGAGTGGCGGGGCCGTGCAGCGGATTGAGGCCGCAGCAGAAGTCGGCGGCGGTGCCGGTCACCAGTGCGGCCCGGCCCGCGCGGGCCAGCGCGATGGCGGCGGCCAACTCGGCGGGCGCGGCCTCGTTGTCGACCCGGCCGTCGGAATCGCGGTCGACGAGGAGGGTGGCGGCATCCAGACAGTCCCAGCCCCGGGTGCGTACCGCCTCGGGCAGACTCTCCGGTGCCGCTTCGAACTCCCTCCCGAGGGTCGTGATGTCGCTGCGGGCCGTCCGGCGCAAGTACGCCTCGGCGGGATCGGCCGGAGCGGTGAACGCACCGGGCGTGGCGGAAGCGGGAGCGGCGGCCCGCCGTCTCCGCAAGGCGATCAGCCCGCCGGCCATGCTGATCAGCGCGACGATGATGCCGAAGGCCAACGCCCCCGCGAGCAGACCAACGAAGACGCCCGGCCAGAAGTCGCTGCGGAAGAACAGCGGGTGCAGCGTGGTGTCCTCGACGGGGTCCGGCGCCTGTTCGGTGCCGGAATCGGAGTAGCTCGGCTCGGACGTGCGTGGCGTCTTGCCGAGGAACGTCATCAGCTGGTCGAGCCGTGCGCCGAGCCGGAAGTCGGCCGGCTCGGAAACCGCGTTGTCGTAGCGGATCGCATCAGGCAGGTCGAAGGTCAGCCGACTGCTGTCGATCCGGAGCCCGTAGTTATCGACGCCGATATCACCGCGGAGCGGGTCGGCGACGATGTAGACGCCGTCCTTGTCCACCTTCTTGTGCAGCGCCGCGCTGAAAATGCCTGGCTCGTCGCCCGACTCGTCGTCGGAGAGCTGCGGCATGATCGCGAGGTAGACCGGCCCGGTGCTCGACTCGAACTCGGCCATCCGGTGCCGCAGTTCGGACTGCTTGGCGGCGGTGAGCAGCTGCGGGCTTTCCGGATCGCTGTACAGCGGGTCGTACCGGAGCCCGGCCGCGACCCGGTCGATGCGTGCCGCCATGTCGGCGGCGGTGGGCTGGGGTGCGGCGCTCGACGTCTTCTGGTCGAAGGCATGCAGCGTGACGAAGACGACGGCGACGGCGGCCAGCAGGGCGCAGCCCGCCTCGATCAGACGGGCGGCGAGCGGATGCCGGGCGCGGGGAGTCGCCTCTTTCGCGGACTTCCCGGAGTTTCCGGACTTCGCGGAGGCGGCGCCGGCCTGTTCCGGCAGCTTGCCGAGGTCGACGGTCGGCTTGGATGCCTTGGCCGGCTGCTTGCGGCGACGGAGCCGGCGCCGTACGTACGGCGACAGCAGCAGAATCAGCAGCGGAATACCGGTCAGCAGAATGCCGGTGAGGAACGACTGGTTGTCCCGGTCGGTCGGACCGATGTACATATTGTCCGGCTCGTGCGAACTCCCGCCCTCACCGCCGTACCTCTTGCGCGCACTGTCCGCACGCTGCGCAGCCTTGGTGCTTCCTTCGGCGATCACTTCGGTGAAGCGCTGGAACTTGAGCAGCGGCCCTGCGTCGTAGGGGAGTTCGTAGAGCGACACGGTGGACGCATCGTCCGCGGCGGCCCGTACCCCGTAGGCGTCGGCGGCTGCGACCCCCATGTCGTCGACCAGTACGTAGAGCCCGTCCCGCCCAAGCCGGTCGTGCACCGCGGCGAGCAGTGAGCCCCCAGCGCTGCGCTGCGCGGGAAGCACCAGGACGTACGTCGGGACGCCGGTCCGCTTTGCGTACTTCGCGAAGGCCGGGGCCAGGGAGCGCGGCACCTCGCGGGGCAACTGGTCTGTGACGTAGACCGGGTTGTTACGGAGAAGGTCGGCGAGGTGGGCGGCCTGCGAAGCGGGCGCGGAGCCCTGGGCGACGGCCGGCCCGGCGGGAACGAGCAGGGCAAACAGCAGTGCCAGCAGCGCGAACACGGCACGCAGTGCGGGGGCGCGTGGGATGCCGCCACGAGCGGTGTACTGCAGGCCGGCAGCCCGGGCGTCTGCGTTCCGTTCCCTCATGTGGCGAACTCTAGCGAGGTGTGCGTTGTGGTGGTAAGGAGCGCGAATGCGCCGATACGGGGCAGTTCGGCCGGTGCGGTCTACATATCCCCCGGTCGTGCCCTGGCCGGACCGCCCGATGCGTCCATCAGGAGGGTGTGAGTTTCGTAGCCGTCCGGCGCGGTCTCCGCACCTGTGCGGTACACGACCCGGACGACGCCGCTCCTGAGCAGGGCAATGGCGGGCGCATCGGTATTCTTCGGCAGCTTCTGCCTGAATTCCCTTAGTCGGTAGCGCTGGCCGTCCGTGAGATCCATCTCCGTGAGCATTCCGCCCGCGCCGTTGATGAGCTGGGCGAGCCGGGCGGCGTTCGTGTGGAGCCGGATCCAGGAGCCGTCCGTGAAGGTGATCCGGATGTCTCCGCCGGACTCGCTGTAGTTCATCCTGCGTGCCCCGGCGAGCACATCGCGGGCCGTTTCCCACAGCACATCGGCCGAGTCCAGAGTTCCGCCCGCCACCCCGAGGAAAAGCAGCCGGCGGTCGGTGAGTACGACATCCGTCCGGTAGCCCTCGGGCCGCCGTGCCGGGTCGAGTTGCCAGGGGACGGTACGGGCGAGCGTGCCGGGTGCGGCCCAGAGGACGGGGAAGTCGTCGACCTCGTTCTCCTTCTCCTCCGGGGTCCCGCGTACGGAGATGTCACCGAAGGGCGAGCCGGACACGCCGCCGAGGTTCGCTATGAGGTTGGCGATCAGCGGGACACCGACCAGGAAGCCTCGCCCGGTGCGCTGTGCCGCCCGATCGGCCCCGCCGCGGAGGGCGAACCGCGGGCCGGGCGGCCACCCCGGCAAGTCGCCCTGGATGTCGCCGCGTACGTCATCCCGGAACCACCGGGAGCCTGCCACGGAGGGCGCCTGGCCGGTCGCGAACCTGGCCGCTGTGCGGAACAGGAGATCTTCGTCCGGGCCCGGATACCAGTCCACTTGTCCTCCAGCGTCGAATTGCCCACCTGGCGCCTGGCCAAAATGCGCCGATCTCTGTGCGGTCAGCGGGAAGAACCCACGCCGGTGCTGACCCGGTACAGGGCGCCGCGTGCAAGCTACATCCTCGGACGCCGTCCCTGTTCGGTCGAGCTGACGATGGGTCCCGAGTACTGAACCACCTCGCCAGCAGGGTGGTGACAGTCAGGACCCCACCCTCGCCGACCGAATGGCCGCCCAGCACGCGGGCCGCGATGCCATGGTCGGCACTCTGCGGGCCCTTCCGGTCCTCGACGCCGCGTACGACCACTGGATGAATACGTACGCCGGGATGGGCGAGCAGGTGGGGGCCCTGCCGTCGGTGGGCGAGTTGTACGGCGGATTCCGTCGACTGCTCGCCGCCCGGCCGGGCGAACGGCTCGCCGCAATCTCAGCCGAGCGGCGTCCCTCGCGACCCCACCGGTACGACTCGCATCCGCCGACCGCTGAACGGATCGCCCTGATCGAGAAGCTGCCCGCCGATGGCCGGCCCGACGGTGCGGGGCGAGCCGGCCGCGCTCGCCCTGCTGCGTGATGCGGACGGAGTGTTCGCGGCGCGGGAGGAGCTCAAGCTGCCACCGCGGACGGCACAGTTGCGGCGCTTGAGCTGGGAGGAACTCGTCATGGCTCGCGCAGTCGTTGACGCGGAGGACTGGTCCCGGCCGCTGGTGGTCGCCGTTGGCAGAGCGCTGCGCTCCTCAGCACACGTCGCGCACGGGGCGACATCCGCCCGCCGGGGCGAACCGGCCAGGCAGTCGGACGACGCCCCCTTGCCCGATCTGGAGGAGGTGCTGGATGCGTTCGACCGCGGCCTGTTGTGGATGGAGGTCGCCGACCGCATGCCCAAACACCCCCAGGCGGCGAGGCTGATCGGGCCGTCTGCCCGAAACTTCATCCGGCCCCGATCTTCGACGGGCTCGCGGGCCTGGTCCATCTGGAGCCCCGCCGACGCCCACCACCTGGGCGACGAGGAGTTCGTCGTGGTCCTTGCCCCCGGGCACCGGCTGCTCGCCGCGGACCGGGTCGAGCTGCGGGAACTGGCGGGGGAGCCGTGGATGAGGTTCGACCGTGACAGCGCGCTCGACGGTGTGCTGCTGCAGGTGCTGCGGGACAACGGTCTGACCCCGACCACGGCCGCCCGCGTCTCCCAGACGGCGACGGCCGCGCGCTGGGCCGCCCACGGCATGGGGGTGACGCTGGTCCCGGCCTGCGCCCGTGCCCCACGGCCACGAGCACCTCGTTCGCCCGGTATCCCCGGCCGTGTCCCAGCCCGTCATCGCCGTGATCCGGCACGGCGCGGGCCCGGCGGAGAAGGCCCTTTTCGACCTCCTCCGTCAGGAGATCTGGTCTCGGCCCGCTTCCCTCTCGCCGGTGTCCTGACGGCAGAAGAAGGAAGCGGGCGCCGCTGAGTTCCTTGCCTCGTCATCACCAAGTGACGACGAGGCACAGGCCGCGCGTCCTGTCGGTACGCACGATGCCCCCGGCCGTCGTCCCTAACCTGCCGTGAACGCAGTGGTGTGGTCGGCGGCCCACTGGCGAAAGGTTCGCGGCGCCGTCCCGAGGACGTCGGCCACCGCGGTGGTGACGTACGCGGGCTGTCCGACCGCCGCGCTCCATGCGGCGAGCAGCATGTCGACGACAGAGCTGGGCGCCGTACCCTCCGACAGGCTTCGGAACTCGTCCGGCGTCATCTCCTCGAATGCGATCCGGCGCCCCAGGGCGTCACCGATGACGTCCACCTGCGCGGCTTGGGTCAGCGATTCGGGACCCGTAAGGACGTAGTCGCCTCCGACGTATCCATCCTGGTAGAGCGTCCGCGCCGCGACGGCTGCGACGTCGCGGTCGTCGACCGGTGCCGTCTCGGCAGCGCCGTGAGGCCACCGGACGACCTCGCCGGCCCGGATCGCGGGCGCCCACCAGGCCAGCGAGTTCGAAGCGAGCATCCCCGGCCGGATGATCGTCGAGTCGAGTCCGGTGGCCGCGATGAGCCGCTCGATGTCGGCGTGCAGCACCGCCATGGGATTGGGCTGCTGGAAGAAGGGGTGCGGCGTCTGGTGCGGGGAGGAGAGGAAGACGACCCGCCGTACGTGGGCTGCCAGCCGCTCGACGACGCCCGCGGCGGTCTGTGGCGGGGCGGTCCAGACGAGGAAGACCGCACCGGCGCCAGTCAATGCCGGGTCGAGTGTCTCGGGCGCAGTGAGGTCGCCGGTGAAGACTTCGACCTTCGCCGGCAGCGTCGCCGCCGCCTCGGGGCGATGGGTGAGGGCACGGACCGGCACGCCGGCGTCGAGGAGTTGGTCGATGACGACAAGGCCGACCCGGCCCGTCGCCCCGGTTACGAGCACGGGAAGGATGTCTGTCTGATGCATGCCTCTCATAAAAACGTTACTCGGTTAAAAAAGCAACCTGGTCACGAATGTTACGGTGGTCGGATGAGCGAGCCGACGGGACTGCGGGCCCGCAAGAAGGAGCGGACGCGCGACGCCATCGGCGACGCGGCCGTCTCGCTGTTCCTGGAGCGCGGCTTCGACCGCGTCTCGGTCAACGACATCGCCGCGGCGGCCGAGATCTCCAAGCCGACTCTCTTCCGGTACTTCCCCACCAAGGAAGACCTGGTGCTGCACCGGTTTGCGGACCACCAGGGCGAGACGGCACGCGTCGTACGGGACCGCAGGTCCGGCATCAGGCCGGTGACGGCGCTGCACCGGCACTTCCGGGCCGGCCTCGATCGGTACGACCCCGTCACCGGCCTCAACGATCATCCCGAGGTGGTGGCGTTCCATCGGCTGGTGTTCACCACCCCGAGCCTGGCGGGACGGCTCACTCGGTACCAGCTCGAGGATGAGGAGGCACTGGCGGACGCCCTCGGCGAGGGCATCCAGGCACGCCTGCGAGCCGCCCAGGTACTCGCGGTCCAACGGGTACTCGCCCGGACCAATTGGCAGAAGATCGCTGATGGTCGAACCGCTCACGACGTCCACCCCGAGGCCGTAGCCGATGCCGACCAGGCATTCAACCAACTGCGGTGACAGACGATACCGCCGGCCAAAGAAGGCTCTGCGGCCCGGAGCGGCCGCACTTGGTGCACTCCACGGTTGCCGGAACCGGCGTTTGCCGGAACCGGCGTTCCGGAACGCCTTCGGCGTCAGCCCATAGGGAACTCACCGCTCAAGCAGCCTGTCCGGCCCCTACACGCTCCGCCAACTCGCGGACAACACGATCGCCGTGATCACCGACGCGGGCGTCACCGACTACGTCCTCGTCGGACATTCCATGGGTGGCAAGGTCGCGCAGCTGATCGCAGCGGCCCGGCCCGCCGGCCTCCGTGGGATCACCTCGTGGGTTCCGGCCCGGCGAAGCCGGCTGCGGAGATCACTCCCGACTCTCCCACGCCTAGGACTCCGACGAGTCTGTCGCCGGCGCACGGGACAACATCCTCACCGCGACCGAACTGCCCGAATCGATCAAGTCGCAGATTGCGACCGACTCGCTTTCCAGCGCTGACGCCGCCCGCACGGAGTGGCCGCTGCGCGGCATCGCGGAGGACGTCACCGAGTGCTGCAATCCCAGTGTGGCCCGGCGGCTGGCCGCGATCCTGCGGGGCGCGCCACATGACTGACGCGCCCGAGCAACAGGATGATGACGAAGCCGAGGCCGCGGAGCAACGCCGGCGCGAGGAGTTACTCGCCAAAGTTCGTGAAGCGAACAAGCGAAGCGTGTCCCGTCCCCGGTAGCCCCGTGCTACTGGGGATGGGACATCGGGGGAGTTCGCATCGATCAGCGGTTGATGGCTTGGATTTCTTCGACGGTGACGTCTTGCGTCGTGCCGAAGGTGCCGCTGGGGAGTGTCTTCGGATTGGCCTGTCCGGTGCCGGTCCAGCTGATGTTCCAGGTGATGGTGGCCTTCAGCTTGTACGGTCCGTTGTTGCCGGAGGCGCGGAGGTAGGTGAGGCCGCAGGGTGGGGTTTTATCGGCGTCGCCCTTGACGTAGGGGGTGCCGATGGAGCCGTCAGGGTTGATGGCGCATTCGCCGGAAGCGGGGTACAGCTCCGCGTCGCTGGTGCCGGGTTCGATTTTCATGGAGACCGGGGTCGCGGTGGTTGTGGCCTGAATGTTCAGGACAGGCACTGAGGCGGTTACGGAGACGGGCTTGAAGTCGGTCTTGTCGAGCCAGGCCCAGGTGGGGAGGTTTACCTTCGTCGCGCCGCTCGGTGCGAGGGTGACCTTGGTGTCGGGGACGCGGATTTCGGCGTAGGCGAGCTGCGACAGGATTTCGGGGGTGATGGCCTGCGGGATGTCTGTGGGGGGTGGGTCGCCCTTGTCCACCCAGAAGATGGGCTTGTCACAGGACAGTGCGCCTGGTTCCCCGATACGCGAGTCGTCGACGTAGGAGTCCCACCAGTAGCCCTTGCCAGTTTTCGCCTTGTTGAAGTCCTTGTAGTCACTGCCCTTGCCGTCGCCCTTTTCGTAATGATTACGCTGTTTGGCGTCCCACTCGTATCCTGTGGACTCGGCTTCCCAGATGGGTTCGAGGTAAGCCTTGAGCTGGGCTGGGGTGTACTTCGGGGCGTACCAGCAAGGGGGCGGCGACCAGTTGCCCTGAGGGGCAACGGCTCCGGTCTGTGGGCCTTGGCCATTGTGGGTTCGGTCATAGACGACCCCGGCGCTGGCCGAGATGGTGCCGCTGCCGTCCGCATTGCCGGAGGTATCCGTTTTGGGAGGAGGCGGAGGGGCCTGGTCGTGCGATCCATCGGCCAGTGCCGGCCGGGTGCTCAGTAGGAACATAGCGGATCCCGTAACCGCTAGCGCCAGAATTCGTGGTCGATTCAGGGCTGGCACTTCGAATTCCCCCTCAAACTGATCATCTTCGTGGTGACCCAGACGCCGAGATCGTTCTTTCGCAACGCTGTGTTATAGAGGATGTAACTATTGCTCGTTACGGGAGTTTTATCGATTTTCTTGGTTTTGATGTGCAAGTCAAACGCCTTGCCCTGATCTTCGCAGTAGACCAGCGTGGCTGTTTTATCCTTGCTGACGGTTACGGTCGCGTCATAAAAGCGAAACTTCCCCGTCATTCGCGCTTTGTCGTTGACGTACTCCTGTACGTATTTCTGTGTTGCGACAGACACCTCTCCCTCCGAATAGAAGCGGTACGCCTTGTCCAGGGGATCTTGATTCGTAACCGCCAGGTCGGTGGCTTTGATGAACTGCTCGCCGTCGGAGAGGATTGCATCCTTCTCCTTGTTGCCGGTCTTCGGCCAGTCGAAGGTGTACGACATGTCCGACGGCAGCGTGATCTTCGGGCGCCCAGGCGCCGTCGAGGCCGAAGGACTGGGCGAGGTGGGCTTCGAGGCCCCCGTGTCGGCGCCCGCGATCTTGTCCGAGTCCGAGTCCTTGGACTTACTGTCACCGCCCCCGCCGCACGCGGTCAGCAGGAGGGCCGCTGCGGTCGCGAGTGCGGCGGCAACGGGCAAAGATCGGCGGTTCACGGGCGACTCCCGGTGGGGCGGTTGCGGACTATAGGTAATTGACGCTATCCGGGCGGTACTTGGTTTCACCAGAGCGAACTGGGCGGTGCCGCCGGAATACTTGTGGTGTTTCGGATGAATCGGTCGGACGGGAGGGGGTCGTGGATGTCCAGGAGGTGTCCGATCACCTGGTGGCCAGGCCCGCGACTGAGCCTCAGTGCCGCGCAGGTTCCGTCTTGGTCACGCTTGGTTCACGCTTCATGTAGTTCGCGCACTCCGTGTCTGTCGCGCGCCGCCGCGTCCCGGGTCCTGGGACCCGCCGTCCACCGCACCCGATCCTGCTGGAGTGATCGTGACGCAAGTCGGGCCGGGCCGGCCGGTTGATTGCTGTATCCGCCGTGGTTGTGAGGGGGATGCGCGTGCCGTGAGGCGGGCGGATTTGCGGCTGCATCGGCAACTGCGGTGGGAGGTCCGGGCTGGCGGGCCATGTTCGGGCGACCAGGGCGACGGCTTGGCAGGTGCAACGGGTGGCGCCCGGGAGTCCGGTGGCCAAGGGGAAATCTGGTGAAGCTTTCCGTGGTCGTCAAGCCCGGCCGGTTGTGACCGATTTGGGTCGATGTTCACGAAGGGCGCGAGGTTCGCGATCCTTATCTCGTCTTGAGGCGCTTATGTGCTGCTGCTACGGTGCGATGACTTGACAGCCTCCGGTGGCCTGGGAATCGGAACCGGATAAATGGCGGCGAAGTCGACTCGCTTATGTCGCAGAGAAACTTTCGGGGAGCAGCGGCGTGAAGGTCCAGGAGCGCACGGGCGCAGGTAACCACAGGGTTCCCTCGCCCGCACAGTCGTCCGGTGAGCGGCTTCCATCGGTGACACGTGAGCGCAAACCGGCGCTGGCCGCGCTCGCCGTGCTGCTGATTCTGGTGGGTGCGCTGGGTGCGACGGTGCTGGTGCTGCGCGCCGGCAACCGCGTCGAGGTCGCCAAGCTGGCCCATGACGTCCCGGCCGGCACGACGGTCACCAAGAACGACCTCAGGTCGGTGATGGTGGCGAACGACAACTCGATCGACTATGTCAAGTGGGACCAGGTCGGCGGGCTCGCACGGCTGCGAACCAAGAGCACCCTTTACGGAGGGAGCCTTCTGGTTGGCCAGATGTTCACCGGCGAGAAGGGCACACCCGCCGGCAAGGCCGTAGTCGGCCTCTCCCTCAAGGATGGGCAGTACCCCGCCGACATCAAGGCCGGCGACACCGTCACCGCCTACCGGGTGGGCGACAAGGTATCCGGCAGCAGCAGTGGCAGCAGTAACGACAACGCGCAGACCGGCGGCTCCGGCGGAGGGCCCATCGTCGAGCGGGCCGTGGTCACTGCGGCCGCCGCGCCTGCGTCCGGCACGATCAGCAGCGGGAACCGCTCCATCACCGTGACCGTCGACGCCGCTGACGCAGCCGCTCTCGCTGAGGCCTCCGCCAACGGCGAAGTCGCTCTGGTGCTCGTCCCCAACAACGGCTGACCCCGAGCCCATAGAGGAACATAGAGGAACGCAGAAGACATGGCGCTCATCGCCCTCGCCGCAGACAAGGGTTCGCCCGGAGTCACCACGGCCGCCCTTGCCCTCGCCGCTGTCTGGCCCCGGCGGGCGCTGCTCGCCGAAGCCGACCCGGCGGGCGGGGACCTCGTCTACCGCACCACCGGTGCCAACGGCGGGCCGCTCAATCCCAACACCGGTCTGCTGTCCATCGCCGCGGCGGCTCGCCGCGGGCTGGTGGCTGATCAGCTCTGGGACCACGCCCAGCCCATGTCGGGCGGGCTAGAACTGCTCGTCGGTCTCGGTTCGGCCGAGCAGGCCGCCGGGCTCGCCGGGGTGTGGCCGACGCTCGGGCATGCCTTCGCGACGCTGGGGGAGTCACCGCACGCGCCCGCCGACGTCATCGCCGACTGCGGGCGGATCGCCGGTGGGTCGCCGGCGATCGATCTGATGCCGCAGGCCGGCCTCGTACTGCTGGTTTCCCGTGCGGAGCCGGAGCACATCGCCCGCGTACGGGACAGGGCTGCCGCGCTTTCGGCCCAACTGCACGGTGGTCAGCGGGGGATGTCGCAGCTGGCCAGTCCGCTCATCGGGGTGCTGCTGGTCGCCGAGGCGGGGGTTTCCGCCAAGCTCGCACACCAGGTGAACGACATGCTGGTGGCCGCGCAGACCGGCGCCCGGGTCATCGGGACGATCGCGCACGACACCTCCGGCGCCGGGCTGCTGGCCGGACGGGGCCGTGGGCGGCTCGACAAGTCGCTGCTGATCCGCAGTGCACGTAAGGTCGCCGCCGATGTGTACCAGCAGTTCGGTGCGGCCTGGTCGCAGCCGAACGCCGGGGCCGGTCGATGAGCAGCGTCGTCGATCACAGCCTGGTCAAGCGGTTCCGGCAGGACGCCGGTGACCGTATCGCGGAACAGCGCCGTATCGACCAGGTCAGCAATACCCCGCCGATGTCGGGCGAGGACGAGCGGCAGTACGCCCGCGCCGTCATCGCCCAGATACTCGAGGAGTACGCGCGCGCCGAGATCAACGCCGGGCGCACCCCGTTCGACGCGGAGACCGAGGAGCAGTACGCGGCCGCGGTGCACGCGGCGCTCTTCGGGGTCGGGCGGCTCCAGCCGCTGCTGGACGACCCCGAGGTCGAGAACATCGACATCAACGGCTGTGACCAGGTCTTCGTCGGATACTCCGACGGGCGTGAGGCGCGGGTCGACCCGGTGGCCGAGACGGACGAGGAACTGGTCGAGCTCATCCAGGTGCTGGGTGCGTACTCGGGTCTCTCGTCGCGTCCGTTCGACTCCGCCAACCCGCAGTTGGACCTCCGGTTGCCCGACGGGTCCCGTCTCTCCGCGGTGATGGAAGTGGCGCGGCGGCCCGCGCTGTCCATCCGTCGTGCCCGGATGGGCAAGGTGTTCGTGGCCGACCTCGTCGGGAACGGCACGCTGACGCCGGAGCTGGCGCACTTCCTGGCCTGCGCTGTGCGGGCCCGTAAGAACATCATGATCGCCGGGGCCACCAACGCCGGTAAGACCACCCTGCTGCGGGCGCTCGCCAACGAGATCCCGCCGGTGGAGCGCCTGGTCACGGTGGAACGCGCGCTGGAACTCGGGCTCGACCAGTTTCCCGAACTGCACCCCAACGTGGTGGCGTTCGAGGAGCGGCTGCCCAACTCCGAGGGCCTCGGGCAGATATCGATGGGCGAGCTGGTGCGCCGGTCGCTCCGCATGAACCCCTCCCGCGTCATCGTCGGTGAGGTGCTCGGCGACGAGATCGTGACGATGCTGAACGCGATGTCGCAGGGTAACGACGGCTCGCTCTCCACGATCCACGCCAACAGTTCCAGCGAGGTCTTCAACCGTATTTCCACCTACGCGCTGCAGGCCACCGAGCGGCTGCCCATCGAGGCCAGCCAGATGCTCATCGCCGGGGCAGTCAACTTCGTCGTCTTCGTGCAGCGCCGCAACAACTTCGAGAGCGGCGGCCGGTTGCAGCGTGCGGTCACCTCGGTCCGTGAGGTGAACGGCGTGGACGGGCGGGTGCTTTCCAGCGAGGTCTTCGCCGAGACGCCCGACGGACGCGTCGTGCCGCACGCCCCGGTGGCGTGCCTCGAAGACCTCGCTGCACACGGCTATCGCCCTTCCGGGGCCTGGGGGTGAAGGAGACCGAATGAATGGCATCTCCTCGTTGGGCGGGATCTTCGATCCGCAGCTGCTGATCGCGCTCGGGTGCGGTGTCGCCGCGGGCGGCGGGCTCGCCCTGCTGATCCTCGCCATCCGGGGCGTCGAACCCAAGCCCGGCCACGTGAAGGCCCAGCACGGTCAACGCCGTCGGGAACTCGTACAGTTCGTCGGCCGACGCGGGTCGATCGCCGTCGGTGTCGGGCTGATCGTGCTGTTGCTGACGCGCTGGGCCGTGGCCGGTGTCGCCGCCGGACTGCTGGTCTTCTTCTGGGACCGCCTCTTCGGTGGCGCCGCGCAGGAGAAGGTCGCGATGCGCCGGGTCGAGGCGCTGGCCGGCTGGACCGAGTCGCTGCGTGACACCATCGCCGGCGCGGTCGGTCTGGAACAGGCCATCCCGGCGTCGGCGCGCGCCGCGGCGCCCGCGCTGCGGGGACACCTGGACGCGCTGGTCGACCGGCTCCGCTCGCGGATGCCGCTGCCCGAAGCCCTCCAGCACCTCGCCGACGAGATCGACGACGCTTCCGCGGACATCATCGTGGCCGCACTCATCCTCAACGCCAAGTTGCGCGGGCCCGGCCTGCGCCAGGTGCTCGGCGCACTCGCCAAATCGGCGCGCGAGGAGATCGACATGCGCCACCGCGTGATGGCGCAGCGCTCTTCGACCCGGCGCAGCGTGCAGATCGTGGTGGTCGTCTCGGTGGCGTTCGTCCTCGGACTGGCCGTCTTCAACCGGTCGTTCGTCCAGCCGTACAGCACAGCGACGGGACAGGTCGTACTGGCCGGCGTCTGCGGTCTGTTCGCGCTCGGATTCTGGTGGCTGCGCAAGCTGTCGGTGATCGAGACGCCGGAGCGGTTCCTGGTACGTGACGAGGCCGAGGTCCGGTTCGTACGTCCGGAGTCGGCCGCGAAGCCCGGCGCGCAGTCCGGGGCCCATCCCGCACCGCAGGCCTCACCGTTCAACACGGGCCAGGGGGCGCCGCGATGATCGACATTCTCACCGCACCGGTACTGATCGGGGCGGTACTCGGCCTCGGCGTCTTCGTCCTCGTACGCGCCCTGTCCCGCACCAAGCGTTCCGCCGTTTCGCAGGTGCGGCGCATCGACGCGCTGCGGGCAGCGGGTACCGCGTACGAACGGCCGAGCGGGCAGGACGGGGACGACGGACGGTTCGGCTCGGTGCGGGCCCAGGTGGGTGCGCGGATCGCCGAGCTGTACCTGCAGCAGGGCTGGGAGCAGCGCTCGCTCCGCTCCGACCTGGCGGTCCTGGACCGCGGTTGGGAACGGTTCCTGGCGACCAAGGTGCTGCTCGGCGTATCGGGTCTGATCTTCGGGCCGATGCTGTTCGCCATCGCCGTGGTCATCGGCTTCGGTCACGGGCCGATCATTCCGGTCTGGCTGGCGCTGGCCTTCGGGGCGGTCTTCTTCTTCCTGCCGGATCTGGAAGTACGCCGGGACGCGGCGGACAAGCGCAAGGATCTGCGGCGCGTCATCGGCGCATACCTGGACCTGGTGTCGATGAACCTGGCCGGTGGCCGGGGTCTGCCCGAGGCGCTGATGGCGGCCGCCGAGGTGAGTGACGGATGGGCGCTGCGCCGGATCCGTAACGCACTCGCCGACGCCCGGATCACCGGCACCAGCCAGTGGCTCGCACTCGGCCGGCTGGGCGAGGAACTGGGCATCGAGGAACTGAAAGACTTGTCGTCGTCGCTGGCGCTCGTCGCCGACGACGGGGCGAAGGTCCGTGAGTCGCTGGCCTCCAGGGCCGAGACGATGCGGCACCGCGAAATGGCCGAGATCGAGGGAGCGGCCGGTGAGAAGTCACAGTCGATGCTTGTCGCCCAGCTGCTTCTCTGTGCCGGCTTCCTGGTCTTCCTGATCTATCCGGCCGCGATGCGCGTCTTCCAGGTCTGATCCCGCTACCCATTCTCCCGAGAGGAATCCACCCCATGTTCGGACGCCGCTTCAGTCACCCGACTGTCGACTTCCTGATTACGTTCCTGCAGGCCCGCGTCGAGCGTGCCCGCTCCGAGGACACCGACCGCGGCGCCTCCGCCGTGGAGTGGGTCATCATCTCCGCCGTCGTGGTGGCGATCGTGGGCGTGGTCGCCGCGATCATCAACGCGGCGCTGAGCGACGGTGCCAACAAGGTCGGCAACTGCATCAAGGGCGCCAGCGCGAGCGGCACCTGCTGAGTCGCCGGAGCCGAGTCGGCGTCGGAGTCGGTGTCTGAGTCGGCGTCCGACGAGTCCACGTCACCCCGAGTCACTGTCACTGAACGGGTATTGGTGCGTCAGAGGATCAGAGCGTTCGTACGCCGCAGGGTGGAGGCAGCCTCCACCCGCGGCGATTCCGGCATGACCGCGATCGAGTTCGTGTTCCTGACCCCGGTCCTGTTCTTCATGATCTTCGCGACGGTGCAGTTCGCGCTGTACTTCTTCGCCGACCACGTGGCCCAGGCCGCCGCCCAGGCGGGCGCGCGCAAGGCACGTGCCGAGGCGGACGCGAATCCGGGCGGCTGGCGCGGCGATGCGGGTGACGTCGTCGACAGCTACATCCAGCAGCTCGGCTCGAAGCTGGTGCTGCATCCGTCCGTGACCATGCTCAATCCCGACCAGGACACCGTGGGGGTGGAGATCGCCGCGAAGGTGCCCAGCGTCTTCCCCGGCCTCGATCTCACGGTGCACGCCCAGTCGCGGGGGCCGGTCGAGCGGTTCGTGGAGGACAAGTGACGGGGGCGCAGCTGCGGATACGGGACTTCCTGCATCGCCGATGCGGCGGTGGCGACCGGGGCCTGTCCACCATCGAAGTGGTCATCCTCGCGCCCATCATGATCCTCTTCATTCTGGTGCTGGTGGGCTTCGGCCAACTGGTCGAGGGCCGCGGAGCCGTGGACAGCGCGGCACGCGACGCCGCCCGGGCCGGCTCCATCCAGAAGGACGGCTCGGTGGCGATGTCCGAGGCCCGCAGGGCGGCCGAAGCCGACCTGACCGACGTCTGCTCCGGTCCGGTGACAGTGTCCGCCAAGGGCTTCGTCAAGGGCGGTTTCTTCACCGTCGATGTGAGCTGCCAGGTCCGCGGACTCGCCATGCTCGGGCTGAACATCCCGACCACCCTCAGCGGCCACTCCACCTCGCCGATCGACCCGTACCGGAGGACCCAGTGAGCGCGCCGACCGGGTTGGCCGGCTGGATCGAGTCGCGGCGGGCAAGGCTCGACGACCGGGGCTCGGGCGCCGCCGCCGTCATCATCTTCGCCTTCGTGTTCCTGGCGCTCGCCGCCTTCGTGGTCGACGGCGGCCTGTCCATCTCCCAGCGCGAACGCGCCGCGGACATCGCCGAACAGGCTGCCCGGTACGCGGCCCAGGACATCGACACCGAGGCCCTGTACGGCAACTCCGGCGGCGCCGCACCGATCAAGTACCAGGACTGCGACGCCCGGGTGCGCGCCTTCGCCGTCGAAATGGGCATGAGCGCCGCGGACATCGCGGGCTCGCACTGCACCGCGGCCAACGCCCAGCGGGTCGAGGTGACGGTCCAGCTCACCTACGAGCCCATCCTGACCGGCATGTTCTACAGCAGCTCGATCACCGTGCACGGGTCGTCGGTTGCGGAGTCCGTCACCGGCTGAGGGGGCTTCGCGGCTTCGCGGCTTCGCGGCTTCGTGGGGCGGATTCAGCCGGTCAACCGCTGGGCCAGTGCGGCGCGGAGTTCTTCCGGGTGGCGGGTGGGGGCGCACCAGATGGGGGAGGGGGCGAAGCGTTGGGGTGATCCGGATTTCCAGAAGGAACGTTCCACGGGTGGGCGGAACTCCGGAACGCTCGCGCGGGAGAGTTCGACGTTGAGCACCAGGACCGCCCGCATGTAAGGCGCCGTCAGAAGACCGAGCTTGATCGCACGGGTGGCAACTTCTACGCGGGACGTGCCCACACCATCGCCGAGCTTGGCGATCTTGCGGATCTCCGCCCGGTCTGTGATCACGTCGACCTGTTGCACCGCATCCCACGGGCAGAAGAAGACCTGCCGCCGCTGTGCTCTCGCCCGTGACAGCTTGGTTTGCCTCTTTCCGCCGGCCCGTTTGGGCTCGAGGCGCTGGATGCCGCCGATCCAGATTCCGGCCGCATCGGCACGAATGCCGATGGGCCGGTCCTCGGCCAGGTGAATGCCGCCGAGACTCAGGGAGCCGAAGAGCCCCAGAATCACACCGATCATGAACACGTAATTGCCGGTTACCCCGACCGCCGTGAACGACGCCACCATGAGCAGCGGCCAGAAGAAACCGTGGAACACGAGCGGCCACCGCAGTGCGGACCGCTCCTCGGTGTAATGGACGGGCTCGGTCATCTTGGGCAGGTTCATGCAGCGTTTCCCTGGCGGGTGAACAGGTCGGACAGGAGGCGGCCGAGGGCTTCTTCGTCACAGTCGATCGGCGCGGGGGTGCCGGAGCTGTCGGTGCTTTCCTGCTCGACGCGCAGGCCCGAGGAGGCGCCGCCGCGGTACACCTCGAAGCGATCACGTGCTGGTCCCGAGCCCTTGTTGGGCTGGTACACGTCGATGATTTTGGGTGGACGTCGGCCGAGCTTGTGGCCGGCAGGCGCGCGGTTGACCCAGCGCAGCAGGGAATTGACCGCTTCGGCCGGGCTCACCAGTGCGTACTCATAGGCCGGCCCGAATTTCGTGGGTAGCTTCCCGGGGCCCGCCTCGGCCAGTACGGCACGCAGGCCTCGGCCTTCCTCGGCGATCCCGTAGAGGCGCATCCGTTCCGGTGCCGCTTTCGTGCCCTCCGCGCGGACGACAACGAATGCCGGTTGGGTGCGGCCGGCCAGAATCAGGGCGAGCAGGGGGCGGACAGGCAGAGCGACATTCTCCGTGGAATCATCCTCGATCGCCCCGGGCTCCGGTTCGTCGAGCAGTCCACGGTGGACGAGGAATTTCAGTGCCGTAGCCGAAAGCCCGAACCGTTCAGCATCCGTCATGCCCGACCACCACGACCACGAGACCTCGTCGATCAGCGTGGCCTGCATGGCACCGAGCGCGCACAGCTCGGCCGTCGACAAGGCCGGTAGCTGAACAGCGCCGTCCCGTTCGACCTGATCCATGAGGGCCCGTGTCGCATCGGTATCCGCCTGCCGCGGGTCACCTGTCATGTGTGCTGTCTCCGTCCGACTTCAGAAAATGCTGGTGACCGCATGCCAGGTGCTCTTGGCAGCGGATGCGACGGCGTGGCCGGTGGAGTCGCACACGTTTTTGAACGGCTTCCAGTGGTGGTAAAGGTAGTCGCCGCCCAGGAAGAGGCCGGTACCGACCATGACGACTTCGCCCACACCCGGGACGGCGTCCAAGGGCGTGAGAAGGGCGACGGTGTCCCACCCGACAAGCCCGGCGTTGACCCCGGCGGCGCTGCGGTCCACCCAACCCATCGCACCCTTGTCCTCGGGATTCAAGATGGTGTAACCGTCGCCGATGAGTGCCAGTCCGTTCAGGCCCACTCCCACACCGCGCAGCCAAGGCAGCCGCGCGGCTTCGCTCAAACTCGCTGCTTTCGTCCCCGCATTCCACTTGCCGATAGCGTCCCAGTCCCTGGCGAAGTCGTCGATCGCCTGGGCCAGATCGGCTTCCGTGGCCTCCCCACTGCTCATGGCTTTCATGATCGGGCGGGCCATCTTCGGGAAGTCGGCCTCCATCAGCTCGGGAATCGTGGCGGCGAACTCCTCGGCGTCCTTGACGCTCTCCTCTGCCCCCTCCGCGGAGTGCATCAGCTTGAGCAGCACCATGTCGGCATACGGCGCCGGTACGGCGTGCAGCTTCTCGTCCCACTTCCGCAGTTCGCCCTCAGGACCGAAGAGCTTCTCCCACAGTCCGGGGTTCTCTTCCTTGAGTTCCTCGCCCGCCTTGTCCACCTGCGCTTTGAGCTGCTTAGCGGACATCGTGTCCGGGCAGGTCCTGGCCAGCGTGGTCTGCGCCTGGCCGAGCGCGGTCGCGCAGGTGCCTGCGGCGCGGCTCAGGGCCGACTGCGCTTCGCTGACCTGCTGGCCCAGCTGGTGCACCGACTGGCCGTGGGCGGCGGCTGAGGTGTGGGAGCTGCGCGCGTCCTTGCTGGAGCTCGTGTTGGCGCCGTTCACGGCCTTCTGCGCGGTTTCCAGCGCTCCGGCGTACTTGTGCAGCGCGGTATGGGCGGAGGCAGCGGCCTCGTGTACTGCCTTGAAGCGGGGATACACGCCTTCCGCGGCGGTCTTGTACTGCGTGGCCAGCGGACCGGTCCACCCCTTGAGGATCGCCTCGACATGCCGCTGGAAAGTCGTCAGCAGCGAGGAGTGATCGTGCGCGAGGCTCTTGTACGAGCGGGCGGCCGTCCGCAGGCTCTCGGGATCGCCTGACGGCACCGGGTAGGTGGGCGCGGTCACTTGCCGGTGGCCTTCCTGAGATTGGCGGCGGTGGTTGTGGCCACCTCGCCCAGATCGCTGACGGAGGTGCTGGTGTCGGCTGCCGCTTTCGCCACGGCGCGGGCAAGTGCGGTGACCGCCGAGGCCACCCTGGCGTCGCCCGCTGCGCCGGATGCCTGCTTTCCGGCCGAGGTCGCTGTTCGGGAGTGTGTTTCGGCCGAGGTCACGACCGTTTTCATGGATGAAGCAGACGCATGTATGTGCTCTGCGTCACCCCCGCGGTAGCCCACTGCTGTCGCACCCCGTTCTGGAAACCCGGCCTCGGCCGAGCACCTGCAACGGCCGCCTCAGACGTTTCTCGGCGGAATGGGTCGGCGTCAACGCCGGATCCTGCGGATCGCACACTCTTGGCCCGCTGGTAGGTGGTTTTTTACGATCAGCTGGCAGTGTCGTGGGGCGTTTTCCGCCGGGCGCGCGGCGCGCGGTCGGTGCTTTCGTTGACGACTCGTACCAGCTCGTCGACGTCCGCCCGTGTGGTGCGGAAGCTGATGACACAGGCGCGCAGTGCCGGACGGCCGTCGAGACGGACGGGGCTGATCCAGGCGACGCCGCTGTCGACCACGGCATGGGCCAGGGCCGAGTGGTGCGTCCACGACGCGTCGGGGGAGAGGCCGTCGGCGGTGGGATCGGCGAAGCACACGACGGGCAGCGGCGTGTCGTTGACGATCGTCCACCCGGAGTCCGTCAACTGCCGGCGAAGCAGGCCGGCGAGCTCGGTGTCGTGCTCCAACTGCTGCGCATATCCGGACCTGCCGGCGACCGCGAGGCTGAGGAAGAGCTTCAGCCCGGTGAACCGGCGCGACCACTGCTGGCTGGAGGTGTATGGGTCCACGGTGTCGGCGACGTTGCCCGGCATGTACGAGGTGGTGACCCGGAAGGTCTCCGCGAGCCCTTCGCTGTCGGTGCACAGCAGGGCGCCGGCTCCCATCGGGACGCTCAGCCACTTGTGGGCGTCCACGGTGATCGAGTCGGCGCGCTCGATCCCGGCCAACGCCCCGGCCAACTGGTCCGAAAGGGCCGCCGCGCCGGCGTAGGCGGCGTCGACATGCAGCGCGAGATCCAACTCGTCACACAAATCGGCAAGTGCGGGCAACGGATCGATGGCGCCCGCGCCCGTGGTACCGGCGGTACCGGCGACCAGGAAGGGCAGGTACCCGGCACGGCGGTCGGCTACGATCCGGGCGCGCAGGACATCGAGGTCCATGCGGAGGTCTTCGTCGACCGGTACAAGGCGCACCGCCTGCCGCCCGAGCCCGGTGGCGTGCGCGATCTTCAGCCACGCCAGGTGGCTCTCGGCGGACGCGTACAGCACCGGCTGACCGGGCAGTGCCCGAAGCCCGTCGGTGCCGTACTGCGGCCACCTCCTGGTCAGCGCGAGGAGCACTCCGGTGAGGTTCGCCTCGGCGCCACCACTGGTGAACGACCCGGCCACCTCGTCGGCCGGGTAGCCCAGGCGGTGGCCGAGGAAGCGCAGCAGGTGCGCTTCGATCTCTACCGCCGCAGGCGCGTGCGACCACGCCGCCAGCTGAGGATTGAAGGCCGCGGCGAGCGTGTCACCGACGACGCCCAGCAGCGTCGGGGCCGGGTTGAACAGCCCGAAGTACCTCGGGTGGGCGGTGTGTACGGTGTACGACCGCAGCAACGCCACGACATCGTCGATCGCCTTCCCCGGATCGACCGGTTCGTCGAAGTCGTAGGCGCGGACCGTGGAGCGCAAGGCCGTGAGGTCCACCGGCGTGCTCACCGGCCGCGCACGGATCGCCGCGCCTTCCTCTTCGAGCACGTCCACGATGTGCTGCCACACCTGCCTCGCCGCCTCGGGCCCAGGCTCGAACACGTCGCGGCCCGTCGGAAAGCCCGGCCCGGCAGCGCACGTCCGACCGGTGCCCGCTCCGTCATGGGGGCCGATGTCGCCGCTGCGCGGTCCTCGCTGGTTGCTCACCTCTCCCATCCTGGCCCCATCGAACAGCCGGCTCAAGCAGCCATGCGCTGTGAGGCCCTGCGCCGCATCAGGAGTCGGCCGCCGTCGCCGCCGGTTGGTCGACTAGCGTGTTGGACCATGACCGCCGACGGATGGTTGGCAGACACCCGAAGCTCCTACGACACGGTGGCGGCCGACTATGCCGACCAACTGCGCGATGCCCTGGTCGGGAAGCCTTACCTTCGGGCGGCGCTGGCGTTGTTCGCCGGACTGGTTCACACCGCCGGCGGCGGACCAGTGGCAGACGTGGGCTGCGGACCCGGGCATGTCACCGCCCACCTGCAGGAACTGGGGGTCGATGCATTCGGTATCGATCTTTCACCGGTAATGATCGACGTGGCTCGGCGTGACCACCCTGGCCTTCGGTTCGAGGTGGGCTCGATGACGGATCTCGGTCTCGCCGACGCGTCGGTCGGTGCGCTGCTCGCCTTCTGGTCGTTGATTCACGTCCCTGACGATGCGATCCCTACGGTCCTCGGGCAGTTCCGGCGGGTGCTGCGTCCTGGCGGACCGCTGCTGCTCGGATTTCACTTGGGCGACGGGTCGCGACTGAAGACGCAGGGCTATGGCGGCCACCCGATGAAGGTCCATGTCCACCGCCGGCGGCCTGACCGAATGGCGGCCTGGCTGTGCGAGGCCGGATTCACTGTCGAGGCTCAATTGCTGCTCGGCCTCGACGAGCACCTTCCCGGCGTAGTCCTTTTTGCGCGCCGCCAGTCCTAGCCCGATGGCTCGGACGCAGGTGACCGAGGCGCGGTCAGCGGTTGATGGCCTGGATTTCCTGGACGTTCATGTCCTGGGTGGTCTCGAAGGTGCCGTCGGGCAGGTCGCCGCCGGTGTTGCCGGAGCCCTTCCAGGAGATCTTCCAGGTGATGGAGGCCTTGAGCTGGTACGGGGTGCCGTTCGTGGCGTGCAGGTAGGTGATGCCGCACGGCGGGGTCTGGTTGGCGTCGCCCGGCTTGTACGGGGTGCCGATGGAGCCGTCCTTGTTGAAGGCACAGGTGCCTGATGCGGGGGAGGTCTCGGCGTCCGCGGTACCCGGGTCCAGGTGGAGGCTGACCGGCTTGGCGGTGGTCTCGGCCCAGAGGCCGGTGCGGGGGAGCGCTGCGCGGACCACGACGTCCTTGAAGGTGCCCTTGTCGAGCCAGATCCAGGTGGGGAGGTTGACCGTGGACTTGGTTACCGGCTTCAGCTCGATGCTGGTCTGGGGGACCTTGACCTGGTTGTAGGCGTAGTCGGCGAGCATTTTGGGAGTGGGGGTGTGGGGGATCTTCGGGACCTGGCCGGCGTCCTGCCAGAACATGATGCGGCCGCATTGCCAGGAGTCGGGGTCGGATACGTCCGGTGCGACGCTCCGCCAGAAGTAGCCGTCCTTGCCGACGTTGTACTTCTTGTAACCGGGGGCGACGGTCTGGGTGTCGTCCATGTTGGTTTCGGGCTTGCCGTCCCGGTAGTGGTCGGTCCACAGGGCTGTTCCGAACCAGGACTCGTGGATACCGACGTCACCGTCCCCGCCGGACGACTTCACGAAGCTCTTGAGGCCTTCCGGTGTGAAGACCGGCTCGTACCAGCAGGCTGGTGGCTTCCAGTTAGGGTCGATCGAGGCGAGGTTGCCCTTTTTGCCGCTGCCGCCCCCGCCCTTGGGGTACGTGATCACGATCTGTGAGTGGGTGGCGGACGCGTTGAGATTGCCGTGGTTGTCGGAGCCGCCCTTCGTACCTCCCCCGCCGATGGCCTGGGCGGAACCCGGGAAAAGTGCTATAGCGGCGAGTGACGTGACAGCGAGAGTTGCTGTCCTCCGCAGCCTCACGAGGCGCACCCACCCCTCTTCGAGTCGACTGAAACGGTCTGCCACACACCCTTATCGCTCTTCTGCAGGGTGGACGTGTAGAACACCTCGGGGTCCGTACCGGCGGGATTGCCTTCGGTTTTACCGGTCTTGCGGTTCTTGGAGTACGCCTTGCTCTCATCCATGCAGTAACTGAGCATCGCGCGAGTCTTATTGCTGCCGAGCAGGGTAGCTTTGGCGTCATAGACTGGGGCCTTGCCGATGACCGTCAAATCTTTGTCGGTGTACGTCTTGATCCAATTCCGGTCCTGGGAGAGTCCGGCGTCGGTGTCGTAGAAGGCCAGGTAGTCGGCTTCGGGGTCGTTCGCGATGATCGCCGCGTATCCCGCCTTTACCTGCTCTTTGCCGTCATTGAGTACGGCCTGCTCGTCGGAGTCGGAGCTGGTCCATCCCTGGAAGTCCAATTGGAACGACTTCGGGATCTCGATCTTCGGCCGGGTGGCATCCGGTGACGTGGAAGCGGATGCTGCCGGAGGGCTCGACGACCCCTCGTCCGCGCCCTTGATCTTGTCCGATGACGAATCACCGCCGCCTCCGCAAGCGGTCAGCAGCAAGCCCGCGCTTACGGCAAGGGCGGCGGCGATGATCGGAGTGCGGCGAGCCACGTGTGTTCTCCCCCGGTGTGCGGCCGAAATCCGGCAGTCCTGAAAGTGTGCAGACAGGGAAGAAACTACCAGCAGCATGTAAAGGGCATCGGGGGGCGATTTGCGGATTCCGTGCGATGTGCGGGAAGTGAGGCCTCCTCGCGAGGAATCCGGCGTCCGGCACGGACAGCGCGCGTCTCCGCCGGAGATCCGCCGGGGATCAGTCAGGGATCAAATGGGGCGCAGGTCAACAGACCGGCCGTATCGGGCCCGTTGGGGCCGCCGTGACCTGTCTGTCCTTCGACACCGTCCGTACCATCTCAGTAGGCTCAGCACACCCCCGACAATGCCCGACACCCGCTCCCTCCACACAGGACACCCGCCATGGCGCGCACCAATCCCGGCTCGACGGGCGGCCCGACCAATCGGACGCCGCAACCTCTGCCCCGCCGACGTACCGCCGGAGACTTCGGCAAAGCGTTCTTCGCGTTTCTCGCGCTCGTGGGGCTGCTGCTCGCCGTGCCGCTGGCGCTGTCGACGCAGGGCTGGCCGTTGCCGCACAGCATGCCGTCGATCGACATGGTGCAGCAGCAGATCACCGTCGAGACGTTCGTGAACATCCTGGTCGTCGTGGTCTGGGTGGCCTGGGCGCAGTTCGCCGCGTGCGTGCTCGTCGAGATCAAGGCGGCCCTGTCCGGGGTCGGGATGCCCTCGCGCATCCCCGGTGCGGGCCCGAGCCAGATGCTGGCCAGGCAACTGATCGCCGCGCTGCTGCTGGTGAGTGCCACCGCCGCGAGTTTCGCGCCCGGGATCGGGCAGTTGGGGCACGCGCTGGAGTCGACGCACAAGCCGACGGTGGCCGCCGCCCAGCAGGCGCCCGGTGCCGGGTCCGTGCAGCAGGTGCAGGCGGCGATGGCGCAGCAGGCCGAGGCGCAGGCGGAGCAGGCCAGTGTGCACACCGGCCCGAGCGCCGACGGGGCGACGAAGTTCTACCGGATCAATCCGCCCGAGGGGCGCCATCACGATTCGCTGTGGGAGATCGCCCAGCGGCATCTCGGGGACGGCCGCAGGTACAAGGAGATCTACCAGCTCAACAAGGACCGGACGCAGCCGGACGGTACGAAGCTGTCCGAGGCCAGCCTGATCCGGCCCGGGTGGATCATGGAAATGCCGGCCGACGCGCATGGCGGCGAGGTCGTGGAGATGCCCGACCAGGCACCGAAGATCTCCGAGTCCCTGCAGCACCAGATTTCCGAGTACGCCAAGTCCGGTGACCACCAGCAGCCCGCCCAGCAGGGCGGTGGCAGCCGGGTGGACAATCCCACCGCGCAGATCTCGGTACCGGAACAGCGGCTGCCGACCGCGCCGCTGGGCGACTCCGGCGCGGTCGCCGAAGCACCCTCGCAGGGCTCCGACTCCGGGTTCGGGTTGTCCGCCGCGCTGATCGGCGCTCCGCTGCTCGCGGCCGGTGTGCTCGGCGCCCTCGGCCGTCGGCGCCGGATGGCGCTGTGGCAGTCGGCGATGACGGCGGTGGCCGGGCGGCGCGGTATGGAGCCGCCGGTGCCCACCGGTGACGAGGCCGATGTGCACGACGCGTTGCTGGTGGGCGCCGACCCCGACGCCGTGCGGTTCCTGGACCTGGCACTGCGTGGGCTGTCCGCCTCGCTCGCCAACGAGAACCGTCCGCTGCCCGTGGTGTACGCGGGCTGGCTCACCGACGGGGATCTGCATCTCCAGCTCGCACAGCCCGCGGGGCAGCCGCCGGCGCCCTGGGAGCTGGGTCAGGACCAGACGTTCTGGCGGCTGGAGCGGTCGGCGGTCTCGGCGTACGAGGGGATCGACCCGGAGACCGCGGCGGCGCCCTACCCGGGGCTGGTCAGTCTCGGTACGCGGGACGACGCCCGGCTGCTGCTGAACCTCGAGGCGGTGCCCGGCCTGGTCGCGCTGGGCGGCCCCGCGGGGCAGCGTGCCGCGGTGCTCTCCTCGGTCGCTGCCGAGCTGGCCACCAACGGCTGGTCGGACCGGATGACGGTCACCGTCGTCGGCTTCGGAGCGGACCTCAGCCCGCTGGCACCGACCCGGCTGCGCCATCTCCCGTCGGTCGACGAGCTCATCGAGACGCTCGGCGTGGAGATCGGGCAGCGGCGCGGGGCCCTCGGTGCGGCGGGCCACGACTCGGTGCTCACCGGGCGGATGGGCCCCGCGCAGCAGACCCGCTGGGCGCCGCACCTGGTGCTGATCGCCGGGCAGCCTTCCGCCGATGAGGCGACGGCGCTCGCCGAACTGACCGCCGACTCGGGCCGGTTGGGCATCGGCTGCCTGGTCGGTACCGCGCCCGGGGAGCAACTGCCCGGCGCCACCTGGGACCTGGAGATCACCGAGGACGGCACCCTGCTGGCTCCGCTGCTCGGCCTGGAACTCGCCGCGCAGCTGCTGCCGCAGCCGCAGCACGAAGCGGTGGTCCGGCTCTTCGCCGACGCCGATCCGTCGGGCGACGGGCCCGAGCCGTCCCGTCCCTTCCTGGTCGACATCTCCGAGCAGGGGCGTCCCGCGGTGTACGCCAGGCTGGTCGGCCCGTACGAGATCATCGGCCTGGACACCCCGGACAGCGAGCGCAGTGTGCTGCTGCACGAGGCGCTGGCGCTGCTGCTGCTGCACCGGGAGGGTGTGCACCCCCGGGTGCTGGCCTCGGCCATGTGGCCGCGCGGGGTCACCCCCGAGGTGTGCGACGCGCTCATCGAGCGGCTGCGGGTGTGGCTGGGCACCGACGAGGACGGCTCGGCCCGGCTGCGTACGGATACGACCGGGCGACTCACCCTGGCCCGCTCGGTGGTGTCCGACCTGGACGTGCTGCGCTCGCTCCATCACGAGGCGACGGAGGGGCGCGGGGCGCGGCGCGCGTCGGTACGGGAGCGGTTGCTGACGGATGCGCTGGGTCTGGTGCGGGGGCCGTTGCTGGCCGACCGCACGGAGGGACGCTACACCTGGCTGACCCACGAGATCATCGACACCCAACTGCCGTTGCTGGTGGCGGACGTGGCGCTGGCGCTGTCCGCGCACCACCTGGAGCAGGAGCAGCCGGAGAAGGCCATTGCCGCGTTGAACGCGGCGGTGGCGGGGTCCTCGGCGGACGAGCGGTTGTGGAACGAGCTGCTCCGGGCCACCCACGCGACCCACGACGAGTCGCGGCTGCGGGAACTGGCGGCGGATCTGGCGGGGCGGAGCGGGGCGCGGGGGCTGCCGCCGCGGACCGAGGCGCTGCTGGACGAGTTGCTGCCGGGGTGGCGGGACGGGGTCGCTGCGGCGGGGTGAGGCGCGGGGCGCGCGGGGTGCGGTCGCCGGGCTTGAGCCGGGCTCGAATGGTGGCCTCGAACGCCGGCCGGGCGAGAAGTAGCCAGGCGTGGCGAGGAAGGTGCCGCGGGTGCGGTTCAGGCGGCCGGGCCGGGCGCCGCTGACGGGCTCGGGGGCTGGCGTAGGCTGGATCGGTCGTCAGTAGCCCCTTGGGAAGGACCCGCCCGGTGACCGAGAACGCCGACCTCACGTCGGTAAATGTCGCAGCCGTCCTCGACCGCGCCGCCGCCGGTGGTCGCATCACCCCCGAGGAGGCACTGGTCCTCTACCGGTCGGCCCCGCTGCACGCGCTGGGCTCCGCGGCCGACGCCGTACGGCGGCGACGGTACGCCGGGACCGAGCACATCGCGACGTACATCATCGAGCGCAACATCAACTACACGAACCTCTGCGTGACGGCGTGCAAGTTCTGTGCGTTCTATGCCGCACCGAAGGACACCGAGAAGGGCTGGACCCGCGACCTCGACGACATCCTCCGCCGCTGCGCGGAGACCGTCGAGCTCGGTGGTACGCAGATCATGTTCCAGGGCGGGCACCACCCGGACTTCGGCGTGGAGTACTACGAGGAGCACTTCTCGGCGATCAAGAAGGCGTTCCCGCAGCTGGTCATCCACTCCCTGGGTGCCTCCGAGGTCGAGCACATGGCGCGGATCTCGAAGGTGTCGGTGGAAGAGGCCATCACGCGGATCCACGCCGCGGGCCTCGACTCGTTCGCCGGTGCCGGCGCCGAGCTGCTGCCCGAGCGGCCGCGCACGGCGATCGCCCCGCTCAAGGAGTCCGGTGAGCGCTGGCTGGAGATCATGGAGGCGGCGCACGGGCTGGGCGTGGAGTCGACGTCCACCATGCTGATGGGCACGGGCGAGACCAACGCCGAGCGGATCGAGCATCTGCGGATGATCCGTGACGTGCAGGACCGGACGGGCGGCTTCCGCGCGTTCATCCCGTACACCTACCAGCCGGAGAACAACCACCTGAAGGGCCGCACTCAGGCGACGCTCTTCGAGTATCTGCGGATGATCGCCATCGCCCGGCTGTTCCTCGACAATGTGGCGCACATCCAGGGTTCCTGGCTGACCACCGGCAAGGAGGTCGGCCAGCTGTCGCTGCACTACGGCGCGGACGACCTGGGCTCGATCATGCTGGAGGAGAACGTGGTCTCGTCGGCCGGCGCCAAGCACCGGTCGAACCGGATGGAGATCATCGACCTGATCCGTAAGTCCGGCCGCGTCCCCGCGCAGCGGACCACGACGTATGAGCACATCGTGGTCCACGACGACCCGGCGAACGACCCCGTCGACGACCGCGTCGTCTCGCACATCTCCTCCACCGCGATCGAGGGCGGCACGGCGCACCCCGAGCTGAAGCTGCTCAGCGCCAACTGAGGCGCCGAGGCTCTGTTGCTTACCATCCACCGGGCGGGCGCGGAAGCAGTCGTCGTCGACGGCGACCGCGTCGCCGCGCTCGGCCGGTACGAGGAGCTGGCCGCGGCGTACGGGGAGCGGGCCAGGCTCCGGGAGTGGCCCGGGGTGCTGACCCCGGGCCGGTACGAACCGGACGCACCCGCGCTGCTGGAGTGCTGCTACTGGCCCGATCCACGCGAGGACCTCGGCTCCGACCCGCTGACCGACGACGCACTGGCCGCGCTCGGAATGACCGAGGCGCGGTGGGGCGCGAGCGCCCGGCGCGGGCTGCAGCGGCTGCTGGCGGCGGGGACGACCGCGGTCGCCGGCCCGTTCGACCGGCCTTCGGTGCGTACCGCCGTGGAGCGGTCCGGTGTGCCGGTACTTTCCGCACCGCGGCCGCTGACCGTCTCGGGGCGCGCCGACTTCGCGGTGCTGGGCGAGGACGGCGTCTGCCTGGTGACGTGTATCGGCGGCCGGCTGCTGTACCGGGCGCGCTGACGGCGCGCCGACGCCACCCCGTGCCCGCACCAAGGGGCCCGCACGACACAATGACCGGGTGACCCGAGCATCCCTGGACAAGCAGCCGCACGAAGTCGCCTCGATGTTCGACGACGTGGCGGCGAACTACGACCTCACCAATGATGTGCTGTCCCTCGGGCAGACGCGGCTGTGGCGCAGGGAGGTCGCCAAGGCGGTCGGCGCCCGGCCCGCGCAGAAGATCCTCGACCTGGCTGCGGGCACCGCCACCTCATCGCTGCCGTTCGCGCAGACCGGCGCGTATGTCGTGCCCTGCGACTTCTCGATCGGCATGCTCAAGGTCGGCAAGGTGCGGCACCCGCATCTGCCGCTGACCGCGGGCGACGCCACGAAGCTGCCATTCCGCGACGACGTCTTCGACGCGGTGACGATCTCCTTCGGGCTGCGCAACGTCCAGGAGACCGACGCGGCGCTGCGCGAGCTGTACCGGGTCACCAAGCCCGGCGGCCGGGTGGTGATCTGCGAGTTCTCGCAGCCGACCTGGGCTCCGTTCCGCACCGTCTACACCGAGTACCTGATGCGCGCGCTGCCGCCGGTGGCCACCGCGGTGTCGTCCAACCCCGATGCGTACGTCTATCTCGCCGAGTCGATCCGGGCCTGGCCCGACCAGCCGGCGCTCGCCGCGCGTCTTCAGCAGGCCGGCTGGTCGGAGGTCGCCTGGCGCAACCTGACCGGTGGGGTGGTGGCCCTGCACCGGGGCTTCAAGCGGGCCGTTTGACCGGACCCGTCAGAGGTCGAGCCGGAAGCAGTATCCGGTCACCTTCGACACCGGCGTCGTGTAGGTCTCCACGTGCTTCATGCCGAGCCGCCGGGTGACCGCGATGGACCGTTCGTTGCGGGCGTCGACCATCGCGACCACCCGCTCGACGCCCGCCGCGCCGACCCGCTCCAGCGTGGCGCGGGCGGCGGCGGTCGCATATCCGCGGCCCCAGTGCGCCCGGCCCAGCCGCCAGCCGATCTCGATCTCACCGACCGGGCCGAAGGACTCGTGCGGCCAGGGCTGTGCGCCGGTGAAGCCGATCACCGTGTCGTCCTCGTCGAGCATCGTCCAGAGGCAGAAGCCGCGCTCGGCGTCGTGCTTGCGCTGCCGCGCCGTCAACTCCTCGTACACCGACAGCTCCGCCGGGGAACCGCCATGGAACTCCATGACGTCGGGGTCGGCGAAAATCCGGTGCCAGGCGAAGGCGTCCTCCTCGGTGGGGACACGCAGCCGGACCGCGGGCGCAGGCTCGTTCACTCGGTGCTCACCCTTCAGCTGATCGATCAGGACGCCCCCATAGACTGCCCTTGTTCAGTGCCGTTCGCCATGTGTAATCGAGCCTTCGGGAGATCCCGCCGTGACCGAGCCCCTCTCGGAGAACACCGCAGATGTGATCGTCGTCGGTGCGGGCCCGGCCGGCTCCACGACCGCGTACTACCTCGCGAAGGCCGGACTCGACGTCCTGCTGCTGGAGAAGACCGCCTTCCCCCGGGAGAAGGTCTGCGGTGACGGTCTGACCCCGCGCGCCACCAAGCAGCTGGTCTCGATGGGGATCGACATCTCCGAAGAGGCCGGCTGGCTGCGGAACAAGGGGCTCCGGATCATCGCCGGAGGCGTCCGCCTCCAGCTGGACTGGCCGGATCTCGCCTCCTACCCGGACTACGGACTGGTCCGCAAGCGTGACGACTTCGACGAGCAGCTGGCCCGCCAGGCGCAGAAGGCGGGCGTCCGGCTGCACGAGCGCTGCAACGTCGGCGCGCCGATCACCGACCAGCGCACCGGCCGGATCACCGGCGTGCACGCGAAGATGGGCGAGGAGAAGACCCCGGTCACCTTCCACGCCCCGCTGGTGGTCGCCGCCGACGGCAACTCCACCCGGCTCTCGATCGGCATGGGACTGCACCGCCGCGAGGACCGGCCGATGGGCATCGCGGTGCGTACGTACTTCACCTCGCCGCGGCACGACGACGACTACCTGGAGTCCTGGCTGGAACTCTGGGACCGCCGCGGCGCCCAGGACCGGCTGCTGCCGGGGTACGGCTGGATCTTCGGCATGGGCGACGGCACATCCAATGTCGGCCTCGGCATCCTCGACTCGTCAGCCGCCTTCCGGGAACTCGACTGGCGCGAGGTGCTGAAGGCCTGGTGTGCGTCGATGCCGGAGGACTGGGGCTACACCCCGGACAACATGACGATGCCGATCCGCGGTGCGGCGCTGCCGATGGCGTTCAACCGTCAGCCGCACTACACCAAGGGCCTGCTGCTGGTCGGTGACGCGGCCGGCATGGTCAACCCGTTCAACGGCGAAGGCATCGCCTACGCCATGGAGTCCGGCCAGATCGCCGCGGATGTCATCGTCCAGGCCCATGCGCGGGCCACCCCGGCCCAGCGCGAGCTGGCGCTGCACCGCTATCCGAAGGTCCTCAAGGACACCTACGGCGGCTACTACACGCTGGGCCGTGCCTTCGTGAAGCTGATCGGCAACCCGAAGGTCATGAAGATCGCGGCTCAGCGCGGGCTGACCCACCCGATGCTGATGAAGTTCGCCCTGAAGCTGCTGGCGAACCTGACGGACCCCACCGGCGGGGACGCGATGGACCGCGTCATCAACGGCCTGTCGAAGGTCGCTCCGAAGGCCTGAGCCCGTACGGGACCCGGTGTGCAGGACCAGGTGCCCAGGACCCGTGTGCCGAAGGGCCGCTGCCCCCGAGCGGGGGGACAGCGGCCCTTCGGCGTATGTCAGTTGAACGAGTAAAACGGGTGCATCGGGCTAAGCGGACAGACCGGGTGAATCAGAGAACCCGGACCGCGCCGGTCGGCTGGTCGTAGCTCAGCGGGTGCTCGACGACGCCGGAGCTCGGGTTCTGAGCGCCGATGAACTGGCCCCCACCGACGTAGATGGCCACGTGGTACGCGCTGCCCGCGCTGCCCCAGTAGAGGATGTCGCCGGGCTGCAGGTTGCCCAGGGAGACCTGAGTGCCCGCGGTCGACTGGCCCTGGGAGACGCGCGGCAGGTCGACGCCGATGGACTTGTACGCGGCCTGGACGAGTCCGGAGCAGTCCCAGGAGTTGGAGCCGGTGCCGCCCATGACGTAGGCGTCGCCCAGGTGGGACGTCACGAAACTGACGATGGCGGCGGCGGAACCGGTCGCCTGCGAGGAGCTGACGGACACCGCTTTGAGCGTGGTGCGGGTGGCGGAGCGCGACGCGCGCTCGGCAGCGGCGGCCTTGGCCTTTGCCTCGGCGGCCGCCTTGGCCTTCGCGGCGGCTTCCGCCTTCTTCTTGGCCTCCGCCTTGTGCACGGCCTCGGCCTTGGCCTTCTTGGCCGCCTTGGCGGCGTCCTGGGCCGCCGCGTCCTGCTGCGCCTGCTGCTGGATGTCGGCGGCGGCCTGTTCGGTCGCGGCGGCGACCTGTGTAGCGCTGAGCGTGGGCATCTGGAGCGTCGTCTCGGTCACCGGCTCAGCGGCGTTCGCCGGAGCCGCGGCGCCTGCCACTGCGATGGTGCTGAGAACGCCACCGGCAACTCCGGCGCGGAGCGCGGACTTGGCGGCGCTTCGGCGGGGCTTCCGGTGGCTGGGTATGTGAGCGGTGAGGGACATGAGAACTACCGCTATCAGGCGATCGCGGTTCCCTTCAACAAACGTGTGTTGCGCCACAGTTACGAATGGACCGCCCAATTCCGGTTATCCGAGGCCCTTATTGACGCCCAAACGGGCAATCCGGGCAGTGGCGATCAGGGGCGTGATCACGGTCTTTCAGCAATTCGCCCGAATTGCCCGCCACTTACCATCCGTTCACGAGGTTGGCCAAGCCCTGTTTCTCCGGCGCGTGGATCGCGTGAGGCAGGTCACTCGACGGCGACCGTCCGCGATCGAGGTTGCTCGTGAATGAGCGCACTTGTCCGTCGGCAGATGTTGATCTTCCCGGGCGGCGGTCCGGCAAGCCCTCTATCACCCGTTGCCGTCCATCGCCAATTTGCTTCCGACCGTCGATAATTGATAGGGGGCGCACGTCCCCCACCAGCGACAACAGCACCGGATGTCACGTCTCGTGACCACTCGTGCGCTTCGCGTATGAAGATCACCACTCATCCGACTTCATGATCCTTCATCTGGTGGTGGAGATCACAAAGCCGCCCCAGCACCCCGTGTCGCAGATCACAGACCGACGGGCATAGGATGCGTGGCAGTCGGGCTTGTGACCTGCTTCACATAATCGTGATCTCCGTCCGTACGGCGGCGAGAGCGAGGCGGACGAGCCGGCCCGATGCGGTCCACACGGTCAAGGACGACTGGAAGGAGCGAGGAGCGTGAATGCCTACGCGCCCATCCTCGTGCTCGGCGCCCTCGGGGCAGGGTTTGCGATCTTCTCCGTGGTCATGGCCACGCTAATCGGCCCCAAGCGCTACAACCGGGCGAAGCTCGAGGCGTACGAGTGCGGTATCGAACCGACGCCCACGCCGGCCGGAGGCGGCCGCTTTCCCATCAAGTACTACCTGACGGCGATGCTGTTCATCGTCTTCGACATCGAGATCGTCTTCCTCTATCCCTGGGCGGTCACCTTCGACTCCCTGGGGCTTTTCGGGCTCGTCGAGATGCTGCTCTTCGTGCTCACCGTCTTCGTCGCCTATGCGTATGTATGGCGGCGCGGCGGTCTGGAATGGGACTGAGGGGCTGAGGGGCACACCATGGGACTCGAAGAGAAGCTGCCGAGCGGCTTTCTGCTGACCACCGTCGAACAGGCCGCCGGCTGGGTGCGGAAGTCCTCCGTCTTCCCGGCCACCTTCGGCCTCGCCTGCTGCGCCATCGAGATGATGACGACAGGTGCGGGCCGTTACGACCTGGCGCGCTTCGGCATGGAGGTCTTCCGCGGATCGCCGCGACAGGCGGACCTGATGATCGTCGCCGGGCGGGTGAGCCAGAAGATGGCGCCGGTGCTGCGGCAGGTCTACGACCAGATGCCCAACCCCAAGTGGGTGATCTCCATGGGGGTTTGTGCTTCGTCGGGCGGGATGTTCAACAATTACGCGATTGTGCAGGGTGTTGATCACATCGTCCCCGTTGACATCTATTTGCCCGGCTGCCCGCCTCGCCCCGAGATGCTGATCGACTCCATCCTCAAGCTCCACCAGAAGATCCAGAGCTCCAAGCTCGGGGTCAACCAGGAGGAAGCGGCCCGCGAGGCGGAGGAGGCGGCCCTCAAGGCGCTCCCGACGATCGAGATGAAGGGGCTGCTGCGGTGAGCGACGAACGGCACGAAGAGAACGGCGCGGTGCCCGCCCCGCGCGAGGACACCGGTGAGGTCATCGGCGTACGCAGGGGAATGTTCGGCGCCGGCAACGGCGGCAGCGGCGGGGACACCAGTGGATACGGCGGCCTCGTCCGCACCGTGGCGCTGCCGGGCGCCACGAACCGGCCCTACGGGGGCTGGTTCGACGAGATGGCCGATGAACTCGAAGGCGCCCTCGAGGAGCAGGGACTCGCCCCGGGCAACGCGATCGAGAAGACCGTCGTCGACCGCGGCGAGATCACCTTCCACATCGACCGGGCACACCTGGTGACCGTGGCACGCACCCTGCGCGACGACCCGGCGCTGCGCTTCGAGCTCTGCACCGGCGTGAGCGGGGTGCACTTCCTGGGGGACAAGGGCCGCGAACTGCATGCGATCTACCACCTGCGCTCGATCACGCACGGCCGGCTGATCCGGCTGGAGGTCAGTGCGCCGGACGCGGACCCGCATGTCCCGTCGCTGGTCGAGGTCTATCCGACCAACGACTGGCACGAGCGCGAGACCTACGACTTCTTCGGCCTGATCTTCGACGGGCACCCCGCCCTCACCCGGATCATGATGCCGGACGACTGGCAGGGCTTCCCGCAGCGCAAGGACTACCCCCTGGGCGGCATCCCCGTCGAGTACAAGGGCGCCCAGATCCCGGCCCCGGACCAGCGGAGGTCCTACAACTGATGTCCACGCCACATACCTCGCACGCTTCGGCCCGGGAGACCACCGAGGGGACTGTATACACAGTCACCGGCGGCGACTGGGACGAGGTCGTCCAGTCCGCCGCCAAGGCCGACGACGAGCGCATCGTCGTCAACATGGGACCGCAGCACCCGTCCACGCACGGCGTGCTCCGGCTGATTCTGGAGATCGACGGCGAGACCGTCACCGAGGCCCGCTGCGGCATCGGCTATCTGCACACCGGCATCGAGAAGAACCTCGAGTTCCGGAACTGGACGCAGGGCACCACCTTCGTCACGCGGATGGATTACCTGACGCCGTTCTTCAACGAGACGGCGTACTGCCTGGGCGTCGAGAAGCTGCTCGGCATCGAGGACCAGATCCCGGACCGCGCGACGATCGTCCGCGTCATGCTGATGGAGCTGAACCGGCTCTCCTCGCACCTGGTGGCCATCGCCACCGGCGGCATGGAGCTCGGCGCGACCACGATCATGATCTACGGCTTCCGTGATCGTGAACTCATTCTCGATCTCTTCGAGCTGATCACCGGGCTTCGGATGAACCACGCGTTCATCCGGCCCGGCGGACTGGCCCAGGACCTGCCCCCGGGCGCCGTGGACCAGGTCCGCGAGTTCGTGAAGACGATGCGCAAGAACCTGCCGGAGTACGACGCGCTCGCCACCGGCAACCCCATCTTCAAGGGGCGTATGCAGGGCGTCGGCTACCTCGACCTGGCCGGCTGCATGGCGCTCGGCGCGACCGGGCCGATCCTGCGCTCGGCCGGCCTGCCGCACGATCTGCGCAAGAGCGACCCGTACTGCGGCTACGAGAACTACGACTTCGATGTCCCGACCGCCGACACCAGCGACTCCTACGGGCGGTTCCTGGTCCGCCTGGAGGAGATGCGGCAGTCGCTGCGGATCGTCGAGCAGTGCCTGGACCGGCTGGAGCCGGGCCCGGTCATGGTCGCCGACAAGAAGATCGCCTGGCCCGCGCAGCTCGCCATGGGCCCGGACGGACTCGGCAACTCGCTCGACCACATCAAGAAGATCATGGGCACCTCCATGGAGGCCCTGATCCACCACTTCAAGCTGGTGACCGAGGGCTTCCGGGTCCCGGCCGGACAGGCATACACCGCCGTGGAGTCGCCCAAGGGCGAACTCGGCGTCCATGTGGTCTCGGACGGTGGCACCCGGCCCTACCGGGTCCACTACCGCGACCCCTCGTTCACCAACCTGCAGGCCATGGCGGCGATGTGCGAGGGCGGCCAGGTCGCCGACGTCATCGTCGCTGTCGCGTCCATCGACCCCGTGATGGGAGGCGTTGACCGGTGACGAACGTCGCTCCGACGAGCCTCGGCATGCCCCAACTCCCCGCTCCCGACTATCCGGCCGACGTACGCGCCAGGCTGGAGGCGGACGCGAGGGAGGTGATCGCCCGCTACCCGGACAGCAGGTCGGCGCTGCTGCCGCTGCTGCACCTGACGCAGGCCGAGGAGGGCTACGTCACCCGTACCGGCGTCCGTTTCTGCGCCGAGATGCTGGGTCTGACGACCGCCGAGGTCACCGCGGTCTCCACCTTCTACTCCATGTACCGGCGCAAGCCGAGCGGCGACTACCAGGTGGGGGTCTGCACCAACACGCTGTGCGCCGTGATGGGCGGCGATGCGATCTACGCCGCGCTGCGCGAGCACCTCGACGTCGGCGACGGTGAGACCACCGCCGACGGCAAGGTCACCCTCGAGCACATCGAGTGCAACGCGGCCTGCGACTTCGCGCCGGTGCTGATGGTCAACTGGGAGTTCTTCGACAACCAGACCGTCGAGTCCGCCAAACAGCTGGTGGACGACCTGCGGGCGGGCGAGCAGGTCTCGCCGACCCGTGGGGCGCCGCTCTGCACCTACCAGGAGACGGCCCGCGTCCTGGCCGGCTTCCCGGACCAGCGCCCCGGCGCGGTCGCGGCCACCGGCGGTGCCGGTGCTCCCTCACTCGTCGGACTGCGGCTCGCCAAGGGCGAGAAACCGCAGCCCCGGGTCGTCTCCCCGCGCGGCGAGGCCCCGCAGGACGCGCCCCAGCCGGGGTCCGAGCACCTGAGCTCGCACGACGCACCGCAGAAAACCTCCGCGTCCGATCCGGAGCACCCGGCCGGACCCGTGGCTGAGGAGGGGGAGTGATGACCTTGGCAACCGAGTTCAGCGGAAGCGGCAACGGCGAGGGGGGCGGCGAGAGCAACGGAAGCAGCGCTGAGAAGCTGCTCACCCCGGTCCTCTCCGCCTTCTGGGACCAGCCGGAGTCCTGGACCCTGGAGACCTACAAACGGCACGAGGGCTACGAGGGCCTGAAGAAGGCGCTCGCCATGGCGCCGGACGACCTCATCGCCTACGTGAAGGACTCCGGTCTGCGCGGCCGGGGCGGCGCGGGATTCCCCACCGGAATGAAATGGCAGTTCATTCCGCAGGGTGACGGAAAGCCGCACTACCTGGTGGTCAACGCCGACGAATCCGAGCCCGGGACCTGCAAGGACATCCCGCTCCTCTTCGCCAATCCGCACTCCCTCATCGAGGGCATCGTGATCGCCTGCTATGCGATCAGGTCCTCGCACGCCTTCATCTACCTGCGGGGCGAAGTCGTCCCCGTGCTCCGGCGGTTGCACGAGGCCGTGCGTGAGGCATACGAAGCGGGCTTCCTCGGCAAGGACATCCTGGGCAGCGGGCTCGACCTCGACGTCACGGTGCACGCCGGGGCGGGCGCCTACATCTGCGGTGAGGAAACCGCGCTGCTGGACTCGCTGGAAGGCCGGCGCGGGCAGCCCAGGCTCCGCCCGCCCTTCCCGGCCGTCGCGGGGCTCTACGCCTGTCCCACCGTGGTCAACAACGTGGAATCCATCGCATCGGTTCCCGCAATCCTGAACCGGGGCAAGGACTGGTTCAAATCGATGGGAAGCGAGAAGTCCCCCGGCTTCACGCTCTATTCGCTGAGCGGTCACGTCGCGAGCCCCGGCCAGTACGAGGCGCCGCTGGGCATCACCCTCCGCCAGCTGCTCGACATGAGCGGCGGCATGCGGCCGGGCCACCGGCTCAAGTTCTGGACGCCGGGCGGCTCCTCCACCCCGATGTTCACCGACGAGCACCTCGACGTCCCGCTGGACTACGAGGGGGTGGGCGCCGCCGGGTCGATGCTCGGCACCAAGGCGCTTCAGTGCTTCGACGAGACGACCTGCGTGGTGCGGGCGGTCACCCGCTGGACCGAGTTCTACGCCCATGAGTCCTGCGGCAAGTGCACACCCTGCCGCGAAGGCACCTACTGGCTGGTCCAGTTGCTCCGCGACATCGAAGCGGGCAAGGGCGAGATGGCCGACCTCGACAAGATCAACGACATTGCCGACAACGTGAACGGCAAGTCCTTCTGCGCGCTCGGCGACGGCGCCGCCTCGCCGATCTTCTCCTCGCTCAAGTACTTCCGCGCGGAGTACGAGCAGCACATCACCGGCCGGGGCTGCCCCTTCGACCCCGCGAAGTCGACCGTATGGGCCGACGGCCCCACCCGTAACGCGGAGGTGAACGCATGACAGTGACCACCAACAGCGCTCCCTCCGGAGGCGGCGAGGCGGCCGTGCCGCCCGAGGACCTGGTGTCGCTGACCATCGACGGCATTGCGATCTCGGTCCCCAAGGGAACCCTGGTCATTCGCGCCGCCGAGATGCTCGGCATCGAGATCCCGCGTTTCTGCGACCACCCGCTGCTCGACCCGGCGGGCGCCTGCCGCCAGTGCATCGTCGAGGTCGAGGGCCAACGCAAACCGATGGCCTCCTGCACCATCACCTGCACCGACGGCATGGTCGTCAAATCACAGCTCACCTCGGCCGTCGCCACCAAGGCCCAGGTGGGGGTGATGGAGCTGCTGCTCATCAACCACCCGCTGGACTGCCCGGTCTGCGACAAGGGCGGCGAGTGCCCGCTGCAGAACCAGGCGCTGTCGCACGGCGCGGCGGAGTCCCGCTTCGACGGCAAGAAGCGGACCTTCGAGAAGCCGGTACCGATCTCCACTCAGGTGCTGCTCGACCGGGAGCGGTGCGTGCTGTGCGCCCGCTGCACCCGCTTCTCCAACCAGATCGCCGGCGACCCGATGATCGAGCTGATCGAGCGGGGCGCGCTCCAGCAGGTGGGTACCGGCGAGGGCGACCCCTTCGAGTCGTACTTCTCCGGCAACACCATCCAGATCTGCCCGGTCGGCGCGCTGACCTCGGCCGCCTACCGCTTCCGGTCCCGCCCCTTCGACCTGGTCTCGTCGCCGTCCGTCTGCGAGCACTGCGCCGGCGGCTGCGCGACCCGCACCGACCACCGGCGCGGCAAGGTCATGCGGCGGCTCGCCGCCCTGGACCCGGAGGTCAACGAGGAGTGGATGTGCGACAAGGGACGCTTCGGCTTCCGTTACGCACAGCGCCACGACCGGCTGACCACCCCGCTGGTACGCAATGACGACGGCGTCCTGGAACCGGCGAGCTGGCCGGAGGCGCTGGGCAGGGCGGCCGAAGGACTGGCCGCCGCCCGAGGCCGCGCCGGAGTGCTCACCGGCGGTCGTCTCACCGTCGAGGACGCCTACGCCTACGCCAAGTTCGCCCGGGTCGCCCTCGACACCAACGACGTTGACTTCCGCGCCCGGGTGCACTCCGCCGAGGAGGCCGATTTCCTGGCCGCCCGGGTGGCGGGACGCGGCAGGGACCTGGACGCAAGCGGCGTCACCAACACCTCGCTGGAGCAGGCCCCGGCCGTACTCCTGGCCGGGTTCGAATCCGAGGAAGAGGCCCCCGGTGTCTTCCTGCGGCTACGCAAGGGCCACCGCAAACACGGTCTGCGCACCTTCTCCCTCGCCCCGTATGCGACCCGCGGACTCGAGAAGACGGGCGGTGTGCTGCTCGCCGCCGCACCGGGCACCGAGACCGAGTGGCTGGACGCCATCGCGGGCGGGGTCGGCCTGGACACCGCGGGGCAGCAGGCAGCGGAGGCGCTGCGCGCTGAGGGCGCGGTGATCATCGTCGGTGAACGGCTGGCGGCCGTACCCGGCGCGCTGACCGCGGCCGTGCGGATGGCGGCGGCCACCGGCGCCGAGCTGGTCTGGATTCCGCGCAGGGCCGGCGAGCGCGGCGCCATCGAGGCGGGCGCGATCCCCGCGCTGCTGCCGGGCGGTCGCCCCGCCACCGACCCGCGGGCCCGCGAAGAAGTGGCCGCTGCCTGGGGCGTACCGGAACTCCCGCACCGTTTCGGACGGGACACCGGCCAGATCGTCGAGGCGGCCGCCACCGGCGAACTGGGTGCGCTGCTCGTCGCGGGCGTCGAAATCGCGGACCTGCCCGATCCGGCGCGGGCGCGTGAGGCGCTCGACAAGGTCGGCTTCCTGGTCTCGCTCGAGCTGCGGCCCAGCGAGGTCACCGAGCGCGCCGATGTGGTCTTCCCGGTGGCCGCGGTCGCCGAGAAGCCGGGCACCTTCCTCAACTGGGAGGGCAGGGCCCGGCCGTTCGAGGCCGCACTCAAGCCGGAGCAGATGACCAGCCGCCTCGCCCCGGCCGATGCGCGGGTGCTGCACATGCTGGCCGACGCCCTGGCCGATGCCTTGGCCGAAGCGCAGACCGGGACCGGAGGCGCCGACCGCGCCGGTCGGTTCGGGCTGCCGGATGTGCACGCCGTACGCAGGGAGATGGGCCGGCTCGGCGCATGGACCGGACCGTACGCGGACGCTCCCGCCGAGTCCTCGCTCCCGCTGCCCCGCCCCGACGCGGGCGAGGCGGTGCTCGCCGGGCACCGGTTGCTGCTCGACCAGGGGCTGCTCCAGCAGGGCGACGAAGCCCTGGCCGGCACCCGGCACGCCGCGGTCGCCAGGCTCTCGGCGGCCACCGCGGCCGAGACGGGCGTCAAGGACGGCGACGTCCTCGCCGTGACCGGGTCCGCCGGTGCGGTCGAACTCCCGCTGCAGGTCACCGAGATGCCGGACCGGGTGGTCTGGCTCCCGCTGAACTCGACGGGCGGCGGTGTCCTCGCCGACACGGGCGCCCACCCGGGTGAACCGGTGCGGATCTCCGCCGCACCTGCCGCAGCCGCGGCCACGACGGAGGTGGAGGCGTGACGAACTACTACCTCGCGGCCGAGGACCTGTCCATGTTCGGACGGGACCCCTGGTGGCTCGTCGTCATCAAGGCTGTCTTCTGCTTCGCCTTCCTGATGATCACTGTGCTCTTCTCCATCGTGTGGGAGCGCAAGGTGGTCGCCTGGATGCAGCTGCGCATCGGGCCCAACCGGCACGGCCCCTGGGGCATGCTCCAGTCGCTGGCCGACGGCATCAAGCTGATGCTCAAGGAAGACGTGATCGTCAAGCGGGCCGACAAGTTCGTCTATGTCCTCGCCCCGGTCGTCGCCGCGATCCCCGCCTTCATGGCGATCGCGGTGATCCCCTTCGGCCCGGCCGGCAACGAGGTCTCGATCTTCGGCCACCGCACGACGATGCAGCTCACCGACCTGCCGATCGCGATGCTCTACATCCTCGCGGTGGCCTCGGTCGGCATCTACGGCATCGTGCTGGCCGGCTGGTCGTCCGGCTCGACCTATCCGCTGCTCGGCGGGTTGCGCTCGTGCGCACAGATGATCAGCTACGAGATCGCGATGGGCGCGGCCTTCGCCTCGGTCTTTCTGTACTCGGGCTCGATGTCGACGTCGGCGATCGTGGACGCACAGAAGGACCGCTGGTTCATCGTGCTGCTGCCGGTCTCCTTCATCATCTACATCGTCACGATGATCGGTGAGACCAACCGCGCGCCGTTCGACATGCCGGAATCCGAGGGCGACCTGGTCGGCGGCTTCAACACCGAGTACTCGTCGATCAAGTTCGCGATGTTCATGCTGGCGGAGTACGTCAACATGGTCACCGTCTCGGCGGTCTCCGCGACTCTGTTCCTGGGCGGCTGGCGAGCCCCGGCGCCGATCTCGACGTACTGGGAGGGCGCGAACCACGGCTGGTGGCCGATGCTCTGGTTCGTGATCAAGGTCCAGCTGCTGCTGTTCTTCTTCATCTGGCTGCGCGGAACGCTGCCCCGGGTGCGCTACGACCAGCTGATGAAGCTGGGCTGGAAGGTCCTCATCCCGGTCTCGGTGGTCTGGCTGATGCTGGTCGCGACCGTACGGGCGCTGCGGAACGAGAACTACGACTTCACCTCGATCGTGCTGTACGTCGCCGGGGCCGTCATCGCGATCCTGCTGCTCTCCTTCGTCTACGACATCTTCCGCGACAAGCGGGAGAAGGCGGAGGCCGAAGCAGCCGCGCCGGAGGCCGAGTTCGACCCGATGGCGGGCGGTTTCCCGGTGCCACCACTGCCCGGGCAGACCCTTCCGCCGGTTCCCCGGCGGCGCTCGCGCACGGAGCGGGAGCTGATTGTCAGTGGTGGCGTGGACACTGTGAGTGACGGAAAGGAGGCTGACGATGCCTGACCGCTCTTCCGAGGGGGACACCCCCAAATCTCCGTGGCTGAATCCGGCGGCCGGCTTCGGCGTGACCTTCAAGGCCATGTTCAAGAAGCGGCTGACCGAGCAGTATCCGGAGCAGGAGAAGACCACGGCGCCGCGCTTCCACGGGCGGCACCAGCTCAACCGGCATCCGGACGGACTGGAGAAGTGCATCGGGTGCGAGCTCTGCGCCTGGGCCTGTCCGGCCGACGCGATCTATGTGGAGGGCGCGGACAACACCGAGGAGGAGCGTTACTCCCCGGGCGAGCGATACGGCCGCGTGTACCAGATCAACTACGCGCGCTGCATTCTGTGCGGACTCTGCATCGAGGCCTGCCCGACCCGGGCGCTGACCATGACCAACGAGTTCGAGCTCGCCGACAGCAGCCGCGCCAATCTGATCTACACCAAGGAGCAGCTGCTCGCCGGCCTCGAGGAAGGCATGGTCGACTCGCCGCACTCGATCTTCCCCGGCACCGACGAACAGGACTACTACCGGGGCCTGGTGACCGAGGCGGCGCCGGGCACGGTCCGTCAGGTCGCGCTCTCCAAGGGCGAAGCGCCGCAGGAGGCCGCCGCGGACTTCGGTCCCGGTGAACCGGCGTCGAAGAAGGTGATCGGACGATGATGTCCCTCGCCGCCTACGCCACCTCCACCGGCGAGGCCTTCCAGTTCTGGGTGCTCGGCACGATCGCGGTGATCGGGGCACTGTCCACGGTCCTGATGCGCAGGGCCGTGCACAGCGCGCTCAGCCTCGCCGGAACCATGATCGTCCTGGCGGTCTTCTACCTCGCCAACGGCGCCTACTTCCTGGGCATCGTCCAGATCGTCGTCTACACCGGCGCGATCATGATGCTGTTCCTCTTCGTGGTCATGCTGGTCGGCGTCACCGCTGCCGACTCGCTGACCGAGACCATCAAGGGCCAGCGCTGGCTGGCCGCGGCCTGCGGACTCGGCTTCGGGATTCTGCTGATCGCGGGCATCGCCAACGCCTCGCTCTCCCAGTTCGACGGACTGGGGCAGGCCAACGCCGGCGGCAACGTCGAGGGCCTCGCGGCCCTCATCTTCACCAAGTACGTGTTCGCCTTCGAGATCACCGGCGCGCTGCTGATCACCTCGGCGGTCGGTGCGATGGTGCTCACCCACCGGGAGCGCACCGAGCGGGCGAAGACCCAGCGGGAGATGTCCGAGGAGCGCGTACGCAGCAAGCAGCTGCCGCCGCTGCCCGCCCCCGGTGTGTACGCCCGGCACAACGCGGTGGACGTCGCGGGACTGCTGCCGGACGGCACACCGGCCGAGCTCACCGTCATGCGGACGCTGCGTCAGCGGGGTCAGATCCGCGATGTGTCCCAGGAAGCCCTGGCCGACCTCAAGGCCCTGGAGCGGAGCTCCGAGGAGCGGCTCGGCCGGACCTCCGGACACGGCCACGATGTGGGCCTCGCCGACGACCGTGACGCCGCTTACGACCGCGACCACGGCCAGGACCGGAACGGCGACCGGAACGGCGGCCGCAATCACGGCCGGGACCGCGAGGACGAGGAGGCGACGAAGTGAATCCGGTCAACTACCTTTATCTCGCCTCGCTGTTGTTCACCATCGGCGCGGCCGGAGTGCTGATCAGGCGGAACGCGATCGTGGTCTTCATGTGCGTGGAGCTGATGCTCAACGCCTGCAACCTCGCGTTCGTCGCCTTCTCCCGTATGCACGGCAATCTCGACGGCCAGGTCATCGCCTTCTTCACGATGGTCGTTGCCGCTGCCGAGGTCGTGGTCGGGCTCGCGATCATCGTGTCGCTCTTCCGTTCCCGCCACTCGGCCTCGGTCGACGACGCCAGCCTGATGAAGCTGTAAGGGGTCGCTGAACAGTGGAGAACCTGATTGCGCTGCTGATTGCAGCGCCTTTGCTCGGAGCGGCGGTGCTGCTCTGCGGTGGGCGGCGGCTGGACGGCGTGGGCCACTGGCTCGGCACGCTGTTCGCCGGCGTGTCGTTCGTGATCGCCGCGATCCTCTTCGCGGACATGCTGGGCAAGGGCGCCGACGACCGGACCCTGCACCAGCATCTGTTCAGCTGGGTTCCGGTGGCCGGCTTCAAGGCCGATGCCGCCTTCCAGCTCGACCAGTTGTCGATGACCTTCGTGCTGCTGATCTCCGGTGTGGGCACCCTGATCCACATCTACTCGATCGGTTACATGGAGCACGACGAGCGGCGCCGCCGCTTCTTCGGTTACCTGAACCTCTTCGTGGCGGCCATGCTGCTGCTGGTTCTCGCCGACAACTACCTGCTGCTCTACGTCGGCTGGGAGGGCGTCGGCCTGGCGTCCTACCTGCTGATCGGTTTCTGGCAGCACAAGCCGAGCGCGGCCACCGCCGCCAAGAAGGCGTTCATCGTCAACCGCGTCGGCGACATGGGTCTGTCGATCGCGATCATGCTGCTGTTCACCACCTTCGGCACCTTCGCCTTCGGGCCGGTGCTGCACTCGGCGGGGGACGCCTCACAGGGCAAGCTCACCGCCATCGGGCTGATGCTGCTGCTGGCCGCCTGTGGAAAGTCCGCGCAGGTGCCGCTGCAGTCCTGGCTCGGTGACGCGATGGAGGGCCCGACCCCGGTCTCGGCCCTGATCCACGCGGCGACCATGGTGACCGCGGGCGTGTATCTCATCACCCGCTCCGGGGTGATCTTCAACGCCGCCCCCGACGCGCAGTTGGCGGTCGTCGTGGTGGGTACGGTGACGCTCCTCTTCGGTGCGATCGTCGGTTGTGCGAAGGACGACATCAAGAAGGCCCTGGCGGGCTCGACCATGTCGCAGATCGGGTACATGATCCTGGCCGCGGGTCTCGGTCCGATCGGCTACGTCTTCGCGATCATGCACCTGGTCACCCACGGCTTCTTCAAGGCCGGTCTTTTCCTCGGCGCCGGATCGGTCATGCACGGCATGAACGACGAAGTGGACATGCGGAAGTACGGCGGCCTGCGGAAGTACATGCCGGTGACCTTCGTGACCTTCGGGCTCGGCTATCTCGCGATCATCGGCTTCCCCGGGCTCTCCGGCTTCTTCTCCAAGGACAAGATCATCGAGGCGGCCTTCGCCAAGGGTGGTACGGAGGGCTGGATCCTCGGTGGCGCGGCCCTGCTGGGCGCCGGGATCACCGCGTTCTACATGACCCGGGTCATGCTGATGACCTTCTTCGGCGAGGAGCGCTGGCACAACCGGGCCACCGCATCGCCCGCCGAGCCGAGCGTCGAGCCCGCTGCCGAGGAACGCGGCGAGCACAGCGAGCCGCACCCGCACGAGGCGCCCAGGTCGATGACCATCCCCATGATCATCCTGGCCTTCGGTTCGGTCTTCGCCGGCGCCTTCTTCGGCATCGGGAACCGCTTCCTGCACTGGCTGGAGCCCGTTACCGGCCATGCGGAGGGCAATTCTCCGGTCGGCGCGGGCACGGTCACCGCCGCCACCATGGTCGTTCTGGTCATCGGCGTCGCGATCGCCTGGCTGGTCTACGGCCGCAAGCCGGTCCCGGCAACCGCCCCGCGCGGCTCGCTGCTCACCCGGGCGGCCCGGCGCGATCTCCTCCAGGACGACTTCAACCACGTGGTCCTGGTCCGCGGCGGCGAGCACCTCACGCGGTCGCTGGTCTACCTCGACCACTCGCTGGTCGACGGAGTCGTCAACGGCACGGCCGCCTCGTTCGGCGGGCTCTCCGGCCGGCTGCGCAAACTGCAGAACGGCTACGCCCGCAGTTACGCGGTCTCGATGTTCGGCGGCGCAGTGATTCTCGTCGCCGCGACCCTGCTGATGAGGGCGGTCTGAACTGATGTCCTTTCCACTGCTTACGGTAACGGCCGCGCTCCCGGCGGCCGGTGCGATCGCCACCGCCGCGGTCCCGGCCGCCCGGCGCACCGCCGCGAAGTGGCTGGCGCTGCTGGTCTCGCTCGGCACGCTGGCGCTGGCCGTCGTCCAGCTGGCCCGGTTCGAGCCCGGCGGGGCCCGCTACCAGCTCACCGAATCACACGCCTGGATCAGCGACTTCGGCGTGCGCTACGACCTGGGTGTGGACGGCATCGGCGTGGTGATGCTCGCCCTGACCGCCCTGCTCATCCCGTTCGTCATCCTGGCCGGCTGGCACGACGCCGATCCCCTGGAGACGCACAGCTCACGCTGGCGGCCGACGCAGGGGTTCTTCGCCCTGATCCTGGCCGTCGAGGCGATGGTGATCCTCTCCTTCGAGGCCACCGACGTCTTCCTCTTCTACATCCTCTTCGAAGCGATGCTCATCCCGCTGTACTTCCTCATCGGAGGCTTCGGCGACCGGGCCTACGCGGGCAGCGACGAGGCGGCGGCCGCCCAACGCTCGTACGCAGCCGTCAAGTTCCTGCTCTACAACCTGGTCGGCGGCCTGCTGATGCTGGCCGCGGTCATCGGCCTCTACGTGGTGGCGGGGAGCTTCTCGCTCCAGGACATCGTCGCCGCACGGGCCGGCGGCTCGCTGCACATGGCGACCGGCACCGAGCGCTGGCTCTTCCTCGGCTTCTTCTTCGCCTTCGCGGTGAAGGCGCCGCTCTGGCCGCTGCACACCTGGCTGCCCAATGCCATGGGGGAGTCGACCGCACCCGTCGCGGTGCTGATCACCGCGGTGGTCGACAAGGTCGGCACCTTCGCGATGCTGCGCTTCTGCCTCCAGCTCTTCCCGGACGCCAGCAAGTGGGCGACCCCGGTGATCCTGGTCCTGGCACTGATCAGCATCATCTACGGCGCGCTGCTCGCGGTCGGCCAGCGGGACATCAAGCGGCTGATCGCCTACGCGTCGATCTCCCACTTCGGCTTCATCGTGCTGGGCATCTTCGCCCTCACCACCCAGGGCCAGTCGGGCGCGACGCTCTACATGGTCAACCACGGGATCTCCACCGCTGTCCTGATGCTGGTGGCCGGCTTCCTGATCTCGCGCCGGGGTTCGCGGCTCATCGGCGACTTCGGCGGGGTGCAGAAGGTGGCGCCGGTGCTCGCCGGCGCCTTCCTGATCGGTGGCCTCGCCACCCTGTCGCTCCCCGGGCTCGCCCCCTTCGTCAGTGAGTTCCTGGTCCTGGTCGGTACGTTCAGCGCCTATCCGGCCGCCGGGATCATCGCGACCATCGGCATCGTGCTGGCCGCGATCTACGTGCTGGTGCTCTACCAGCGGACGATGACGGGCCCGGTCAGGGCGACGGTGCGGGGCATGGCGGACCTCAAGGTCCGTGAGCTGGTCGTGGTACTGCCGCTGATCGCGCTGCTGGTCTTCCTCGGCGTCTACCCCAAGCCGGTGACGGAGATCGTCAACCCGGCCGTGAAACACACGATGTCCGATGTCCAGAAGAAGGACCCCCGTCCTTCCGTGCCCGCAGTGGAGGCCGCGAAGTGAGCGCATCAGCTGTCCACAGCCTGTGGATGATGGGGGCGGTCGACCCCGCGTCCAAGATCCCGGCCCCGCACATCGAGTACGCGCAGCTCTCACCCACGCTGATCGTCCTCGGTGCCGCACTGCTGGGTGTGCTGGTCGAGGCATTCGTGCCGCGCCGGAGCCGTTACTACGCCCAGGTGTTCCTGACGGTGGTCGCGCTCGCCGCGTCCTTCGCCGCCGTCGTCGCACTGGCGGCCGGCGGATACGGCTCGACCAAGGCGCACATCGCGGCGATGGGGGCGGTGGCGGTCGACGGGCCCGCCCTGTTCCTGGAGGGCACCATCCTGCTGGTCGCGATCTTCGCGGTCTTCACGTTCGCCGAGCGCAGGCTCGACCCCGCGGCGCACGGCAACCGGGTCGACTCCTTCGCCGCGCAGGCCGCGTCCGTACCGGGCAGCGAAAGCGAACAGGCGGCGGTCAAGGCGGGTTTCACCACCACCGAGGTGTTCCCGCTGGTGCTCTTCGCGATCGGCGGCATGCTGGTCTTCCCGGCCGCCAACGATCTGCTGACGCTCTTCGTGGCGCTGGAAGTCTTCTCGCTGCCGCTCTACCTGCTCTGCGCCGTCGCCCGTCGCAAGCGGCTGATGTCGCAGGAAGCGGCGGTGAAGTACTTCCTGCTCGGTGCCTTCTCGTCCGCCTTCCTGCTCTTCGGGATCGCGCTGCTCTACGGCTACTCGGGCTCGGTCTCCTACGCCCGGATCGCGGACGTGGTCAACGGAACCGTGCAGAACGTCGACCCGGCGCTCGCCGACACCATGGGCAACGACGCCCTGCTGCTCATCGGCGGCGCGATGGTCCTGATGGGGCTGCTCTTCAAGGTCGGCGCCGTGCCGTTCCATATGTGGACCCCGGACGTCTACGAGGGCGCCCCGACCCCGGTCACCGGTTTCATGGCGACGGCCACCAAGATCGCCGCGTTCGGAGCGCTGCTGCGGCTGCTCTACGTGGTGCTGCCGGGGATGCGGTGGGACTGGCGTCCCGTCATGTGGGGCGTCGCGATCATCACGATGCTGGGCGGAGCGGTCGTCGCGATCACCCAGACCGACATCAAGCGGCTGCTCGCCTACTCCTCGATCGCGCACGCCGGCTTCATCCTGGCCGGTGTCATCGCGACCACTCCGGACGGCGTCAGCTCGGTGCTCTTCTACCTGGTCGCGTACTCCTTCACGACGATCGGCGCGTTCGCCGTGGTCACGCTGGTACGGGACGCGGGCGGTGAGGCGACCCATCTCTCCAAGTGGGCCGGGCTCGGACGTCGTTCACCCCTGGTGGCCGCGGTCTTCGCGGTCTTCCTGCTCGCCTTCGCCGGTATCCCACTGACCAGCGGTTTCTCCGGGAAGTTCGCGGTCTTCAAGGCGGCAGCCGATGGCGGGGCCAGCGGGCTCGTCGTGGTCGGTGTGATCTCGTCGGCGATCGCCGCGTTCTTCTACATCCGCGTCATCGTGCTGATGTTCTTCAGCGAACCGAAGGTGGAAGGGCCCACGGTGGCGGTTCCTTCGCCGCTGACCATGGCCACGATCGCGGTCGGCGCCGCGGTCACGGTGGTGCTCGGGGTCGCCCCGCAGTACTTCCTGGATCTGGCGGGTCAGGCGAGCGTGTTCGCCCGGTAGGGGCGGCGCGGATCGCACCGCCGGGCGGCCTGGGAGACCAGGCCGCCCGGCGCTTTTGCGGGTGGGACTACGCCGCGGTTGCCCGGCCCGCGTAGGCGCGGACGTCGGCGTCCGGGTCGTGGACTGCTCCGGCGAGGGCGGTTCGGGCCTCCTCAGCGGTGGTGTGCCGGAGAAGGGCCAGCACGGCGGCCTTGCGGACATCGGCGTTGGCATCCTGCAGAACCTTCGCCAGGGCCGGCACGGCCAGCGCTGAGTCCGCCGAGGACAGGCCGGTGGCCGCTCCCGCCCGTACCTGCCAGGCCAGGTCGCCCAGTGCGTCGCGGGCGGCGACCGCCAGCGGGGCCGGGCAGCCGGTCGTCGCCAGGGACTCGAAGGCGGCGGCACGGACCAGTGCGTCGGGGTCACGGGTGAGCGGCTCGAGGCGGTGTGGTCCGGCGGCGGTGGCGCCCAGGCCCTTGGCGACGGTCACCCGCACCTCACGGGACGGGTCGCCGACCGCGCCCGCCAGGTCGTCGACCGCATCCACCGAGACCAGCGCCCGTACCGCCTCGATCCGTACATCGATGACGGGGTCCGCGAGCGCCGCGCCGAAGAGCGCGGTATCGCCCAGCCGCAGCGTGCGCAGCACCTCCAGCGAGGTGGTGCGTACCCGGGGGTCGCCGTTGGTGAGCGCGGCGGCCAGCGGCGTGCCCAGGTCCGGCGTCGCGGGAAGGACTTCGACCAGCTCCAGCAGTGAGGCGGCGGCCGCCGCCCGGACCGCCGGGTCCTCGTCGGCCAGGGTGGCGGCGAGCGCCGGGCCGGCACCTGCCGGAACGGTCTCGGTGACCGCCGCCACCGCCGCCGCGCGGACCGCGGGGTCCGGGTCGGCGAGATACGGCCGTAGATCGCCGAGCTCGGGCCCCTCCTCGGCCAGGGCGTGCAGCTCGAGGATGCGGGGAGTGTGGGAGGAGAGCGCATCGGCCGGGTCCGGTCCCCGCAGCGGCGGGGGAGCCGCGAGGGCGGGGCTGCCGGAGCCCACCGGGGCCAGTTCGCGCGGTCCCGCCGTGGCGACCGGGAGCGGATGGACCTCGCCGATCAACCGGGCCGCGCCGCCCGCCGGAGCGAAGTCGTCGACCGGCACCAGATACGGCTCGACCGGCCGCGCGGTGAACTCCATCGCACCGGTGGCCGACTTGCGCAGATCCAAATGGTGCAGCCACTCCTCGTCGTCGCGCCGCGGGTGGTCGGTGCGCTCGTGGTACAGCCCCCAGCGGGACTCCGTACGGGCCAGTGACGACCGGGCGGCCATCTCCGCGCAGTCGCGGATGAAGCCGACCTCGGCGCAGCGCATCAGCTCGTGCGGGGTCTGCGCACCCATCTCCGCGAGGTCGGCCCGCATCCGTTCGAAGGTTTCGACGGCGAGCGAGAGCCGGGCACCCGACTTGGGCGGGGCGACGTAGTCGTTCACGAACCTGCGCAGCTTGTACTCGACCTGGGGCTGCGGCGGCCCTTCCGGGTGGCGCAGCGGCCGGTAGATCAACTCGTGCGCCGCCCGCAGCTGGTCCTGCGGCAGTTCTCCCTCGTAGACCCGGTAGCGGGCGGCGTCGCCGCCCGCCAGGTCGCCGAAGACGAAAGCGCCGATCATGTAGTTGTGCGGGACGCAGGCCAGGTCACCGGCGGCATACAGCCGGGGCACGGTGGTCCTGGCCCGGTCGTCCACCCGCACCCCGGAGGCGGAATGGCCACTGCACAGGCCGATTTCCGAGATGTGCATCTCGATGTCATGGGTGCGGTAGTCGTGGCCCCGGTTGGCATGGAAGGTGCCGCGGGTCGGACGCTCGGTGGAGTGAAGGATCGACTCCAGGGCGGTGACCGACTCCTCGGGCAGATGGCTGAGCTTGAGATAGACCGGCCCGCGGTCGCCCGCCACCTCCGCGGCGAACTCGGACATCATCTGGCCCGACCAGTAGTCGGAGTCCACGAAGCGCTCGCCGTGCCGGTTGACCTGGTAGCCGCCGAAGGGATTGGCGACGTAGGCGCAGGCCGGGCCGTTGTAGTCCTTGATCAGCGGGTTGATCTGGAAGCACTCGATGCCGGTGAGCTCGGCGCCCGCGTGGTACGCCATGGCGTAGCCGTCGCCCGCGTTGGTGGGGTTCTCGTACGTGCCGTAGAGATAACCGGAGGCGGGCAGTCCGAGCCGGCCGCACGGACCGGTGGCCAGGATGACGGCCCCGGCCCGCACCGTGACGAACTGTCCGGTACGGGTGTTGAAGGCCGCTGCGCCGAGGGCCCGGCCGTCGTCGCCGGTCAGGACGCGTACCGGCATGACCCGGTTCTCGATCCGGATCCGCTCGCGCATCTCGCGCCGCCGCAGCTGCCGGTAGAGGACCTTCTTGACGTCCTTGCCCTCGGGCATGGGCAGCACGTACGACCCCGAGCGGTGCACCTGCCGGACTGCGTACTCACCGTGCTCGTCCTTCTCGAACTTCACGCCGTACGACTCCAGGCGCTGCACCATCGCGAAGCCGCGGGTCGCCGTCTGGCGGACTGTGGACTGGTCGACGATGCCCTCGTTGGCGCGGGTGATCTCCGCGACGTAGTCGTCGGGTTCGGCGCGGCCGGGGATCACCGCGTTGTTGACGCCGTCCATGCCCATGGCCAGCGCACCGGAGTGCCGGACGTGGGCCTTCTCCAGGAGCAGGACCTGGGCGCCTTGTTCGGCCGCGGTGAGCGCCGCCATGGTGCCGGCCGTGCCGCCGCCGATGACCAGGACGTCGCAGGACAGCTCCTCGGCTTCGGTGAGTTCGGGGATCTGCATGGTGGGGGCCTCTCAAGTGCCGGATCAGTTGCCGGTTCAGTTGCCGGCTCGGGTGCCGAGGGAGTCGAGAACGGTACGACGCAGCGCCACGGTCGGGCCGGCGTCGTGAGCGCCGCGGTCGCGCGGGGCGGGCACGTCGAGCACCCGGCCGGTGCCGAGCAGCGCGACCCGGTCGCCGAGGAACAGCGCCTCGTCCACGTCATGGGTGACGAACACGACGGTCGCGCCGGTGCCGCTGAGTACATCGACCAGCAACTGCTGCATCCCCGCGCGAGTCTGCGCGTCGAGCGCGCCGAACGGCTCGTCCATCAGTACGGCGCGTGGTTCGCCGGTCAGCGCCCGGGCGAGCTGTACGCGCTGGCGCTGACCGCCGGAGACCCGGTGCGGCAGGTGCTGGGCGCGCTCGGCAAGGCCCACGCGGTCCAACCAGTGGGCGGCGCGTTCGCGGCGCTCAGGCTGCTTCACCCCCCGTATCGCCAGCGGAAGTTCGATGTTGGCGCGCAGGGTGCGCCAGGGCAGCAGGGCGTCCTCCTGGAACACCAGCGCCCGGTCGGCGGATGGCCCGGTGACCGGGCGGCCGTCCTGGGTGACGGTCCCGCCGAGCGGCGGGAGCAGTCCGGCGAGCGTGCGCAGCAGGGTGGACTTGCCGCAGCCCGACGGGCCCACGACGGTGAGGATCTCACCGGGCTGGATGTCGAGGGCGAGATGGTCGATGACGGGGGCGGTGGGGCGGCCCAGGGTGACGTCCTTCAGGGCGAGGTGGGCGCCGCGGTGGGTGGTCTTCGCGGGGGAGAGGACCGTTTCCGGCGATGTGGTCATGGGTTACGCCTCCTGGTCGGTGGGGGTGCGGTGGGCCGCTGCGCGGGGCTTTCCCCTACCGGCCCCTTCCCGCCCCGGAGCACCGCCCCGGTCCCCGCCTCCGCGGGGACGCCGGGACGGCGCCACCTGGTCAGTGGCCCGCGCCCCGGACTCCACCCGCGGCAACCACCCCGTGAACCGCCGCCCCAGTTGCTCGACAGCCGTCGATGTCAGCCAGCCCAGCAGGCCGATGCTCGCCATGCCGACGAAGACCCCGGGGTAGTTCACCACCGTGTAGTCCTGCCAGGTGCGGTAACCGACCCCGTACTCGCCGGAGATCATCTCCGCCGAGATCACGCAGATCCATGAGACGCCGATCCCGACCGAGAGGCCGCTGAAGATTCCGGGGAGCGCGCCGGGCAGCACCACCGATGCCAGCACCCGGCTGCGCCCGCCGCCCATGGTCAGGACGGCCTCCTCCCAGACCGGGGTAAGTGCGCCGACCGCATGCCGGGTGGAGACCATGACGGGGAAGAAGGCCGCGGTGAAGGTGATGAAGACGATGCCCTGCTCGTTGCTGGGGAACATCAGGATCGCCACCGGTACCAGGGCGATGGCCGGAATGGGACGCAGCACTTCCAGTACCGGTCCGAGCAGGTCGGCGGCGGTACGGGAGCGGGCCACGGCCGTACCGACGGTGACGCCGGCGACGGCTGCGAGGACGAAGCCGAGGACGATGCGGGTGAGGCTGTCGGTGAGGTCCGTCCAGTACGTGTCGCTGGACAGCCGGTGACCGAACTCCCTGGTGACGTCCACCACCGTCGGGAACTGTTCGAAGCGCAGCCACAGATTGATGTGCCGACTGGTCAGCAGCTGCCACAGCCCCAGCGCCACCGCCAGCGACAGCGCGCGCAGCGCATATCGCCTCATGACGCCCTCCCAGCCTGCGCCCGCGCCGCGGCGTAGGAGACCTGCTGGGCGCCGGGATGAGCCGCTGTGTAGGAATGGGCCGTCGCGGCTGTGACGAACGGCTTCAGCTGGGCGCCGTCCCGTACCCAGACCGCGTGGTCGGCGAACCAGAGGGTGCCCGTGGTGGCGTCGGGTACGTAGGTCGCGCGGACCCGTCCGGGGTGCTGCGCCGCATAACGGAGGGCCAGGGCAGGTGAGTCGAACCGCTCGGTCCGGGTGGCACCCTTCAGCCAGACCTCGCTGTGCGGCGTGGGGCCGGTGGCGGCGAGCTGCTTCGCGTATCCGGCTCCGTAAGCGGCCTTCACATAACGGTCGTCGACGAAGCCGTCGACGTCCACGTCGCCGACCAGATCCTCGGCCTCGAGGATCGAGACGTCCTTCTTGAGGGCAGCGACGAGCTGTGGCTTGATGGTCGGGTCGAAGGTGGCGATGCCGTTCGCGCCGTTGTAGAGGTAGACGGCCTCGGCGGGCAGGCCGGTCGCCGATGCGACCTTTTCCGCGGCCTGCACCGGGTGTTGGCGCAGATAGTCGGTCGCGGTGATCTGTGCGCGCAGGAAGGCCTTCAGTACGGCGGGGCGTTTCTTCGCGAAGCTCTCACTGGCGGTGACCCCGTGGAAGGTCGGCAGATTCAGCGTCGCCCCGTCGTACAGGGCCGTCGCCTTGTTCTCGAACGCCAGCTGCCCCGGCCAGGCCACGAACTGCGAGAGAGCGTCCACACTGCCCGCCTGGAGGGCGGAAGCCCCGACGGCCGGCTGCTGGTTGAGCTTGTGGATGTCCTTCTCGGAGTTGATGCCCGCCCGCTGGAGCGCCCGTACAAGTGTGCCGTCCGCCGCCGAGCCGATGCTGGTGGAAACGTTCTTGCCGCGCAGGTCCGCCAGCGAGGTGAGCTTCGAACCGGGCTTGGTGACAATGGTGTTGAGGCCGCCGCGCAGGTTGTAACCGGTGACCGAGACGAGCCTGGTCGGGCGGTTCAGCTGTCTGCCGCGGGCGGCGTTGATCAGCAGCGGGAAGTCACCCATCGATCCGATGTCGATCTTCCCCGCGGTCATCTGGGCGGTGATCGGCGCGCCGGTGGCGTAGTCCTGCCAGTCGACCTTGTAGGTGATGCCGTCGCGCTTGCCCTGGGCAGTCAGTTCCTTCTCGAAGGAGCCGAGCGAGCGCAGCAGGGTGCCCGCGGTCACCGTGTTGATGGTCTTGGACTGGTATCCGACGGTGACGTTCACCGTACGGCTGTCGCCAGCGTTGGCCGTCCCGCCGCAGCCCGCCACCAGCGCCAGGGGCAGGGCGGTGACCAGCAGTGGGATCAAGGGAATCGCTTTACGTCGCATGGGGGTCGGCGCCTTTCACCGGAGCAGGTAGGGCATGTTCACCGAGACCGCACCGGTGGGACAGCGGGCGGCGCACGGGCCGCAGTACCAGCACTCGTCCACGTGCATGTACGCCTTGCCGCTGTCCGGATGGATCGCGAGGGAGTCGAGAGGGCACATCTCGACGCACAGCGTGCAGCCGTCGATGCACTTCGACTCGTCGATGGTCACGGGTACGTCGCCGCGCTGGGGGACCAGAGGCACAGCTGTCTCCTGGAAAGGGGTGCGAGGGCGGTCAGTGGGTGCGGTGGAGCAGCCCGCTCATGGAGATCCGGTCACCGCGGAAGCGGATGAACTCCAGGTCGACGGGCCGGCCGTCGGAGAGGTGGGTGAGTCGTTCCAGCATCAGCACGGCGGCGCCGCGCGGGGCGTGCAGTACGGCGGCCGAGTGCGCGTCGGCATTGACGGCCTCGAGGGTGATCTCGGCGGTGCCCAGCGTCTGTCCGGTGAGCCTTTCCAGGAGCCGGAAGACGTCTGTGTTCTCCAGGTCGCAGCCCAGCAGCCCGGACCCGATGTCCATCGGGATGTAGGTGAGGTCGAGGGAGAGCGGCAGTCCGTTGAGGCGGCGCAGCCGCTCGATGTAGAGCACGTCGGCGTGCTCGGGAACCCCCAGCCTTCCGGCGACCGGGGCGGGCGCGGGGACCGGACACACGGTGCGCACCTCGTTGGTGACCTGCCCGTGCTCGAGCAGGGTCTCGGCGAGCCCCTGCAGTCTGTTCAGGCCGTGCGAGTACTTCTCGCAGACCACGACGGTGCCGACGCCCGGCTGCCGCTCGACGAGCTGCTCCGCGCGCAGCAGGTCGAGCGCCTGTCGGACGGTATTGCGGGACATCCGGTAGTCGGCGCCGATGACGTTCTCCAGCGGCAGTACGCCACCGGGAAAGCCGCCCGTGAGTACCTGGCGGCGCAGCAGGTCGGCGAGCTGTCGTGCCTGGTCCGCGCGCAGCCGCCGCCGACGCGCGGCGGAGACCGGCGCGGCGTGCTCAGGGATGCGTTCGGCTGGCATGCGGTGGACCATACCGACGGTTGGTCACCACTGGTGTTGCAGCAGTGTTGCGCCACCGGCTGAACTCCGGGCAGGGGGTCTGAACTGGGATTTTGCGGCCCGCTGTGGCAGATCTGCCACGACGGGTCCCATCTTCCGTCTCACTTCGTGAGCCGGTCGGTGGCCGGAGCGTCGGGTGATGTCGGTGCGGGACCCTATCGTGGCTGGAGTGACCGGCGGGACGGGCAAGGGACGAGTACGACGGGGGACGACACGATGAGCGGGAGCGGCGAGGCGGTGGCGGAGCGCACACACAGCGAAGCGGCGGCTGCACAGCGCGAAGCGGCGGGTGCACGGGGTGAAGCCCTGGAGACTCTGCACCGGGTCTTCGGGTATGACGCCTTCCGCGGCGAGCAGGAAGCGATCATCCGGCAGGTGCTGGACGGCGGGGACGCCGTGGTGCTGATGCCGACCGGTGGCGGTAAGTCGCTCTGCTATCAGATCCCCGCCCTGGTCAGACCCGGCACGGGTGTGGTCATCTCGCCGCTGATCGCGCTGATGCAGGACCAGGTGGACGCGCTGCGCGCGCTCGGGGTCCGGGCCGGCTTCATCAATTCCACCCAGGACCTCGACCAGCGGCGCACGGTGGAGGCCGAGCTGCTCGCCGGGGAACTGGACCTGCTCTACCTGGCGCCGGAGCGGCTGCGGGTCGAGGCCACCGTCGCGCTGCTGGGCCGGGCCAGGATCTCACTCTTCGCAGTCGACGAGGCACACTGCGTGGCTCAGTGGGGCCACGACTTCCGGCCCGACTACCTGGCCCTGTCGATGCTCGGCGAGCGCTGGCCCGACGTGCCGAGGATCGCCCTGACGGCCACCGCCACCCGGGCCACCCATCAGGAGATCACCCAGCGGCTCGGCATGCCGCACGCCCGGCACTTCGTGGCGGGCTTCGACCGGCCCAACATCCAGTACCGGATCGTGCCGAAGAACGACCCGAAGAAACAGCTGCTCGCCTTCCTGAAGGAGGAGCACGCGGGGGACTCGGGCATCGTCTACTGCCTCTCGCGCGCGTCCGTCGACCGCACCGCCGCATTCCTCTGCGACAACGGCATCGAGGCGGTGCCCTACCACGCGGGCCTGGACGCCGGCACCCGCGCCGTGCACCAGTCCCGCTTCCTGCGCGAGGAGGGCCTGGTGGTGGTGGCGACCATCGCCTTCGGGATGGGTATCGACAAGCCGGACGTGCGGTTCGTGGCCCACCTCGACCTGCCCAAGTCGGTCGAGGGCTATTACCAGGAGACCGGTCGCGCCGGTCGCGACGGACTGCCGTCGACCGCCTGGATGACCTACGGGCTGCAGGACGTCGTCCAGCAGCGGAAGATGATCCAGGGCTCGGAGGGTGACGACACCTTCCGCCGCCGGGCCGCAGCCCATCTCGACTCGATGCTGGCGCTCTGCGAGACGGCCGACTGCCGGCGGGGCCGGCTCCTCCAGTACTTCGGCCAGGAGGCGGTCGCCCCCGCCTGCGGGAACTGCGACACCTGCATCAGTCCGCCGGAGACCTGGGACGGGACGGTGGCCGCGCAGAAGGTGCTCTCCACGGTGGTCCGGCTGGAGCGCGAGCGCCGGCAGAAGTTCGGGACGGGTCAGATCATCGACATCCTGCTCGGCCGCAAGACCGCCAAGGTCATCCAGTTCGACCACGACCAGCTCTCGGTCTTCGGCGTTGGGGACGACCTGTCCGAGGGTCAGTGGCGGGGCGTGGTCAGGCAGTTGCTGGCCCAGAGCCTGCTGGCCGTCGAGGGTGAGTACGGCACGCTGGTGCTGACCCCGGCCAGCGGCTCGGTGCTGGCCCGGGAGCGGGAGGTCCGGCTGCGCAAGGAGCCCGAGAAGCCGGTGGCGGCGAGGGCCGCCAAGAGTGAGCGGAAGGCGAAGGCTGCCGCCGCGGACCTGCCGCAGGAGGCGGTCCCGGTCTTCGAGGCGCTGCGCGCCTGGCGCGGCAGGCAGGCCAAGGAGCAGGGCGTGCCGGCGTATGTGATCTTCCACGACGCGACGCTGCGGGAGATCGCCACCGTCCGGCCCGCGTCGCTCTCCGAGCTCGGCGGGATCGCGGGTCTGGGCGAGAAGAAGCTGGCGACCTACGGGGAGGGCGTGCTGGAGGTGCTGGCGGACCCGGGCGCCGCCGAACCGGCCTGAGCGGCGGCGCCCGGTGCGGCGCCCGCTTCAGCCCCCGCCTGCCTGGTTCGACTTGTCCTGCACGACATTGCGGTGCACCGCTTGCGGCGCCCACTCCTCCCGTACGAACACCCGCATCGCCGCCCGCGAGGGCCTGCCCCCGTGGGCGATCGTCCGGGCCAGTCCCGTCGCCGCCGCGAAGCCGGCCAGCAGTCGGCTCCGGCGGTCCGGGAAGCCGGCTGCCTCCGCCGCGGCGAAGCGGGACCGGGCGTGCGGAGCCCAGCTGTCCGGGCCCGCCGGATGGCGGTGGTAGGGGAACAGGCCCAGGAAGCGGTGCGTCTCGCGGCGCAGCACGCCGTACTTGACCAGATGGTCCAGGTACAGGCCCTCCACCTGCCGACCGGTGCGCCGGATCCAGCTCCGGGTGCCGACGCCGCCGGCGAACCGGCGTTTGTCCGGGGCCCGCAAGGTCGCCAGCACCTGAGCGAGGAGCGGGTCGGGCGGCGTGAGCGGGTTGGTCACCTGCACCCGGCCGCGCGACCCGGTGACCCGGCCCTGGAGTTCGAGTTCGGCCAGGGCCGCGCCGGCCATCCCGTACTGAAGGAAACGGTTGCGGCAGTACGGCTTGCCCCGCTGCGGGTCCAGGGCGAGCAGCAGGAGTTCCTCGGGGAGGGTCGGCTCCGTCTGGCTCATGGTGACGGCACGACCCTTCCCGTCACCTCGCCGATGCCGACCCTGGTGCCGTCGGGGCCGGGCGCCCAGGCCGCCAGAGTGACCTCGTCGCCGTCCTCCAGGAATGTCCGCTTGCCCTGCGGCAGGTCGAGCGGTTCGGTGCCGTTCCAGGTGAGTTCGAGGAGCGAGCCGCGCTGGTCCGGGTCCGGTCCGCTGACCGTGCCGGACCCGAAGAGGTCGCCGGTGCGCAGCGACGCTCCGTTGACCGTCGTGTGGGCCAGCATCTGCGCGGCCGTCCAGTACATGCCGGCGAACGGCGGTTGCGACACCTGATGCCCGTTCACCGTCACCGACAGGTGCAGGTCCAGGCCACCGGGTTCGTCGGCTGTTGCGTCGTCGAGATAGGGCAGCAGCGGGAGTTCACGGGTCGGGGGGGCGATCCGGGCAGCGTCCAGGGCTTCCAGCGGGGTGACCCAGGCCGAGACCGAGGTGGCGAAGGACTTGCCGAGGAAGGGGCCGAGCGGGACGTACTCCCAGGCCTGGATGTCGCGCGCGGACCAGTCGTTGAGGAGCTGGATGCCGAAGACGTGCTCGCGGAAGTCGGCCAGCGCGACCGGCCTGCCCCGCTCGGACGGCACACCGACGACGAAGCCGACCTCCGCCTCGATGTCGAGCTTGACCGAGGGGCCGAAGACCGGGGCAGGCTCGGACGGCGCCTTGCGCTGGCCTGCGGGACGGACCACCTCCGTGCCCGACACGACCACCGTGCCCGAGCGGCCGTGGTAACCGATCGGCAGATGCTTCCAGTTGGGGGTCAGCGGCGCCGAGTCGGGCCGGAAGATCCTGCCCACGTTCGTGGCGTGGTGCTCGCTGGCGTAGAAGTCGACGTAGTCGCCAACCTCGTAGGGGAGGTGCAGCGTGACGGACGCCAGCGGATGCAGCAACGGCTCGATGTCCGCGCGGTGCGCCGGGACGGTGACCCAGGCGGTGAGCGCCCGCCGTACGTCGCGCCAGGCGGTACGGCCCGCGGCGAGCAGCGGGTTGAGGGTGGGGTGGGCGAGCAGCCTGCTGTACGGAGACCCCAGCGCGAGCGCTGCCGCTCCCGCGTCCAGTACATGACCGCCTATGCGCACGCCCACCCGGCGCCGGTCGGGCTCTTCGGGGGTGGAGAAGACGCCGTAGGGCAGATTGTGCGGGCCGAAGGGATCGCCTTCGGGCAGGTCGAGCGGGCTCTGCTCGGGCATGGGTGCTGCCTCGCTTTCGGGTCCGGGTAAGGACACGTTACGTCGACGGCGGCGGCGGTTGCGCGAGGCCCGTCACCCCACCGCCCGCGCCCCGTCACCCCACTGCCGTCACCCCGTTGCCCATGCCCGGTCATCCCGTTCCCGTCACCCCGCCGTGCGCGGGATCCGCTTGGCCCAGGACCGTTGGAACACCACGGTGTCCCCTTCCCGGCACACCACCTCGTTCGACGTGATGAAGTCCTGCGCGTCGCAGGTGATGTCGGAGTGCGTCTCGATCCGCACGTCCCAGCCCGTCTCCGGGCGGTGCAGTCTGACGGCCCAGTCGGAGTGGGTGTGCGCGGACAGCGGATCCGTCTCGTGGATGGTGTAGGTGTCGAGCACGTCCTCGGTGTACTCCAGGCCGTCCGGATAGATCCGGGTGCCTCCGTACTGCGGGTCCACCTCCAGGCGCCAGGTGCGCTCCGCCACGTCGCGGACGACCCGGCGCTGCGGCCGGTCATGGCGGGCGCGGTCGGGGCGGATCACCGGAAGCGGCGGGGACTCCTCGGGGATGTCGAAGGTGATGTGGTCCTCGGTGACCGGCGCGCGGATCGGCAGCTCCAGGGTGGAAGCCGCGGGATCGAGGGTCCAGCCCTTCGCCGAGTCCGGCTGGGGCCAGATCCAGGGCCAGTACGCCGAGGAGACCGCGAGCCGGATGCGGTGGCCCGGCGGGAAGGTGTGGCCGATGGCGTTCAGCTCGAAGGCGACGGGTTCGGTGCTGCCGGGCTCCCAGGCGTCGGAGCGGCTGCGGCTGTGCCGGGCGGAGAAGTTGAGGGCGCCGCGGGTGACCAGCGTGGACGAGCCGTCCGGTGCCACGTCGCAGAGGCGGGCGATGACCTGCCCGGTGTGCACGGTGCAGCGCACGGTCAGATGGACCGAGGGCCGGCCCAGGATCTCGATCGGCGCCTGCCGGACCGGGAATTCGAAGCAGACGGATTTCGCGTCCTCTTCCCGCTGGTCGGGCGGCAGATCGGACTCGTTGCCGTACGGGTAGAAGCGTCCGGCGTCCAGGCCGGTGTGCTGCGGCGAGTTGACCGGCATCGGCTCGCCCTGCAGGGCGTAGGAGACCGGCGTGACGTGCGGGGACGGCCAGGACGGTTCGCTGACCCAGCGGCCCGGCAACTCCGGATAGGTGGTGGCCGGCGGGTGCGATTCGCTGATCCAGCAACGCAGCAGGGGTTCCGCCATCACCCCGGTCTCTTCACCCTTCAGATGGTGGTCCCACCAGCGCAGCGTCTCCTGCAGAAAGCCGATCGCCGGGCCCGGCGGCCGGCCCTTGTCCGGGTAGTGGTGCGACCACGGCCCGATCAGGCCGCGGACCCGGGACGGATCCAGCTGCTCCACCAGGCGCAGCACGGCGTCCCGGTAGGGGTCGTGCCAGCCGCCCACCGCCAGGACCGGCGCCCGAACGGACGAGTAGTCCTCGCAGACGCTGCCGTGCTTCCAGTAGGCGTCCCGGGTCTGATGGGCGAGCCAGGTGTGCAGGAAGGGGTCGACTGACTCCAGCCGGTTGAGCCACATGTCCCGCCACACCGATCCGACCCGGGCGGGGTCCGGCGGGCGCGACACGTGGGTGAGCATCGTCGCCGCCCAGGCGTGCATGTCGATGGCCAGCACCGACCCGCCCATGTAGTGCACGTCGTTGTCGTAGCGGTCGTCGGAGCAGCAGACCGCGACGACCGCCTTCAGCGGTTCCGGCGCCAGCGACGCGATCTGCAGCGAGTTGAAGCCGCCCCAGCAGATCCCGAACATGCCGACCCGGCCCGTGCACCAGGGCTGCTCGGCCAGCCACTCGACCACGGCGACCCCGTCGGCCAGCTCCTGCGCGTCGTACTCGTCGCCCGCCAGACCGGTGGAGTTCCCGTGGCCGCGGACATCCACCCGTACGGAGGCGTAGCCGTGGCCCGCGTACCAGGGGTGCCGCTGCCAGTCCTGCGGCGCCGTCCAGTCGCTGAGCCGGTAAGGGAGGTATTCGAGCAGCGCGGGGACCGGCTCCTCGGCGATCGGCCGCCAGATCCGTGCGTACAGCTGGGTGCCGTCCGTCAGGGGGATCCACACGTCTTCGCGGCGCGTCTCGTACGGGAAGTCGGTCCGGAGGCGGAGCTCGGTTCCTGACAAATGAAATACTCCACTTCAAATCTGCTCATTTCGAACATACCGGCCGCCCTCGGTCTGTGCTCGAGATGGGCGGGCAGGCGCTCATGGTGATCGAAAGCCGACCGGATACGCTGACTTGAGTGCGGACAGCGACACATCGACAATCCGTGTGATCGTCAGCAGACAGGAGATCCCCTCGTGACCGTCGTCGGGCCGTTCGGGCTGAGCGTGCGGGACCAGGTACTTGAGGCCGATGTCCAGGCGGGATTGGCGGCCGTCGAGGCCGGGCTGCTCGACGCCACCAAGAGCGAGGTCCCTTTCATCACCGAGGCCGCGCAGCATCTGGTACGCGCCGGGGGCAAGCGCTTCCGTCCGCTCCTGGTGATGCTGGCCGCGCAGTTCGGAGATCCCTACGCACCCGGCGTCGTGCCCTCCGCCGTGGTGGTCGAGCTGACCCATCTGGCGACGCTGTACCACGACGACGTGATGGACGAGGCGGATGTCCGGCGCGGGGTGGACAGCGCCAACGCCCGCTGGGACAACTCCGTCGCCGTCCTGACCGGAGACTTCCTCTTCGCCAGGGCCTCCCACATCCTGGCCGACCTCGGCCCCGAGGCGGTGCGGATCCAGGCCGAGGCCTTCGAGCGACTGGTGACCGGCCAGATCCTGGAGACCGCGGGACCGCAGGACGGCCGCGACCCGGTCGGGCACTACCTCGACGTGATCGCCGGCAAGACCGGCTCGCTGGTCGCGGTCTCCGGGCGTTTCGGCGCGATGATGTCCGGCGCCGACGAGGGGGTCGTGGACATCCTCACCCAGTACGGCGAGCGGCTCGGCACGGCGTTCCAGCTGGCCGACGACGTCCTGGACATCGCCAGCGACGGCCACGAGTCGGGCAAGACGCCGGGTACGGACCTGCGCGAGGGCATTCCGACACTCCCGGTACTCCATCTGCGCGCCCAGGCTTCCGCACATGCCAGGCCGGACGACCTGGCTCTGGTCGAACTGCTCGACGGAGACCTCACGGACGACGCCCGGTGCGCCGAGGCGCTGCGCCTGATGCGGACGCATCCGGCACTGGAACAGGCCCGCCGGGACACCGTGCGGTACGCCGAGGAGGCCAGGGCGTCACTGGCGCCGCTGCGCGAGTGTTCCGCGAAGACCGCCCTCGAGGAGCTCTGCGGTGCCGTGGTGCACCGGGTGGGCTGACAGCTGCTTGCTGACGCCCGATCGGGTGACCGTACCGGGGACGCGCCGAACGGGTGAGCCCCTACGGGACGGACGGCCCCCCGGGGGCCCGCTGTCATACCGGAGCAGTACGTGGAGTTGCTCCCGGGGGCTGACGCCTACCGGCGGGCATTTTGGTGAGATGGATAGCACCACACCCCACCAATTCGGGTGAGAATGGCGGCGCGGGGTGGACGCACGCACGCGGACGGATCGCCGCCGACCACGGAGGTAGGGCACACATGGCACCGAACGACAGCGCACAGGACACCGAAGAGGCCAGGGACCTGGTCGCGGGCCGCCGGAAGGCGACGCGTTATCTCGTACCGGTCGCGGTCGCGGGGGTCGCGGCGGTGACGATCGGTCTCGTCCCGGCGCTCGCCAGCTCGGGCGATCCGAGTCTGCCGAAGATCACCGCACAGCAACTGGTCGAGAAGATCGCCGCGTCGGACACCCAGCAGCTCTCCGGCACCGTCAAGGTCAGCACGGACCTCGGTCTGCCCTCGCTCGGCGGAATGGCCGGATCGTTCCTCCCGGGCGGCGCGAGCGGCAGCGGCGACAAGGGCGGCGCGAGCGCCGCACCGGACGGCAAACTGATGGAACTCGCTTCCGGTACGCACACCTTGCGGGTGGCGGCCGACGGCCCCGACAAGCAGCGGGTTTCCATCCTGGACTCCGCCGCCGAGTACAGCGTGATCCACAACGGCCGGCAACTCTGGGCCTACGACAGCAAGTCGAACCAGGCGTACCACGAGAAGTCCGCCGAGCAGCCGGCCCGGGACACACCGAAGGCCGGTACCGACAAGCTGCCGACCACGCCGAAGGCGTTCGCCGACGAGGCGCTGAAGGCCGCCGGTCCGACCACCTCGGTGAGCGTCGACGGCACGGCCCAGGTGGCGGGCCGGGATGCCTACCAGCTGCTCATCAAGCCGAAGCAGTCCGGCTCGACGATCGGTTCCATCCGGGTCGCGGTCGACGCGAAGACCGGCACCCCGCTGCGGTTCACCCTCACCCCGAGCGGGGGAGGCAAGGCCGCGATCGACGTGGGCTTCACCAAGGTCGACTTCGGCAAACCGGCCGCATCCGCCTTCACGTTCACGCCGCCCAAGGGCGCGAAGGTGACCGAGGGCGACACCCGCCAGGCGCCGAAGAGCGACCCGACGCCCGCCGTTCCGGACGGCTTCAAGGGTCTGAACGTCATCGGCAAGGGCTGGACGTCGGTGGCCCGGCTCGACACGGGCAGTGGCCAGGGGCTCGGGGCGCTGGGCTCCGGGGCCGCCGGGAAGAAGGGCGACGTGCCGGCCGCGGCGCAGGGCTTCCTGGACTCGCTCGGTGACAAGGTGAGCGGCAAGTTCGGCTCGGGCATGGTGTTCCACACCCGGCTGGTGAACGCGCTGATCACGGACGACGGCAAGGTGTTCGTGGGGACGGTGAACAAGGACGCGCTGGTGCGGGCCGCTGACGCCGCGAAGTAGCCGGGGCTCCGCCCCGGACCCCGCTCCTCACACGCCGGACGGGCTGGATATGGCCGACGTCAGCCAGAACCAGCCCGGCCTGGGGGTACCCCCGGACGGAGTCCGGGGGAGTGTGAGGCCACCTCGACCCGAGGATCCCCATGCAGGCAGCCGCCACCGCAGAGGCGGTGATCGAAACCCACGCCCTCACCAAGCGTTTCCGCGACGGGGGGCTGGCCGTGGATCACCTCGACCTCACCGTCCCCCGGGGCAGCGTCTTCGGGTTTCTCGGGCCGAACGGGTCCGGCAAGACCACCACCATCCGGATGCTGCTGGGGCTCATCGAGCCGACCTCCGGCTCGGCCCGGCTGCTGGGGCAGCCGATGCCCCGCGCCGCCCGCACCGTGCTGCCCGGGGTGGGCGCGCTCATCGAGGGGCCGGCGCTGTACGGATTTCTCTCCGGGCGCGACAACCTGGTCCGCTACGACTCCGCCGACCCGGAGGCCGACCCCCGCACCCGGCGTGCCCGGGTCGAGGCCGCGCTGGACCGGGTCGGGCTCGGGCCGGCGGCGGGGAAGAAGGCCAAGGCGTACTCGCTCGGGATGAAGCAGCGGCTCGGGCTGGCCGCGGCGCTGCTTCAGCCCCGGCGGCTGCTGGTGCTGGACGAGCCGACCAACGGACTGGATCCGCAGGGCATGCGGGAGATCAGGATCCTGGTCCGGGAACTCGCGGGTGACGGCACCACCGTGTTCCTCTCCTCGCACCTGCTCGACGAGATCGAACAGGTCTGCACGCACGCCGCCGTGATGGCACAGGGACGGCTGATCACCCAGGGCCCGGTGGGCGACCTGGCGACCCGCGGTCGTCTCATGGTCACCACACCGGATCCGGGCGAGGCGGCGAGGGTGCTCAAGGAACTGGGCGTCCGCGACGTGGTCGTCGCCGAGAACCGGGTCAGCGGTGAACTTCCGTCCGACGAGACCGAACCGGCCGACCTGAATGCCGCACTCGTCAGGGCGGACGTCCGGGTCAGGGCCTTCGGGGTCGAGCGGGCCTCGCTGGAGGACGCCTTCGTCGCACTCACCGGGGAGGGCTTCGATGTCGCAGGCTGAAGCCGATCCGGAGCACGCGGCGGCGGCCGCGGTGCCGGCGACCGGCGCGGTGAAGCCGCGCTGGTCGCTGGGGCTGTTCCGGTCGGAGCTGACCATCACCTTCCGGCGCCGCCGCACCCTCGTCCTGCTCGCGGTGCTGGCCGCGATGCCGGTGCTCATCGGGATCGCCGTGAAGTGGCAGGCCGACAACGGCTCGACGGTCGACGGCGGCGGTGCGGGTCCCGCGTTCCTCACCCAGATCACCAACAACGGTCTCTTCCTGGTGTTCGCGGCCCTCGCGGCGACCCTGCCGGTCTTCCTGCCGATGGCGATCGGAGTCATCGCAGGTGACGCGATCGCGGGCGAGGCGAGCGCGGGCACGCTGCGCTACCTGTTGGTGGCGCCGGCCGGCCGGACCCGGCTGCTGCTCGCCAAGTACACCTGCACCTTGGCCTTCTGCCTGGTCGCGACCCTGGTGGTGGCCGTCGCGGCGCTCGTGGTGGGTGCGCTGCTCTTCCCGCTGGGCGAGGTGACGACGATCTCCGGCACCCAGATCTCGTTCCTGGACGGGCTGGGCCGCGCTCTGCTCATCGCGGTGGTCGTGGCCGGCTCACTGATCGGGGTGGCTGCGCTGGGCCTGTTCATCTCCACGCTCACCAACAGCGGCATCGCCGCGATGGCAGCGACGGTCGGGCTGCTGATCACCGTGCAGATCCTGGACGGTATCCCGCAGCTGCACGCCATCCAGCCCTATCTCTTCCCGCATTACTGGCTGTCCTTCGCGGACCTGCTGCGCGCACCGGTCTACTGGGACCAGGTGATCAGGAACCTCGGTCTGCAGGGGCTGTACGCGGTGGTGTTCGGCTCGGCGGCCTGGGCCCGGTTCACGGCGAAGGACATCGCGGCCTGAGGATGTCGGCACCCAGGATCACAGCACGAGGGTCACAGCACGGGAGGAGGGCACGTGCCGTACCGAGAAGCCGTCCCCCGACGCGGCTCGACACGACACGTACCGTTTCCCCGGCGATTATTCTCGGCCGTCCACCTTCCGCTGTCAACACGCTACGTATAGTCCGCCCCAGAGCTTCCGGAATAGACTACTAAGGTGCCCCTGGTCCCCAACCCCGCGCGCCGCAGCGAGAAATCGCAGCAGGCCATTCTCTCGGCCGCGCTGGAACTCTGCGCCGAACGGGGATACGCCCGTGTCACGATCGAGGGGATCGCCGCGCGGGCCGGGGTGAGCAAGAAAACGATCTACCGGTGGTGGCCTTCGAAGGGCGCGCTGCTGCTGGAGGCGGTGGACAACGCTGTCATCCGGACCAAGCCGTTCCCCGACACGGGGGATCTGGCGGCGGATCTGCTGGCCCAGATGACCGCCGTGGTGCGGTTGCTCGCCTACCCGCCGCTGGGGCCGGCGTACGCCGGGATCCTCACCGAGCTCCAGTATGACGACGAGCTGGCCAGAGCTGTCCAGGAGCAGTTCATCGGGCCGCGGCTCGAGTCGTGCACGGCACGCCTGCGCAGTGCGCAGGCGCAGGGCGCGCTCCCCGCCGACACCGACCTGGCGATGGCGGTGGAGCTGCTCTACGGGCCGCTCTACTACCGCCACACCCTGCGCAGGGAACCGCACGATCCGGCCAGGATCGCCGACCTGATCGCCCATGTGCTGAGGGCACTGCGCGCGACCTGACTCGGTCTCAGCCGGCCGATTCGGTGCTGGGCGGGTTCGCGGCGGCGGGGTCCGTGCGGGTGGTCTCCATGGCGGTGGGCGCACCCGTGTTCCGCGCCTCGGTCTTCAGCCGTACCGCCTCGGCCCGCGTCCGGTGCGCGTTTCGCAGCGCGTCCCAGGTGAGTACGGTCAGCGCCAGCCACACCAGCGAGAAGCCCGCCCACCGCTCCGGCGGCATCGCCTCGTGGAAGTAGAGGATGCCCAGTCCGAACTGGAACACCGGCGTCAGGAACTGCAGCAGGCCCATCGTGGACAGCGGCACCCGGATCGCCGCCGCTCCGAAGAGGACCAGCGGGATGGCGGTGACCAGTCCGGTGGACGCGAGGAGTGCGCCGTGCGCCGGGGTGCCGAAGGTGGCGTCGCCGTGTGCTGCGAGGAAGAGCAGATAGCCGAGGGCGGGGAGGAACTGGACGGCCGTTTCGGCCGCCAGCGACTCGAGACCGCCGAGGTTGACCTTCTTCTTGACCAGTCCGTAGGTCGCGAAGGAGAAGGCCAGCATCAGCGAGATCCACGGCGGCTTGCCGTATCCGATGGCCAGCACCAGCACGGCGGCGACACCGGTGCCGACGGCCGCCCACTGGGCGGGGCGCAGCCGCTCGCCGAGCAGCAGGACGCCCATCGCGATGGTGACCAGCGGGTTGATGAAGTAGCCGAGCGAGGCCTCGACGACCTGGCCGTCGTTCACCGCCCAGATGTAGCCGCCCCAGTTGATGCTGATGACCACCGCGGCCACCGCGACCAGTCCCAGCCTGCGCGGAGTGCGCACCAGTTCGCCGATCCAGGCCCAGCGGCGCATGACCAGCAGGGCGATCAGCACGACACCCAGCGACCACACCATGCGGTGGGCGAGGATCTCGATGGCGCCGGACGGTTTGAGCAGCGGCCAGAACATCGGGACGAGCCCCCACATCGCGTAGGCGGCCACGCCGTTCAGGAACCCTGCCCGTTCGCTGGTCCCCTTCACGGGCCCTCCCTGCATCTCGTCCGACAACCAGACGAAGGTAACGGCAGAGGAGGCCGGCTGTCATGTCCGTATCGCTGCACGGTCATGACCGGCCATGACCGTGCAGCGCGGGATGGAGCGGTCAGGCGAGAGCGTCCGCGATGGTGGCGGCGATCGGGGTGGTGGGGCGGCCGATGAGTGCGGCCAGATCGCCGCTGGTACCGGCCAGCAGGCCACGCCCGATGGCGAAGTCCACGTCCACCAGGATCGCCGCGAAGGCGTCCGGCAGACCGGCGCCGACCAGGATCTCCTGGTGCACGGCGCCCGGGACCTCGGTGTACGTGATGTCCTTGCCGGTGGCCTTCGCGACCTCGGCGGCGTACTCGGCGAACGACCAGGCGGTGTCGCCGCTCAGCTCGTACGCCTTGCCCAGGTGGCCGTCCGAGATCAGCACGGCGGCCGCGGCGGCCGCGTAGTCGGCGCGGGCGGCGGAGGCGACCCGCCCCTCGCCCGCGTTGGCGACCACCGCGCCGTGCTCGAGGACCGGGGCGAGGTTGGCGGTGTAGTTCTCGCTGTACCAGCCGTTGCGCAGGAAGGTGTGGGGCAGCCCGGAGTCGAGGATCAGCTGCTCGGTCACCTTGTGCTCGGCGGCCAGCTGGAAGTCGGCGTCCGGGCCGCCCAGAATGCCGGTGTACGCGAGCTGGGCGACGCCCGCCGCCTTTGCCGCCTCGATCACCGCGGTGTGCTGCGGGATGCGGCGGCCCACCTCGCTGGCCGATATCAGCAGCACCCGGTCGCCGGCCCGGAAGGCACCGGCCAGCGTGGCGGGCTCGTCGTAGTCGGCGATCCGCAGCTCGACGCCGCGCGCCGCGAGCTCCGCGGCCTTCTCCTTGTTGCGGACGAGTGCGGTGACCTGGTCGGCGGGGACCTTGGTCAGCAGCTCGTCGATGACGAGCCGGCCAAGCGCTCCGGTGGCTCCGGTGACGACGATACCCATGATTTTTCTCCCTGCGGATGTTCTCTGTACGGTCCGCGCACCACTGTAGGGAGAGCGCTAACCAAACGAAAGTACCCACTTTGAAGTAAGGTACCGGCATGGCCGTAACCACCCCGAAGCCCGATGTCGACCGTCCGATGTGCCCGGAGCGGGTGGTGCTGGAACATGTCACCAGCCGCTGGGGCGTGTTGGTGCTCGCCGCCCTGCTGGAGCGCTCGTACCGCTTCGGCGAGCTGCGCCGTGAGGTCGGCGGAGTCAGCGAGAAGATGCTCACCCAGACGCTGCGGACGCTGGAGCGCGACGGCTTCGTGGCGCGCGACGCCAAGCCGGTGATCCCGCCGCGGGTGGATTACGCCCTGACCGCGCTGGGGCGGGAGGCCGCCGAGCAGGTGTGGGGGCTGGCGCGCTGGACCGAGCGGCGGCTCGACGAGGTGCTCACGGCCCGCGAGACATACGACAGGGCCCGGTCCTGACCACAGCAGGACCGGGCCCAGGGGGCGGGTGCGGTACTAGCCGGCGACCGTCCAGGTGTCGCCGCCGGCGAGCAGGGCGGCGAGGTCGCCCTTGCCCTTCTGCTCGACGGCGGTCTCCAGCTGGTCGGCCATCAGGGTGTCGTAGACCGGCCGTTCGACATCGCGCAGCACCCCGATGGGAGTGTGGTGCAGGGTGTCGGCGTCGGCGAGGCGGGAGAGCGCGAAGGCGGTGGTCGGGGACGCGGTGTGGGCGTCGTGGACCAGGATCCGGGCTTCGTTCTCCGGCGTGACGGCGACGACTTCCAGGTCGCCGGTCGCGGGGTCGCGCACGACCCCCTTGGGTGCTGCCTCGGTGCCGAAGCGGATCGGCTGTCCGTGTTCGAGGCGGATCACCGCCTCCTCGGCCTGCTCCTTGTCCTTGAGGGCTTCGAAGGCGCCGTCGTTGAAGATGTTGCAGTTCTGGTAGATCTCCACCAGCGCCGTGCCGGGGTGGTCGGCGGCGGCGCGCAGCACGCTGGTGAGGTGCTTGCGGTCGGAGTCGACGGTGCGGGCCACGAAGGACGCTTCGGCGCCGAGGGCCAGCGAGACCGGGTTGAACGGCGAGTCGAGCGAGCCCATCGGCGTCGACTTGGTGATCTTGCCGAGCTCGGAGGTGGGTGAGTACTGGCCCTTGGTCAGCCCGTAGATCCGGTTGTTGAACAGCAGGATCTTGAGGTTGACGTTGCGGCGCAGCGCGTGGATGAGATGGTTGCCGCCGATGGACAGCGCGTCGCCGTCGCCGGTGACGACCCACACGGAGAGGTCCCGCCGGGAGGAGGCGAGTCCGGTGGCGATGGCCGGGGCGCGGCCGTGGATGGAGTGCATCCCGTAGGTGTTCATGTAGTACGGGAAGCGGGAGGAGCAGCCGATCCCGGAGACGAAGACGATGTTCTCCTTCGCCAGGCCGAGTTCGGGCATGAATCCCTGCACGGCGGCGAGCACGGCGTAGTCGCCGCAGCCGGGGCACCAGCGCACTTCCTGATCGGACTTGAAGTCCTTCATGGACTGCTTGGCCTCGGCCTTGGGGACCAGCTTCAGGGACTCAGGCATCGTTGGCCTCCTTGAGAACGTCTGCGAGCTGCTCGGCCTTGAACGGCATTCCGTTGACCTGGTTGTACGAGATCGCGTCGACCAGGTACTTGGCCCGGATCAGCGAGGCGAGCTGGCCGAGGTTCATCTCCGGCACCACCACCTTGTCGTACCGCGCGAGGACCTCTCGCAGGTTGCCGGGGAAGGGGTTGAGGTGCCGCAGATGGGCTTGTGCGATGGGTGTGCCCGCGGCGCGCAGCCGCCGGACGGCCGCGGTGATCGGGCCGTAGGTGGAGCCCCAGCCCAGCACCAGGGTGCGCGTGTTCTCGTGAGGGTCGTCGACGTCGATGTCGGGGACCCGGATGCCGTCGATCTTGGCCTGGCGGGTGCGGACCATGAAGTCGTGGTTGGCCGGGTCGTAGGAGATGTTGCCGGTGCCGTCCTGCTTCTCGATGCCGCCGATACGGTGCTCGAGCCCCGGGGTGCCGGGCACCGCCCAGGGGCGGGCGAGGGTCTCGGGGTCCCGCTTGTACGGGTGGTAGACCTCGGTGCCGTCGGCCAGCTCATGGTTGGGTCCGGTGGCGAACTGCACCCGCAGGTCGGGGAGTTCGTCGATCTCCGGGATCCGCCAGGGCTCCGAGCCGTTGGCGAGGTAGCCGTCGGAGAGCAGGAAGACCGGGGTCCGGTAGGTGAGGGCGATCCGGGCCGCGTCCATGGCCGCGTCGAAGCAGTCGGCCGGGGTCCTCGGTGCGACCACCGGGACCGGGGCCTCGCCGTTGCGCCCGTACATGGCCTGCAGCAGATCGGCCTGTTCGGTCTTGGTGGGCAGCCCGGTCGAGGGTCCGCCGCGCTGGATGTCGACGACCAGCAGCGGCAGCTCCAGCGACACCGCCAGACCGATCGTCTCCGACTTGAGCGCCACCCCGGGACCCGAGGTGGTGGTCACGGCCAGCGAACCGCCGAAGGCCGCGCCGAGCGCAGCGCCGATCCCGGCGATCTCGTCCTCGGCCTGGAAGGTGCGCACGCCGAAGTTCTTGTGCCGCGACAGCTCGTGCAGGATGTCGGAGGCCGGGGTGATCGGGTACGAGCCGAGGTAGAGCGGCAGGTCGGCCTGGAGGCTCGCGGCGATCAGACCGTAGGACAGGGCCAGGTTCCCGGAGATGTTGCGGTAGGTCCCGGTGGGGAACGCCGCGGTGGCGGGCTCCACCTCGTAGCTGACCGCGAAGTCCTCGGTGGTCTCGCCGAAGTTCCACCCGGCGCGGAAGGCCGCGACGTTCGCCTCGGCGATCTGCGGCTTCTTGGCGAACTTCGTCCGCAGGAAGTGCTCGGTGCCCTCGGTGGGACGGTGGTACATCCACGACAGCAGCCCGAGCGCGAACATGTTCTTGCTCCGCTCGGCCTCCTTGCGGGGCAGCCCGAACTCCTTCAGCGCCTCGATCGTCAGCGTCGTCAGCGGCACCGGGTGAACCTGGTACGCCTCCAGCGAACCGTCCTCCAGCGGCGACGTCTGATAGCCGACCTTCGCCATCGGGCGCTTGGTGAACTCATCGGTGTTCACGATGATGTCCGCCCCGCGTGGCACATCGCCGAGGTTCGCCTTGAGCGCTGCCGGGTTCATCGCCACCAGCACGTTCGGCGCGTCACCCGGCGTCAGGATGTCGTGGTCCGCGAAGTGCAGCTGGAACGACGAAACACCCGGCAGGGTGCCTGCGGGGGCGCGGATCTCCGCGGGGAAGTTCGGCAGCGTCGACAGGTCGTTCCCGAACGACGCCGTCTCCGAGGTGAAACGGTCTCCGGTGAGCTGCATCCCGTCACCCGAGTCCCCGGCGAACCGGATGATCACTCGGTTGAGACGGCGTACCTCTTTGGCCTCGGCTTGCTGCGGGGGCGGCGAATTCTCCGGCAGTTGGTCACTCGCAAGCGGGGCGCGCTGTTCCCCGACTGCGGCCTCATCGGCTCCGTCGGCCTGCTCGGCTGGGCTACTGACCTGGCTGGTCACTGAACTGGACCTCCCTCGAGGCGGCTGCTCCGACGCGCCCGGCCCGCCGGGCACACCGGGGACCACCCTACGTCGGTAAGGGTGGCCTTCCCGGGAAGGCTCATATGCTGGACGTCTTTTTGAGACGTTTTTTTGCCCGCTTTTGTCACGTTTCCACTACCCCCCGTTCTTCGACAGCGACTCCATGAGGTCGCCGGTGGGCCCGCCGGGCGCGCGCCGGAGCCGCACGTCGGCGGCCGGACGGCCCCCTCCCGTCACGCTCTCGCCGCTTCAGGAGTTCAGGTAGGTCAGTACCGCGAGCACCCGACGGTGATCCCCGTCACTCGGGGAGAGCCCGAGCTTCATGAAGATGTTGCTGACGTGCTTCTCGACCGCCCCGTCGCTCACCACCAGCTGCCGGGCGACCGCGGAGTTGGTACGGCCCTCGGCCATCAGCCCCAGTACCTCCCGCTCGCGTGGCGTCAGCCCGGCCAGCACGTCCTGCTTGCGGCTGCGGCCCAGCAACTGCGCCACCACCTCCGGGTCGAGCGCCGTCCCGCCCTGGGCCACCCGGACCACGGCGTCGACGAACTCCCGGACCTCGGCGACCCGGTCCTTCAGCAGATAGCCGACGCCCCGGCTGGACCCGGCCAGCAGTTCGGTCGCGTACTGCTCCTCGACGTACTGCGAAAGGACCAGCACCCCGATCCCCGGGTACTCCTTGCGCAGCCGCACCGCCGCCCGGACGCCCTCGTCGGTGTGGGTCGGCGGCATCCGTACGTCCGCGACCACCACGTCCGGCAGCGCAGCCTCCGCCGCCAGGTCCTGGATCGTTTTGATCAGCGCATCCGCGTCCCCGACGCCGGCGACGACGTCATGACCGAGGTCGGTCAGCAACCGGGTCAGGCCCTCTCGAAGCAGCACTGAATCCTCGGCGATGACCACCCGCACTCTGTCCTCCACGACGCTGAAGCCCCCGTTTTCCCTAGTTCCCGCCCCGTCCGTCCCAGCATCCCAGTATCGGGCGCCGAGTGGGCGGCGCGAGAGCAAGTAACGGGTACGACTTGCCTCGCGGCGGTGCCGGCAGTGACGAGCTCGCCGACCCGATCAGTCGCGCCAGGGCAGCTCGGCCGTCACGGTGGTCGGCCCACCGGCCGGCGAGTCCACCACCAGCAGCCCGTCCACCGCGTCCAGCCGCTCGGCCAGCCCGGCCAGCCCGCTGCCCGCCGTGGTGTCCGCGCCACCTGTTCCGTCGTCGGCGACCTGCAGCATGATCCGGTTCTCCACCCGCCAGACGTCCACGCTCGCGCGGGTCGCCCGGGCGTGCTTGCTGACGTTCTGCAGCAGCTCCGACACGGTGAAGTACGCGATGCCCTCGATGGCGGCAGCGGGCCTGGCCGGCAGATCCACCTCCACCTGCACCGGCACCGTGCAGCGGGAGGCCACCGCCGAGAGTGCCGCGTCCAGACCGCGGTCGGTCAGCACCGCGGGGTGGATGCCGCGGGCCAGGTCACGCAGCTCCTGCAGGGCGATCTTCACCTCGCCGTGCGCCTCGTCGACCATCCGGGCGGCCGCCTCCGGATCGGCCGTCAGCTTCTCCTTGGCCAGCCCGAGGTCCATCGCGAGAGCGACCAGCCGGGCCTGCGCTCCGTCGTGCAGATCCCGCTCGATCCGCCGCAGATCGGCTGCCGCGGTGTCCACCACCACCCCGCGGTCCGACTCCAGCTCGGTCACCCGGGTGTCCAGCCGCGAAGGACCGAGCAGCCCGATGACCAGCAGCCGGTCGACTGCGCTGAGACCACGGATCACCCACGGGGTGGCCAGGACGAGGAGCAGACCGGACAGGCTGGTCAGGGTGATCTCGAAGGGATTGTCCAGGTAGATGCGGTGCGAGGTGTCCCCGTACAGCTGGAGGCCACCCTGACCGGTGTACATCGGGAAGACCCACTGCCACAGCGGATAGGTGAACATCGCCCAGCCGTACAACCAGAGGGGCAGCGAGACGCAGAAGGCGAAGACGGCCCACGGGAAGTGCGCCAGCGAATACACCAGATGACGCCAGGAGGCCCCGCTCTTCAGCACCGCGCCCACCCACGGCAGCAGACCGGCGGTGCGTGCGCGCACCGGGGCGGGGGCTGCGACGTCGACCCGCAGCAGTGCCCGGGCACGGGCCCGCTCCAGCGCCCCGAAACCGCGGCACATCGCGAGACCCGCGGCCAGCACCGGGATACCGAGGAAGGTGATCACCAGGCCGACGCCCAGCGAGAACAAGGTGATGCCGAAGGTGAAGAGCACGATGCTGATCGGCAGCGACAGCATCAGATAACCGAACTCGCGCCAGGTGCGGCCCTCGAACGGTGCACGTAGCGCCGCAGGCATCCGGTGGTCCCGCGTTCGCATGCCGTAATCCGTGGCCATGGCGTCGTCCGTTTCTGCTCGACTGGCTGATCGCTTGGGTCTGCGTACGCCGTGTGTCCCGTCGTACAGGTCCATCGTGCTGGGCAGGGCGGACGGCGGCCATGAGGTGCAGCACCGTCTTCGACCGGGGGTTTTCCCCACCCCGGGCTGTTCCGGCGGGACCGCCCCGCTCAGCCGCGGTCGCGCCAGGGCAGCTCGGCCGTCACCGTGGTCGGCCCGCCGACGGGGGAGTCGAGCACGAACAGCCCGTCCACCGCGCCCAGCCGGTCGGCCAGCCCCGCCATGCCGGTACCGGCGTCGAGGCTCGCCCCGCCCTGCCCGTCGTCATGGACCTGGATCAGCAGCCGGTCGGCGGACCGCCAGACCTCCACCGAGGCGGAGCGTGCCCGGGCGTGTTTGCTGATGTTCTGCAGCAGCTCGGAGACCGTGAAGTAGGCGATGCCCTCGATGGCCTGGGCCGGCCGCTCGGTCAGATCGACATTGACCTTGACCGGCGCCGTGCAGCGCGAGGCGATCGAGGAGAGCGCCGCGTCCAGACCGCGGTCGGTCAGCACCGCGGGATGGATGCCCCGGGCCAGGTCACGCAGCTCCTGCAGGGCCAGCTTCACCTCGCCGTGCGCCTCGCCGACCATCACCGCCGCCGCGTCCGGATCCTCGAGCAGCTTCTCCTTCGCCAGCCCGAGTCCCATGGCCAGCGCCACCAGCCGCGCCTGCGCTCCGTCGTGCAGATCCCGCTCGATCCGCCGCAGGTCCGCTGCCGCGGTGTCCACGACCACCCCGCGGTCCGACTCCAGCTCCGCGATCCTGCGCTCCAGCTCGTCGGACGGGGAGAGCAGGCCGCGCACCATCGCCCGGTCGGCATTGGTCAGCCCCCGCGCGATGTAGGGCAGTACCGGCCACAGCACGAAGAGGCTCGGCATCACCAGGGAGAAGGTCAGCACCCCCCACGGCAGCCGGATGAACTCGTACAGCACCGTCCGCCAGCCCACCGGGTCCTTCAGGCTCATCCACAGCCGCGACAGCAGATTGCCGTCGCGCCTGACGGCCAAGGGGCTCGGCTCTTCGACCCGTACGCCGAGCAGCGCCCGCGCGCGGGCCCGCTCCAGCTTGCCGAGCTGTCGCGCACCCAGCAGCCCGGCGGCGAGCAGCGGCAGCCCGATCACGGTGACCGCGAGACCGCTCCCCACCGCAACCATGAACACCACGTAAACAAATCCGAGGATCGCCGCAGGTAGATTGGACAGCAGATGGGCGATCTCCTTCCAGGTGTGCCGGTCGAAGGCGAAGCGCACGGGCGGCAGCTGCTCGGAGTCGAGCCGGCGGGAGTTGGTCGCGGTCATACGGCCAAGCCTGCCGGGCCGGGGCCGCGGATGCCATGGGGCAGCTGGGTGGGACGAAGTAGGGATAACCCCACCCCGCGCCGGGCCCCGTGACGCACTCGATGCCGGATGCGGCTGCTTACCGAGTCTTTAACAGGGCCTAGACTCCCGTGCGTACAGATCGTCGAATGTGGCGAATGTGACGGACGAGGCGGCTGACAGGGCCCAGGGAGCGAGGAGCGGACGTGCCGGGACCGACCGTTCTCGCGGCGGAACGAGCAGCGGAACAAGCGGCGGATCACACGGGTTACTTCCACACGTACGCGGTGGTCGGGGTGCTCGCGGTCGTCGGCGTGCTGTTCGTCGCCGTGGCCTTCGGAGCCGGACGGCTGCTGCGGCCCGTGGTGCCGACGCCGGAGAAGCTGCTGACCTACGAGTGCGGAGTCGACCCCGTCGGCGAGGGCTGGGCCCACACCCAGGTCCGCTACTACGTGTACGGCTTCCTCTACGTGATCTTCGCCGTCGACTCGATCTTCCTCTTCCCGTGGGCGACGGTCTTCGCCGCCGACGGCTACGGGGCGACCACGCTGGTGGAGATGTTCATCTTCCTCGGCTTCCTGGCCGTGGGACTCCTCTACGCATGGAAGAAGGGAGTCCTCGAATGGACGTGACGACCCCCGCCACCCCCGAGTTCCTGCCCGAACCGCGCCGTCTGGGCGTGCTCTCCCGGCTGGCCCCCGAGCCCATGAAGGTGGTCCTCAACTGGGGCCGCCGCTACAGCCTGTGGGTCTTCAACTTCGGCCTCGCCTGCTGCGCGATCGAGTTCATCGCCGCCTCGATGGCCCGCCACGACTTCATCCGGCTCGGCGTGATCCCCTTCGCACCGGGGCCGCGCCAGGCCGACCTGATGATCGTGTCCGGTACCGTCACCGACAAGATGGCGCCCGCGGTCAAGCGGCTGTACGAGCAGATGCCCGAGCCCAAGTACGTCATCTCCTTCGGCGCCTGCTCCAACTGCGGCGGCCCCTACTGGGACTCGTACGCGGTGACCAAGGGCGTCGACCAGATCATCCCGGTCGACGTCTACGTCCCCGGCTGCCCGCCGCGCCCCGAGGCGCTGCTCCAGGGCATCCTGAAACTCCAGGAGAAGATCGCCCGCGAGTCGCTGGGCGAGCGCTACGCCACCCCGTCCGCCGCCCAGCTGACCAGCGGCCTTGTCACCCCGCCGCCGGCGCCGGGAACCGGGCGGTGACCATGAACGCGTACGACCGGCTGCCCGAGGCCGTCACCGAACTCTTCGGCGAGGAAGCGACCGCCGAGCACAGCTACGACCTGCTGACCGTGGACGTCCCCGCGGCTTCCTGGATCGCCGCGCTGGAGACCGCCAGGGACGCTCTGGGCTGCACGTACTTCGACTGGCTGAGCGCGGTCGACGAACCCGACACCGGCTTCCGGGTCTGCGCCCACGTGGTCGCGCTCGACGGGCGCACCGTCCGCCGCCTGCTGGTACGCACCACCGTCCCGCACACCGCGCCGGAGCTGCCGACCGCCGTGGGGGTCTACGCGGGCGCGAGCTGGCACGAGCGCGAGACCCACGAGATGTTCGGCGTTTCCTTCACCGACCACCCGCACCTGACCCCGCTGCTGCTGCCCGAGGGTTTCGAGGGGCACCCGCTGCGCAAGGACTTCGTGCTGGCGGCCCGGGTCGTGAAGGCCTGGCCCGGCGCGAAGGAACCGGGCGAGTCGACCGCGTCCCACGGTGGCGCGAAGCGCCGCCAGATGCTGCCGCCCGGCGTCCCCGACCCCAACGAGTGGGGCCCGCAGAAGGGCCAGCTCCCACCGGCCCCGGCCCGCCCGGCCCGCACGCCACGGGCCGCGGGCGACCGCCCGGTACGCCGGGCGCGCAGCGTGAGCGAGGGCTCCGCGAGCCAGGCTTCGGCGACCCGGGGCACGGCCTCCGAGGCCCGGGCACCGGAGGCCACGGCCCCGGACACAGAGGCCCCGGAGAGCCGGGCGCCGGGCGCCGTGGGTGACGTGCCTGCCACCGGGAGCACGCCTGCCACCGGTAGCACCCCGGCCACGGACTCCGGTGGCACCGGTGCACCCGCCGCCTCCGCTCCGGCGCGACCCGCGCGCAGCGAGGACGCGCCGTGGCACCACGCCCGCCCCGCGTCCGGGGCCACCGACGACGCCCCGCGCCCCGCGGACCCGGACGCGGACACGGACACGGACCCGGACACGGGGGAGACGGCGAAGGCCGACCCGGCGCCCGGCCCCGACGCCGGGCCCCGCCCGGACGAGCCCAGCCCGCAAGGCCGGCCAGGACCCGACACCCCCGCCGGAGGCGATACCGCGTGAACGACGTAATCGACGTCGCCATCCGGCTGATCATCGTCTTCCTGGCCTTCCTCGTGCTGCCGCTGGTCGTCGGGCAGACCGAGCACAAGGTCATGGCCCATATGCAGGGCCGACTGGGACCCATGTACGCCGGTGGCTTCCACGGCTGGGCGCAACTCATGGCCGACGGCGTGAAGTTCGCTCAGAAGGAAGACGTCGTTCCGGCCGACGCCGATCGCCGGGTCTTCCAACTGGCGCCCGCCATCGCCCTGCTTCCGTACCTGCTGGTGCTGGTCGCGATCCCGATCGGACCGCAGCAGGGCGCGGTCGGGCAGGTGGTCGACGCCGGGATCTTCTTCGTGCTCGCGGTGATGGGCGTCGGCGTGCTCGGCTCGCTGATGGCGGGCTGGGCGTCGGCCAACAAGTACTCCCTGCTCGGCGGGCTCCGTACCGCCGCGCAACTCCTCGCCTACGAGCTGCCGATGCTGCTCACCGCCGCCTCGGTGGCCATGGCGGCCGGCACGGTCTCGCTGCCGGGCATCCTCGACGCCTTCGCCTGGTGGTGGATCCCCTGGCAGATCATCGGCGGCCTGGTCTTCTTCACCGCGGGCCTCGCCGAGCTGCAACGTCCGCCCTTCGACATGCCCGTTGCCGACTCGGAGATCATCTTCGGTGCGTACACCGAGTACACCGGCCTGCGTTTCGCGCTCTTCCTGCTCGCCGAGTACGCCGGGATCGTCGTCCTCTGCGCTCTCAGCGCCGTCCTCTTCCTGGGCGGCTGGCACGGCCCCTGGGGCAGCGACGGGCTCGGCTGGGTCTGGATGCTGCTCAAGACGGCTGTCCTCGCCTTCGGTGTGATCTGGCTCCGGGTGACCTACCCACGGCTGCGCGAGGACCAGCTGCAGAAGCTCGCCTGGACCGTGCTCATCCCGCTCGCTCTCGCGCAGATCGCGCTCACCGGCATCGTGAAGGTGGCGATCAGCTAATGCCTCCCGTCCCCGGTTCAGGCCTGGCCAAGGGCCTGGCCGTGACCCTCCGCACCATGACCAGGAAGACGGTCACCGCGCAGTATCCGGACGCCCAGCCCGAACTCCCGCCGCGTTCCCGCGGGGTCATCGGGCTGTTCGAGGAGAACTGCACGGTCTGCATGCTCTGCGCCCGTGAGTGCCCCGACTGGTGCATCTACATCGACTCCCACAAGGAGACGATGCCGGCCGCCGCGCCCGGCGGGCGCGAGCGCAGCCGCAACGTCCTCGACCGCTTCGCCATCGACTTCGCGCTCTGCATGTACTGCGGCATCTGCATCGAGGTCTGCCCCTTCGACGCGCTGTTCTGGTCACCGGAGTTCGAGTACGCCGAAACGGACATCCACGAGCTCACCCACGAGCGCGACAAGCTCCGCGAGTGGATGTGGACGGTGCCCGCACCGCCCGCACTGGAGCCGGGCGCCGAGGAGCCGAAGGAGATCGCGGCCGCCCGCAAGACGGCCGACAAGCTCGAGGCCGAGGAGCAGTCCCGGCAGCAGGCCGGCGAACCGCAGAACGGCGAACCGCGCGCCGGCGAACAGCAGAACGGTGAAGTGCAGGCGGGCGACGAGCCGGAGGGAGGCGCGTGACCCTCGCAGCAGCAGTGGCCTCCGCGGCCCACCCCGGCTTCCTGTCGCCCACCGGCGTCGAGATCATCTTTCTGCTCGTCGGCGTCGCCACCCTCGGCGCGGCCGTCATCACCGTCTCGACCAAGCAGCTGGTGCACGCCGCCCTCTGGCTGATCGTGGCGCTCGGTGGCCTCGCCGTCGAATACCTCCTGCTGACGGCCGAGTTCATCGCCTGGGTGCAGGTGCTGATCTATGTCGGCTCGGTGGTCGTCCTCCTGCTCTTCGGGCTGATGCTCACCAAGGCGCCCATCGGCCGCTCCCCGGACACCGACTCGGAGAACCGCTGGGTGGCCCTGGTGGTGGCCGCCGCTGCGGCCGGCTCCCTCGTCTGGGTCGTCGTCGACGCCTTCCGCACGACCTGGGTCGATCTGCACGGCCCGGCCCAGGGCTCCACCGAGGTGTCCGGCGAAAGCCTCTTCCGGCACTGGGTGCTGCCCTTCGAAGCACTCTCCGTGCTGCTGCTCGCGGCACTCGTCGGCGCCGTCGTCCTGTCCCGCAAGAACAGCAGGGAGCAGCAGCGCTGATGCACCTCGCCTATCCCGCGGTGCTCGCCGCACTGCTCTTCTGCACCGGGCTGTACGGAGTCCTCGCCCGGCGCAACGTGATCCTGATCCTGATGTCCGTCGAGCTGATGCTCAACGCCGTCAACCTCAACCTGGTCGCCTTCGACGTCTGGCTGCGCGACACACTGCACGCCGGCCAGGCGCTCACCCTGTTCACCATCGCCATCGCCGCCGCCGAGATCGGCATCGGCCTGGCGATCGTCCTCGCCGTGTACCGGGGCCGGGGCACCACGGACATCGACACACTCCGCGACAGTGCGGAAGGCACAGGTCCCGAAGACCACGAGGAGAAGGCCGAGGCTGCCGCGTGACCACGACGACCCTCGCCGTCCTCGTCCCCCTGCTGCCCTTCCTCGGGGCCGCCGCCGGACTCCTGCTGGGCCGCACCACGCCCGGACTCGCCCGCCCGCTGGCGATCCTGCCGACACTGGGCTCCGCGGCACTCGCGATCACCGTCGCGGTGCGCCAGGGGGGTGGGCACGCCATCGACGCGGCCACCAGGCTCACGCCCACCGGCTCCGTCCCCATCGACCTGTCCCTGCACATCGACGGCTTCGCCGCCCTGGTCGCCGTACTGGTGGTGATCGTGGCCGGCTGCGTGCAGATCTACTCGACGGGCTACCTGCGGGACGACCCCCGCTACCCCTCGTACGCGGCGATCGTCTCCCTCTTCACCGCCGCGATGCTGCTGGTCGTCTACTCCGGCGACCTGATGGTGCTGCTGGTCGGCTGGGAAGTCATGGGCATCTGCTCGTACTTCCTCGTCGGCCACTACTGGGAGACGCCGGAAGCCCGCGCCGCCTCCCTCAAGGCCTTCCTGGTCACCAAACTCGGCGACGTCCCCTTCCTGATCGGTCTCTTCGCCCTCGCCACCGACGCCGGGACATTCCGGATCACCGGCATCCTGCAGACGGTCAACGACGGGGCGCTCCACCACCCCACGCTGGTCGCGCTGCTGCTCCTGGCCGGTGTCGCCGGCAAGTCCGCACAGTTCCCGCTGCACACCTGGCTGCCCGACGCGATGGCCGGCCCCACTCCGGTGTCCGCGCTGATCCACGCGGCCACCATGGTCGCCGCCGGCATCTACTTCGTGGCCCGGCTGCTGCCCGTCTTCGCCGCGTCCACGGCCGCGATGATCGTCCTTGCGGTCATGGCAGCCGTCACCATGATCGGATCGGCGCTCGCCGCGCTCGCCCAGGACGACATCAAACGCGTCCTCGCCTACTCCACCATCGGTCAGCTCGGCTACATGTCCGGCGCCCTGGCCGTGGGCGACCGCGGTGCCGCCGTCTTCCACCTCCTGTCGCACGGCGCGTTCAAAGCGCTGCTCTTCCTGGGCGCCGGCGTGATCATCCACGCCGCCGGCACCAATTCGCTGGCCGCCATGAGCCGGATGGACCAGCTGGCCAAACGGGTCCCCGACGCCTTCTGGACGATGACCATCGCCCTGCTCGCACTCGCCGCCATCCCACCCTTCGCCGGATTCTTCTCCAAGGAGTCCGTCCTCGGTGCCGCCGAGCACACCGCACTCGGGGACAGCGCCATCGCCCCCGCGGGGGCCGGCTGGACCGTCCTCGTCTCCGGCCTCGTCACCGCCCTGCTGACCGCCGCCTACGCCACCCGGCTCTGGCTGCTGGCCTTCCGGGGCAAGGGAGCGGAAGCCCCGGCGCACGGCAAGCAGCCCCTCGTGATGAACGCCGTCCTGTGGGTCCTCGCCATCCCCACCATCGGCTTCGGCCTCACCACCGGCGTCATCACCGACTGGTTCGACGGCAACGACCTCACCCCCGCTCTCACCACTTCCGTACTGGGAACCGGCGTGGCCGTGGTCGGCGGCCTGATGACCTACGGCACCTGGCGGGCCGTGCAGTACCGCGAAGCCGTCACCGGCGCCGCCCTCCCACCGCTGGGCACCGCAGCCGTCACCGCCCACCCCGACGCCGACCCGGCGACCGTCGAAGCGGAAGCCATCGCCACCCACACCGCGGCGTACGGCAACATCGCATCCGCCCCCGACCCCGCCGACCCCGGCCGGCTCCTGCTCGGCCCCCTGCACCGGCACGCCGCAAGCGGCTTCCACCTCGACGCCCTCTACTCGGCGCTGTTCGTCCGCCCGGTCGTCGCCGCAGCCGAACTGGTCCGTTTCCTTGACCGCGAGGTCATCGACACCTACGTCCGCGGCGCGAGCGCGGGGCCCCGCTGGCTGGGCGCCGCCGTCCGCCGCGCACAGACCGGCAACCTGCAGACCTACCTCAGCGCCCTGCTCGCCGGCTCCGTCGTCCTGGCGATCGCCGCCGTCGCCCTTGCCAACGCCTACGCCGGATCGTGAGCCATGATCGATATCAGCACATCCGTCATGCAGTACCTTCTGGCCTTCATCGTCGCCGCCCCACTCATCGGTGCCGTGGCGGCGCTCCTGCCGGTCCGCCCGTCACCCGACCACCGCCCCTCAACGAGCCGCTCCGCGGCGCCCGATCCCGTCACCGGGCTGAAGGGCACGTCACCCGACCGGGCCGTGCTCCGCCACGGCGTGATCGTCACCGGTGCCGTCCTCCTCGCCGCGATCGTCCTCGCGCTCGGCTTCGACCGGGACCACCCGTCGACCATGCAGGCCGGCACCGACATCAGCTGGATCCCGGCACTCCACGTCCACATCCACCTCGGCATCGACGGCATCTCGCTCCCCCTCCTCCTGCTGACCGCGCTGCTGACCTTCCTCTGCGCGCTCTACAGCCGCTTCAACATGCCCGCGGGCCCCTCCCCGAAGGCCTTCGTCGCGCTCATCCTGGTCCTCGAGTCCGGCACCCTCGCCACCTTCGCCGTCCTCGACCTGGTGCTCTTCTTCCTGGCATTCGAGATGGTCCTCATCCCGATGTACTTCCTCATCGCCCGCTGGGGCGGTGCCCGGAAGCAGGCCGCCGCCTGGAAGTTCATCCTCTACACGGTCCTCGGCTCCGTGGTCATGCTGCTCGGCCTCCTCCTCATCGGCGTGAAGAGCGGCACATTCGACATGGTGGCACTCGCCACTGACAACGGCCGCGGCCTCACCCACAGCACCCAGGTCATCGCGGTGCTCGCCATCGCCGTCGGACTCGCCGTCAAGGCCCCGATGTGGCCCCTGCACAGCTGGCTCCCCGAAGCCCACACCGCGGCCCCCACCGTCGGCTCGGTCCTGCTGGCCGGCGTCATGCTCAAAATGGGCACCTACGGATTCGTCCGCATCGCTCTGCCGATCGCCCCCGAAGGCATGCACACCTTCGCGCCCTACCTGGCCGCCTTCGCCGTCGCCGGCATCATCTACGGATCACTCGCCTGCCTGGCTCTCACCAAGCCCGGCACCAAGGGCGACCTCAAACGCCTCATCGCCTACTCCTCCGTCGGGCACATGGGCTTCGTGCTTCTCGGCATCGCGTCGATGACCCCCACCGGAGTCAACGGCGCGCTCTTCGCCAACATCGCCCACGGCCTCATCACCGGACTGCTCTTCTTCCTGGTCGGCGCCCTCAAGGACCGCTACGGCACAGTCGACCTCGACACGCTCGCGGGGGCGACCGGCGCCGCCCTCTACGGCCGGGCACCCCGCCTCGGCGGCCTCCTCGCCTTCGCCGCCGTCGCCTCCCTCGGACTGCCCGGGCTCGCCGGATTCTGGGGCGAGATGCTCACCATGTTCGGCGCCTTCCACCCCGCCGACGGCCTCAGCCGCCCCGCCTTCCTCACCTTCATGTCCGTGGCAGCCTTCGGCACCCTGCTCACCGCCGCCTACCTGCTGGTCGTGGTCCGCCGCGTCTGCATGGGAGCCACCCCCAAGGAAGACCCGCAGCCCCACGGCATCCAGGACGTGCAGGGATACGAAGCCCTGACCTGGACCCCCCTCGTCGCCCTCACCGTCCTCGCCGGCCTGTGGCCCGCAGTCCTCCTCGGCCTCTCCGATCCGGCCGTGCAGAAGCTCCTCGCTGGAGGCAAGGCATGACCTCCCTCGTCCAGTCCGTCGACTGGCTCGCGATCGCCCCGCCCACCATCGTCGCGGCGACCGCGCTGATCGTCCTGGTCGGTGACCTCTTCGTACCCGAACACCGCAAACCGCTCCTCGGCTGGACCACCGTCGCAGGGCTGGCGGCGGCGATCCTCATGCTGGTGCCGCTGCGCAGCGGCCACCACGCCACCTTCTGCCTCACCGGCAGCAACAGCGCCTGCAGCTACACGGCCGACCACTTCGCCCTCGTCATCCAGCTCCTGGTCATCGGCGGCGCACTGCTCACCGCACTGCTGTCCATCCACGAAACCGGCCGCGACAAACTCCCGGCCGGCGAATACTGGTTCCTGCTGCTCTCGTCCGCTTCGGGCGCCGCCCTGCTGCCCGCGTCCCGGGACCTCGCCACTCTCGTCGTCGCCCTCGAAGTGGCCTCACTGCCCGCCTTCGCTCTCGTCGGCATCAGACGCGGCAACCGGCTCTCCGCCGAAGCGGCCCTCAAGTTCTTCCTCTCCTCCGTCACCGCCACAGCCGTGATGCTGCTCGGCGTCAGCTTCGTCTACGCGGCCACCGGCACCCTGCACCTCACCCGGATCGCCACCGCCCAGGTGGACCCGCAACTCAACACCCTCGCCGAGGCCGGAGTCGTCCTCACCCTCGTCGGCTTCGCCTTCAAAACCGCCGCCGCCCCCTTCCACTTCTGGGTACCGGACACCTACGTCGGCGCCCCCCTGCCCATCGCCGCCTACCTCTCGGTGATCGGCAAGGCGGTCGGCTTCTCCGGACTCATCCTCGTCACCGTCATCGCCTTCCCCGACTACGCCGACGCCTGGGGCCCCGCCGTCGCCGCGCTAGCCGCCCTCACCATGACCGTCGGCAACGTAGCCGCCCTGCGCCAGTCCGCCTCCCGCGCCCACAGCGCCGTCCGGCTGCTCGCCTGGTCGTCCGTCGCCCAGGCCGGATACCTGCTGGTGCCGATCGCCGCAGCCGCGTACACCTCGAACGACGAGATCGGCTCCACCGTCGCGTACGCCCTGATGTACGCCGTGGTGAACCTCGGCGCCTTCGGCGTCGCCGCGCTGGTCGCCCGTACCCGCCCCGGCAACCGCCTCACCGACTACCGCGGCCTGCACGCCACCCGCCCGACCGCCGCCCTCGCGATGGCCTTCTTCCTGCTCTGCCTGGCAGGCCTGCCCCCCGGCCTCATCGGCCTCTTCGCCAAGGTCGTCGTCTTCCAGTCGGCCGTCGACGCGGGCCTCGGCTGGCTGGCCGTCGTCATGGCCGTCAACGTCGTGATCGCGCTCTACTACTACCTGAAGTGGACAGCGATCCTCTTCCGCGCACCCGAGCAGCAGCCGGCCGCCGCACCCGCGGAGTCCACCGCGCTCCGCACCCCGGCCCCTCTCACCGTCGCTGTCACCCTCGCCGCGGCCGCCGGTATCGCCCTCTCCGGCGCCCCCCAGCTGGCCCTGCGCTTCGCGTCCGGCAGCCTCTTCTGAGATTTGCTACGGTCTTGCGCCGGGCACCCGCCCGCTGTCCGACCGGACCGCCGGCGGGAGCACGGCACGGGGACACCGGAAGACGTCCGGCCCGCGCCGGACAGGCCGGTCACCCAGGAACCAGAGCATCGAGGAGCAAGCAGTGCTGAGCGGCTTCAAAGACTTCATCCTCCGCGGAAACGTCATCTCGCTGGCCATCGGCCTCGCCGTGGGATCCGCCTTCACCGCGGTCGTCACCGCGCTCAGCACCGCCTTCATCACCCCACTGATCGGCCTCGCCACCAGCTCCGCCATGGGCGACTTCAGCAAGGCCCAGTTCACCGTGGACGGCGCCCACTTCAAATACGGCCTGCTCATCAACGCCGGCGTCGCCTTCTTCGTCACCGCCGCGGTCCTCTACTTCTTCGTGGTCGTCCCGGTAGCCAAGATCCAGTCCCGGTTCACCGCCGACAAGCCCTTCGACGTCAAGGCCGCCCTCCGCGACTGCCCCTACTGCTACACGGAGATCCCGGCCATCGCCTCCCGCTGCGGCCACTGCACCAGCCAGGTCGAGCCCGAGCAGGAAGCTCTGCGCATGGCGAAGGTCCCTGCCCAGAGCTGACCCCCCCGTACGGCCGACCCGACTGGCCGCGCGCACCAGGGAACCAGCTCTCCCCGCCTGGCGTTGACCAGTGAGGGAGGGTCCACTGAACAGTGGACTGAGTCACTGAGCAAGGGTTCCCCTGCCGCACCACTTGGAGGGCGTACCGTGCACCGCCGGCACAACGGGCTGAGGACCGCCGTCCTCCTGGGGGGGCTTTCCGCCCTCATCATCGTCATCGGCAGCTTCTTCGGCCGCACCGGACTGATCGTCGCGGTCCTCGTCGCGATCGGCACCAACGCGTACGCCTACTGGAACAGCGACAAGCTCGCGCTGCGCGCCATGCGCGCCCGCCCCGTCAGCGAATTCGAAGCCCCCGCGCTCTACCGCACGGTCCGCGAGCTCTCCACCGCCGCCCGCCAGCCCATGCCCCGCCTCTACATCTCCCCGACCCAGGCGCCCAACGCCTTCGCCACCGGCCGCAACCCGCGCAACGCCGCCGTGTGCTGCACCGAAGGCATCATGCAGATCCTCGACGAGCGGGAACTGCGCGGCGTGATCGGCCACGAACTCAGCCATGTCTACAACCGCGACATCCTGATTTCCTCCGTGGCAGGCGCGCTCGCCTCCGTCGTGATGTTCCTCGTCAACTTCGCCTGGCTGATCCCCGTCGGCCGCTCCGACGACGACGAAGGCCCCGGCCTCCTCGGCATGCTGCTGATCATGATCCTGGGTCCGCTGGCCGCCTCCGTGATCCAGCTCGCCGTCAGCCGCTCCCGTGAATACCAGGCCGACGCCTCCGGAGCCCAGCTCACCGGCGACCCCCTCGCCCTCGCCGGCGCCCTGCGAAAACTCGACGCCGGCACCAAGCAGCTGCCGCTGCCCCCCGAACCCCGGATCGAAACCGCGAGCCACATGATGATCGCGAACCCGTTCCGTCCCGGCCAAGGACTGTCCAAGATGTTCTCCACCCATCCGCCGATGGCGGAGCGCATCTCCCGACTCGAGCGAATGGCAGGTCCCCGCCCGTGAAAACCATCCTCAACGTCATCTGGCTCGTTCTGTGCGGCTTCTGGATGTTCCTCGGCTACCTGCTGGCGGGCCTCCTGCTCTGCGTCACGATCATCGGCATCCCCTTCGGCGTGGCCGCCTTCCGTATCGGCCGCTACGCCCTCTGGCCCTTCGGCTACATGGCCGTCGACCGGCACGACGCCGGCGGCGCCTCCTTCGTCGGCAACGTCCTCTGGCTGATCCTCGCGGGCTGGTGGCTCGCCCTCGGCCACATCTTCACCGGCATCGCGCTGTGCGTCACCATCATCGGAATCCCGCTGGGCCTCGCCAACTTCAAGCTCATCCCGGTATCCCTGATGCCGCTCGGCAAGGACATCGTCCGCACGGACCAGCCCTTCACCGTGCGCCAGGAGTATTGAGCACGAGCAGGTCGCCGCGGACCAGCCGCAGCGCGGCCGCCGGGTCCGCGGCACGGGTGACCGCCCGGCCCACCACGACATGCGACGCGCCGGCGGCAACGGCAGCGCGCGGAGTCCCGGGGCGGGCATGGTCACCCCGGGACTCCCCGGGGAGGACGACGCCCGGCGTGACGATCAGGGCACGCGGCCCCAGCCGGCCCCGGAGCGCCCCGGCCTCCTGCGGCGCTGCGATCACGCCATGACAGCCGGCCCCCTCCGCCAGACCGGCCAGCCGCAGCACCTGATCCTCGGCCGAAGCCGAGATGCCGACAGCCGCCAGATCGGCGCTCGTCATGCTGGTGACGACCGTCAGGGCCAGCACGCGAAGGCGCGGAAAATCACCGGCCGCGGCCACCGCGGCTGCCATGATCCCGGTGCCGCCCATGCTGTGCACGGTCACCATGGAGACGCCCAGGGCGCCGGCCGCGCGGACCGCGCCGGCGACGGAATTCGGGATCTCGAAGAGCTTGAGGTCGAGGAAGACCTCCTTGCCGTCGGCCACCAGGCGCTCGACCAGCCCGGGCCCGGCCGCCGTGAGCAGCTCCAGCCCCACCTTGTAGAAACGACACTCCGCGCCCAGCCGATCAACCATGTTCTCGGCTGCCCGCCGGGTGTCCACATCCAGGGCAACGATGATCCGATCGGTGGGGTGCACGGCGCCATTGTTGCCCATGGCGAGAGGGGCCGGCCGCCTCACCGCATGTCCCCGCAACCGGCGCACCCCCTCTGACGTCCTTGTTCACAGAACCACCCAGTAACAGGACCGTTTAAAGGACCGTCCGGAAGGCAGGCTCTGCTCATGGGAATCATCAGTTGGATCATCCTCGGCCTGCTCGCCGGGGCCATCGCCAAGATCCTGCTCCCCGGACGCGACCCGGGCGGACTCGTCGGCACCACACTGATCGGCATCGCCGGAGCCTTCGTCGGAGGCTGGGCCGGAGCGAAGTTCTTCGACCACCCGGTCTCCAAGCACTTCTACGACGGCGCCACTTGGGTATCGGCCATCGGCGGCTCCCTGGTCCTGCTGATCGTCTACCGGCTGCTCTTCGGGAACTCACGCCAGCGCCGCTGAGCCGGGCGGCACCGGCCCCGGAAACGGGGCCGGTCAGCCGAGCCCCGTCTCCCGCAACGTGATGTTGAGCCGCCCGCCCGACCACCCCAACTCCGGCCCGGCGGAGCCCGGGAGGACCTTCGACACCCCGTGGTACGCGAACCGCGACGGCCCGCCGAAGACGAACAGGTCCCCGGAGACCAACTCCACATCCGTCCAGGGCCGCCCGCGCCCCTCCGCGTTCCCGAACCGGAAGACGCAGGTGTCGCCCAGACTCAACGACACCACAGGAGCGGCGCTCCGCTCCTCCTTGTCCTGATGCATCCCCATCCGCGCGTCGCCGTCATAGAAGTTCACCAGCGCCGCATCCGGCACATACGCCCCCGCGTCCCCGTACGCCTCGGCCACCGCGGAGCGTCCCAGCTCCACCAGCCACCGCGGGAACGCCGCGACCCGCGCACCGTTCACGTCGTCGGCAGTCCGCGAGTACCGGTACGGCTGCCAGTGCCAGCCCAGGCAGAACGTCCGCACCGACATCACGCCGCCGTTGGGCAACCGGGTGTGCCGCAGCGGCACCGGCCCCCGCGCCCACTCCCGGCACACCCTCACCAACTCCCGCTGGCGCTCGGGCGACAGCCACTCCGGTACGTGCACGGCCCCGGGCGCCACCTCGGCCCGCGTCCGCGGAAACAGGCCCGTCATCGCTCGCTCTCCTTCAGCGGCACCCGGAAGCCGTCACATCAGCGGTAGTTCACGAACTGCAGGGCGAAGTCGAAGTCCTTGCCCTTCACCAGCGCCTGCACGGCCTGCAGATCGTCCCGGCTCTTCGAGCTGACCCGCAGCTCGTCGCCCTGCACCTGCGCCTTGACGCCCTTCGGGCCCTCGTCGCGGATCACCTTCGCGACCTTCTTGGCGTTGTCCTGCGAGATGCCCTCCTCGATCGAGGCGAAGATCTTGTACTCCTTGCCGGACAGCTGCGGCTCGCCCGCGTCCAGCGCCTTGAGCGAGATCCCGCGCTTGATCAGCTTGGTCTGGAAAACGTCGAGGATCGCGGTGACGCGCTCCTCGGAGTTCGCCTGCATCAGGATCTTCTCGCCCGACCAGTCGATCGAGGCACCGACGTTCTTGAAGTCGTAGCGCTGCGAGATCTCCTTGGCGGCCTGGTTGAGGGCGTTGTCGACCTCCTGCCGCTCGACCTTCGAGACGATGTCGAAACTGGAGTCGGCCATGTCCTGTGGCTCCTTGTATCGGGGTGCGTTATGGGAGTGCGGCCGGTTCTCCGGCTCGCCGTGGCAAGCCTAGTCATCTCCGCGCTCCGAGCCCCGATCAATCGGGTGGCGAAGCACCCCTGGTCATCGGGTATCGTTTACGTCGTTGCCACGGGCACCGCCGCGAAGCGGTCTCTCGGCAGCAAATCCTTGGCGGTGTGCCCGAGTGGCCAAAGGGAGCAGACTGTAAATCTGCCGGCTCAGCCTACCCAGGTTCGAACCCTGGCGCCGCCACGGAAAACAGCCCCTGACCAGCAATTCTGGTCAGGGGCTGTTGCGTTTCCCGGGTGACCCGCCCCCGGAGTCAGTTGCCCGCCACGTCCTTCACCGCGACCGAGACCGGCACCGAGCCGCTGATCAGGTCCAGGGTGAGGCCCGCGGTGGCCGGGGTCTCGAGCAGTTCGGCCAGGACAGCCGCCACGTCGTCGCGGGGGACCGAGCCGCGGCCGGTGCCGGCGGCCAGGCGCACCTGGCCGGTGCCCGGGTCGTCGGTCAGGGAGCCGGGGCGCAGGACCGTCCAGTCGAGGGTGGTGCGGGCGCGTACGGCCTCGTCGGCGGCGCCTTTGGCGCGCAGGTAGACGTCGAATACGCCGTCGCCCCGGTGGTGGGTGTCGGCGCCCATGGAGGAGACGATGAGATAGCGGCGTACGCCTGCCTGTTCGGCGGCGTCGGCGCATTTCACCGCGGCGTCGCGGTCGACGGTGTCCTTGCGTTCGGCGCTGCTGCCGGGACCCGCGCCGGCTGCGAAGACCACGGCGTCGGCGCCGCGGAGTACTTCGGCGACCTGGTCCACGGATGCCGATTCCAGGTCGAGTGCGACCGGCTCGGCGCCGGCGGCTCTCAGGTCGTCGGCCTGACCTGCGGCGCGGATGATGCCCGCGACCTCGTCACTGCGCGCGGCGAGCAACCGCTCCAGCCGCAGCGCGATCTGTCCGTGTCCACCTGCGATGACAATGCGCATGATTCCGACGGTACGCCGGAGCGGCCCGGCTCGCTCGGAATCGGCCGGTACGGTGGTCTGGGCTCCGTCAGGGTGCGGTGTCCGGCCTTCCCTGGCGCGGGAGTTCGAGGGTGGCGGCGGCCGGATCGCAGTATTCGCGGACCGCGCTGGTCCGGGCGACGACGCGTCCCCGGTGGATGACGATACGGCTGTAGGCGAGGGACAGCACGCCGGAGAGCCGTTCGCCGCGTACGGCCATGAGCTCGGCGGGGAAGCCGGCTTCGACGCGGACCTCGGTGAGGCCCATCGCCCGGCGCGCGGCCGCAGCGATCGTCCCGTACGCGTCCTGCGCGGTGAGTCCGCTCTGTGAGGCGAGCAGGTAGGCGGCCTCCAGCGGGTCGCCGCGGCCGACCGGGTTGGCGCGGTCGCGCAGGGCGCCGCTGCCGGCGGCGATCCGTACCCCGGCGGCGCGCAGCAGCCGCACCGGAGCGATGCCGGTGCGTTCTACGCCGGCGCAGCCGCCCTGGGGCAGGACGGTCACCGTGATGTCCGCCGCGGCGAGCCGGCCCGCGGTGCGTACGGCAGCGTCGTGCGGGAGCCGGGAGAGGCCGCCGCAGGGGCTGAGGGTGAGGCCGGGGCGGAGGCCGCCGGCCATGGCGGCGAGCCGGGCGATGCGGGCGGGATCGTCACCCTCCGTGTGCAGATCCACGGCGCAGCCGTGTTCGGCGGCGACTTCGAGGACGAGCTCGGTGTAGCCGGTGGGGTCGGGGTCGAGGTCGGGGCAGCCGCCGACGGCGGTGGCGCCCATTTTGAGGGCGTCGCGCAGCATGGCGAGGCTGTCGGCGCCTCCGACGCCGGTGAGCAGCCGGGGCACGGCGACGGTACTGAGCTCGGTGAGTCCGTGCAGGGCGCGGCCGGCCTGGAGTACGGCTTCCAGCGGGCCGAGCCCCTGGACGTCGCCGATGCGTACGTGGCTGCGCTGTGCGGTGGCGCCGTGGCTGAGCTGGAGGAGGGCGGCCTCGGTGGCGCGGCGCTGGATGTCGGGGAGGTCGGTGGCCGGACCGGTGTCGGCGGTGAGGGCCGTGTCGCTGTGGGCGTGCGGTTCGGCGGGGGCGGGGAGCAGCAGGAATCCGTCGAGGTCCAGGTGGGAGCCGCGGGCCTGCGGTGTGGTCAGGCTGCCGGCGGTGCCGACGGCTTCGATGCGGCCGTTGTTGAGCCGCACGTCCACCGTTCGTCCGTCGGTGAGGCGGGCGCCGCGGAGCAGGAGCGCGGTGGTGTCGGCGGTGACTCCCTCGGGAGGCCGCGGCTGGCTGTCGGGCATCGCGCTCCTGGATGCTGTGGCCGGGCGTGACGGGCGATGTCACGCAGCGTGAGGCGAGCCTAGGGGGCGGGGGTACGGGGTTCGAGGAGGGGCGAAATAGTCGTACCGGTGTGCCTTCCGGTGCCTCGGAGGTAGGTGGGAGGGGGGTGCCTGGTGGGCACCTCATAAGGATTTGGGCGATCGGCGACAGAGCGTGTAATGTCTTCATCGCTCGCCCCAATAGCTCAGTCGGTAGAGCGTCTCCATGGTAAGGAGAAGGTCTACGGTTCGATTCCGTATTGGGGCTCTGGTGCGGTAGCCCTCACCTTCGGGTGAGGGACTCCGTATCAAAGCGGTGTAGCTCAGTCGGTAGAGCAAGCGGCTCATAATCGCTGTGTCACCGGTTCAAGTCCGGTCACCGCTACACACGGTAGCCGATTGTGGGGTCGGTCCTTCGATCGGCTACTCTTTTTTGCGTTCATCCGTCCATCCGTCCAAGGAGCACTCACGTGGCTGCCACCGACGTCCGCCCGAAGATCACGCTGGCCTGCGTGGAGTGCAAGGAGCGGAACTACATCACCAAGAAGAACCGGCGTAACGACCCGGACCGTCTTGAGATGAAGAAGCACTGCCCGCGCTGCAACTCGCACACCGCGCACCGCGAAACGCGCTGAACCTGGCGCTTTCTCCACAGGCACAGGCATGAGGTCGTCCCCGTCTTCGGGGGCGGCCTCGCGTCGTTTTCGCGGTCCGGCGCGTGCGACGTGTTCTCCTGTGTCCCGGCACAACCCATCTGTGTCCCGGCACAACTCTTCAGGAGGTAGTGAGCCCATGGCGCTCGATCAGTCCTTCGTAGGGCGGACGTATCCGCCCACCACGCCGTACGAGGTCGGCCGGGAGAAGATCCGTGAGTTCGCCGAAGCGGTGGGTGACAGTAATCCGGCGTACGTCGATCAGGACGCGGCGAGGAAGCTCGGTCACCCGGATGTGATAGCTCCGCCGACCTTTGTCTTCTCGATCACGTTCAAGGCGGCGGGCGCGGTGGTCGACGATCCGCAGCTGGGGCTGGACTACGCGCGGGTGGTGCACGGCGATCAGAAGTTCGTGTACCGGCGTCCGGTGCGGGCGGGGGACCGGCTGACGATCACGTCGACCATCGAAGCGATCAAGTCGCTCGCGGGCAACGACATCATCGACATCCGTGGCGAGGTGCACGACGAGTCCGGCGAACACGTCGTGACCGCGTGGACGAAACTGGTGTCGCGAGCGGCCGGGGAGGCGTGACGATGACTGCGAGGATTTCGTACGGGAGTGTCGAGGTCGGCACGGAGCTGCCGGCGCAGTCCTTCCGGGTGACCCGCGCCACGTTGGTGCGGTACGCGGGGGCGTCGGGTGACTTCAATCCGATCCACTGGAACGAGAAGTTCGCGGTCGAGGTCGGGCTGCCCGATGTCATCGCGCACGGGATGTTCACGATGGCCGAGGCGGTTCGGGTGGTCACGGACTGGGTCGGTGATCCGGGTGCGTTGGTGGAGTACGGCGTTCGCTTCACCAAGCCGGTCGTCGTCCCCAACGACGACAAGGGGGCGCTGATCGAGGTCAGCGCGAAGGTCGCGGCCAAGCTCGACGACCATCTGGTGCGGGTGGACCTCACGGCGGTCAGCGAGGGCAAGAAGGTGCTGGGCATGTCCCGTGCGGTGGTCCGGCTGGCCTGACCGCGGGCGGGTGTGTGCGAGGGGCGTCCCGCCGGGACGCCCCTCGACGGCGTCCGGGGGCGGCGTCCGGGGACGTCTTGACGAAGTTAGTAATTAGCCACTAACCTCCTCGCATGGTCAGGATGAGCGCTGAAGAGCGACGCGAGAGCGTCATCCGCGCGGCGATGGTCGAATTCGCGCGCGGCGGCTACCACGGCACCTCCACCGAGGCGATCGCCAAACGGGTGGGTGTGTCGCAGCCGTATCTCTTCCGGCTCTTCCCGAACAAGGAGGCCATCTTCCTGGCAGCTTCCGGTCGTTGCATGGCAGAGACCACGGCAGTCCTGGCCAAGGCGTCCGAGGGGCTGGAGGGCGATGACGCCCTGCACGCCATGAGCGAGGCGTATCAGTCGCTGATCGCGGACGATCCGGGCAAGCTGCTGATGCAGATGCAGACCTACGTCGCGGTGGCCTCCGCCGAGGCATCCGGCGATCACGAGTTCGGTGCGGCGGTGCGAGCCGCCTGGACGGAGATGTACGACACGGTCCATCTGGTCCTCGGCGCCGACACGGACGGGACCACCACCTTCCTTGCCTACGGCATGCTCATCAACACGCTGGTGTCACTCGGCTTCCCGGCGGATGCCCCGGTCTGGTCCGGGTGCTACGAATCGTCGCGGCCGAAGAAGTGATCGCCATCGCACTAAATGGGGCCGTACGCGTATGACCAAAAAAGTTAGTCATCGATAACTAACCCACAGGGGGAGCAATGAACGAGCGAGCGGCCCGGCGCGGAGGCGCCACCTGGGCTCTGATCGTCACCAGCGTCGCCGGATTCATGGCGGCTCTCGACAACCTCGTCGTCACCACGGCACTGCCCTCCATCCGCAAGGATCTCGGCGGGGCGCTGGACGACCTTCAGTGGACGGTGAACGCCTACACGCTCACCTTCGCGGTCCTGCTCATGTTCGGCGCGTCCCTCGGTGACCGGTTCGGCCGCCGCAGGCTCTTCCTCACCGGCCTCACCATATTCACCGGCGCCTCCGCCGCGGCGGCGCTGGCCTCGGGGATCGCTCCGCTGATCGCCGCCCGCGCGGTGCAGGGCGTCGGCGCCGCGATCATGATGCCGCTCACTCTCACGCTGCTCACCGCGGCCGTGCCCGCCGCCCGGCGGGGCGCCGCGCTCGGCATCTTCAGTGCGGTCACCGGTCTGGCCGTCGCCAGCGGCCCGCTGATCGGCGGCAGCCTCACCGAGCACCTGTCCTGGCAGTGGATCTTCTGGCTGAACGTGCCGATCGGCCTGCTGCTGCTCCCGCTCGCCCGGCTGCGCCTCGACGAGTCCCGCGCACCGAACGCCCGGCTCGACGTGCCCGGCACGCTGCTCGTCAGCGGAGGTCTCTTCGGCATCGTCTACGGGCTGGTGAACGGCCAGTCGGACGGCTGGAGCAGCCCCACGATCCTCACCGCTCTGCTGGCCGGCGCCGCTCTGCTGGCCGGTTTCATCCATCACGGGTTCACCCACGCGCACCCCATGCTCCCGATGCGGCTCTTCCGCAACCGCGCCTTCTTCGGGATCAACGTCGCCAGCCTGCTGATGTTCCTCGGCATGTTCGGATCGATCTTCCTGCTGAGCCAGTTCTTCCAGGGCGTCTCCGGTTACTCGCCCACCGAGGCGGGACTGCGGATGCTGCCCTGGACCGGCATGCCGCTGATCGTCGCGCCGTTCGCCGGCATCCTCTCGGACCGGATCGGCGGCCGCCCGGTCGTCGCCGCCGGTCTGGCGCTGCAGGCCGCCGGACTCGGCTACTTCGCCCTGGTGACCAGCACCGACGTGTCGTACGCGGCCCAGCTGCCCGGGCTGATCCTCGGCGGTGTCGGCATGGCGCTGTACTTCGCCCCGGCCGCCAGCGTGGTGATGTCCAGCGTCCGCCCGGCCGAGCAGGGCATCGCGTCCGGTGCCAACAACGCGCTCCGCGAGGTCGGCGGCGCGCTGGGTGTCGCGGTCCTGGGCGCGGTCTTCGCCGCGCGGGGCGGTTACGAGTCGCCGGCCGCCTTCACCGACGGCACGGTCCCCGCCCTGTGGATCGGCGCCGCGGTGGTCGCGGTCGCGGCGCTCGTGGCGCTGCTGATCCCGCGCCGGCGCGCGGCGCACGACGAAGTGGCCGGAACGGACGAGGAGCGCGAGCTCGTCGTGGCCTGAGCGACCCGGCTCATCACAGAACGGCCCCGCCCCGACCGGCGGGGACGTTCTCGTACGCTTGGCCCGTGCAGGAACTCCACGAAGCCCCCCTCGCCCCCCTGACCACCTTCCGGCTCGGCGGCCCCGCGACCCGGCTGATCACCGCGGAGAGCGACGCCGAGGTGATCGAAGCCGTCCGCGCGGCCGACGCGAGCGGCACCCCGCTGCTGGTGATCGGCGGCGGATCCAATCTGGTCATCGGCGACCGGGGCTTCGCGGGCACCGCGCTGCGGATCGCCACCCGGGGCTTCGAGCTGTCCGGCACGGCGCTGGAGCTGGCGGCCGGCGAGGTGTGGACGGACGCGGTGGCGCGTACGGTCGAGGCGGGACTCGCGGGCATCGAGTGTCTGGCCGGGATCCCCGGTTCGGCGGGCGCCACCCCGATCCAGAACGTCGGCGCATACGGCCAGGAGGTCTCCTCCACCATCACCGAGGTCGTCGCCTACGACCGCACCGCCGGCCGGACGGTGACCCTGGCGGGTACCGCATGCGGGTTCGCCTACCGGCACAGCCGCTTCAAGGCCGAGCCCGACCGCTACGTCGTGCTGAGGGTCCGGTTCGAGCTGGAGGACGCCGGGGGCCTCTCCGCCCCGGTCAAATACCCGGAGACGGCGCGCGTCCTCGGGGTCGAGGCGGGGGACCGGGTGCCGGCGGCGACCGTCCGGGAGACCGTACTGAAGCTGCGCGCGGGCAAGGGCATGGTGCTGGACCCGGAGGACCACGACACCTGGTCGGCGGGCTCGTTCTTCACCAACCCGATCCTGGACGACCGCCGGTTCGCCGCCTTCCGCGCCCGGGTGCGGGACCGTCTCGGCCCGGACGCCGCTCCGCCCGCCTTCCCGGCGGGGGAGGGCCACACGAAGACCTCGGCGGCCTGGCTGATCGACAAGGCCGGCTTCACCAAGGGATACGGCACCGGTCCCGCCCGGATCTCGACCAAGCACACGCTGGCCCTCACCAACCGCGGCGGCGCCACCACCGAGGACCTGCTGGCGCTCGCCCGCGAGGTGGTCGCGGGGGTGCACCGGGCGTTCGGCGTGACGCTCGTCAACGAGCCGGTGACCGTGGGCGTGAAGCTGTAGGCGGGCGCTGAACAACTGGTGGCGGTGGGCTCAATAGGCCACCCCCACCCCCTGCCGGACGGTCGCAGGGTCGTCGATCATCGCCAGCATGGCGTGGGCCACGTCGGCGCGGGAGATGGATCGGCCGCCGCGCGGGTTGCCGCCGATGACGGTCCGGTAGGTGCCGGTCAGCGGCTTGTCGGTCAGCTTCGGTGGGCGGACCGATGTCCAGTCGGTGGCGCTGTGGGCGATCTCGTCCTCCATCACCCGCAGGTCCGTGTAGACCTTCTTGAGAACGACGCCGATCGCGCCCAGCGCCACTCGGTCCAGCAGTGAGGCCTGTCCGGTGTCCGGCGCGAGCGGGGCCGCACTGACCACCAGCAGCCGGCGCACACCCGCCGCCTCCATGGCCCGCAGCACCGGCCTGGTGAGCACGGCGGCGATGCCCGCGTCCTTGACGGAGCGCGCGCCGAGACCGGAGAGCACCGCGTCCCGGCCGGCCACCGCGGCGCGCAGCGGTTCCGCGTCCTCGGGGTCGGTGAGCCGGGACCGGACGACGGTCAGCCCCGCGCCGGTCACCGTCAGCCGGGCCGGATCGCGTACCACCGCCGTCACCCGGTGGCCGGCGTCCAGTGCCTGCTGGACGATCTGCTGTCCGATACCGCCGGTGGCACCGAATACGGTGAGTTCCATCGCGCACACTCCAGGAGCGAAGGGGTGGGTGAGTATTCACTCACCACTAGAGTGAGCGGACACTCACCCCTTCGTCAAGCTTGATTGGAGCACGCATGGAGCAGAAGCCGACCCGCGTCCGGATCCTCGACGCCGCGCACGATCTGATGCTCACCGTCGGACTGGTGCACACCACGACGAAGGCGATCGCCAAGGCGGCAGGGTGCTCGGAGGCGGCGCTCTACAAGCACTTCACCGGCAAGGAGGAGCTGTTCGTGGCCGTGCTGCACGAGCGGCTGCCGGAGCTGACCCCGCTGGTGCGCGGTCTGACCCGCGATCCTCAGCAACAGAGCGTCGAGGCGAATCTCACCGCGATCGCCCGCACGGCGGCGCTCTTCTATCAGCAGAGCTTCCCGATCGCCGCCTCGCTCTACGCCGACCCCGGACTCAAGAAGCGCCACGAGGCGGCCATGCGCCTGATAGGCGCCGGACCGCACCTGCCCATCAGGGGCGTGGACGCCTACCTCGGTGCCGAACGGCTGGCCGGACGCATCGATGCCGAGGCCGACACCTACGCGGCGGCCTCGCTGCTCCTGGGCGCCTGTTCCCAGCGGGCCTTCGCCTACGACATGACCGAGGAAGGCGAACCCCCGCAGTCCCTCGACGAGTTCGCCGTGTCGATCGCCCGCGCCGTGCTGCGCGGGATCAGCCGCTGAGCCAGTCGTCGACGCCGGCCAGCAACTTCCGCTGTACGTCGGCGGGTGCGGCCGATCCGCGTACCGACTGCCTGGCCAGCTCGGCGAGTTCCGCGTCGGTGAACCCCTGGGCGCGCGCCAGCTCGTACTGGTCGGCGAGCCGCGATCCGAAGAGCAGCGGGTCGTCGGCTCCGAGCGCCATCGGCACCCCCGCCTCGTACAGACGTCGCAGGGGTACGTCCTCGGGCTTCTCGTAGACGCCGAGCGCCACATTGGACGCGGGGCAGACCTCGCAGGTCACCCCGCGCTCGGCGAGCCGCCGCAGCAGCCGGGGGTCCTCGGCCGCTCGTACGCCGTGCCCGATGCGGGCGGCGTGCAGGTCGTCCAGGCAGTCCCGGACCGAGGACGGCCCGCTGAGCTCCCCGCCGTGCGGTGCGGCGAGCAGGCCGCCGTCGCGGGCGATGGCGAAGGCCCGGTCGAAGTCGCGGGCCATGCCCCGGCGCTCGTCGTTGGAGAGGCCGAAGCCCACCACGCCCGCGTCCGTGTACCGCACCGCGAGACGGGCCAGGGTCCGGGCATCGAGCGGGTGCTTCATCCGGTTCGCCGCGACCACGACACGCATGCCGAGCCCGGTCTCCCGGGAGGCGGCGTGCACCGCGTCCAGGATGATCTCCAGCGCCGGGATCAGCCCACCGAGCAGCGGTGCGTACGAAGTGGGGTCGACCTGTATCTCCAGCCAGCCGGAGCCGTCCCGGACGTCCTCCTCGGCCGCCTCGCGCACCAGCCGCTGGATGTCCTCGGGGGTGCGCAGGCAGGAGCGGGCGATGTCGTAGAGCCGCTGGAAACGGAACCAGCCCCGCTCGTCGGTGGCGCGGAGCCGAATGGGGGCACCCCCCAGGCCCCTCGGGCCTGGGGGAGGTTCGCCGCCGGTCAGTGCCTCGGGCAGGTGCACGCCGTGCCGGTCGGCCAGTTCCAGCAGGGTGGCCGGCCGCATCGAACCGGTGAAGTGCAGATGCAGATGGGCCTTCGGCAGCAGCCGGATGTCGCGTACGTGCTCCATCCCAAGATCCTGCCGCACGTACCCGGTGGTCCGGTAGCCGCTTTCCCCCTATGAGTACGGCTGCGAACATTTTCCCGAACGGTGAGACCCCATGAGACGGGCCCCCGGCAGCAGCCGGGGGCCCGTCTGGCGCATCAAGGGGCGTAGGTCAGGCGGTGGCCTCGCCCAGCAGCTTCTGCATCCGGGAGACGCCCTCGGCCAGGTCCTCGTCACCGAGCGCGTAGGAGAGACGCAGATAACCGGGGGTGCCGAAGGCCTCGCCGGGCACCACGGCCACCTCGACCTCGTCCAGGATCAGTGCGGCCAGCTCCACGGAGGTCTGCGGGCGCTTGCCGCGGATCTGCTTGCCGAGCAGCGCCTTCACCGACGGGTACACGTAGAACGCGCCCTCGGGCTCGGGGCAGACCACGCCGTCGATCTCGTTGAGCATCCGCACGATGGTCCTGCGCCGCCGGTCGAACGCGGAGCGCATCTCGGCGACCGCGTCCAGGTCCCCGGAGACGGCGGCGAGCGCGGCGGCCTGCGAGACGTTGGCGACGTTGGATGTGGCGTGCGACTGGAGGTTGGTCGCGGCCTTCACGACGTCCTTCGGGCCGATGATCCACCCGACTCGCCAGCCGGTCATGGCGTACGTCTTGGCGACGCCGTTGACCACGATGCACCTGTCGCGCAGCTCGGGCACGATCGCCGGCAGCGAGGTGAACTCGGTGGAGCCGTAGACGAGGTGCTCGTAGATCTCGTCGGTCAGCACCCACAGCCCGTGCTCGACGGCCCAGCGGCCGATCGCCTCGGTGTCGGCCTCGTTGTAGACGGCGCCGGTCGGGTTGGACGGCGAGACGAAGAGGACGACCTTCGTCTTCTCCGTACGGGCTGCTTCGAGCTGCTCCACGGAGACCCGGTAGCCGGTGCTCTCGTCGGCGACGACCTCGACCGGAACGCCGCCCGCCAGTCGGATCGACTCGGGGTAGGTGGTCCAGTAGGGGGCCGGCACGATGACCTCGTCGCCCGGGTCGAGAATCGCGGCGAACGCCTGGTAGATGGCCTGCTTGCCGCCGTTGGTGACCAGCACCTGGGAGGCGTCGACCTCGTATCCGGAGTCGCGCAGCGTCTTCGCGGCGATGGCGGCCTTCAGCTCGGGGAGCCCGCCGGCCGGGGTGTAGCGGTGGTACTTCGGGTTGCGGCAGGCCTCGATCGCGGCCTCGACGATGTAGCCGGGCGTCGGGAAGTCGGGCTCACCGGCACCGAAGCCGATCACCGGACGGCCGGCGGCCTTGAGGGCCTTCGCCTTGGCGTCGACGGCAAGGGTCGCGGACTCGGAGATAGCACCGATGCGGGCGGAGACCCTGCGCTCGGTCGGAGGAGTTGCAGCGCTCATACGGCCATCGTCCCAGACCTCGGAGCCACTCGGCACACAGGTTTCGAGGAGCGGACACCGAACGGAAATCGGACGGTCACCGATGGCCCAGCGAGCGGACCGGGGTTAGCTGTTCGACGTCGGGCGCCCGACCACGTACACTCACTGGTCGTTGGCCCACACCAGCCGTCCCGTCCTACGCACTCGGTGCGCTCGGTCGGATGCGGTAGGTTGGGGAAAACACAAAGGGTCGTAGCTCAATTGGTAGAGCACTGGTCTCCAAAACCAGCGGTTGGGGGTTCAAGTCCCTCCGGCCCTGCTACACACACCTTCGCCAGGCTGTGTGCGCATGTACGTACGTAATGCACCGCCGTGCGGCTCCACCGGGCGCGGCACGGCCACGACCCGGGAATCAGGTGAGAGATCGTGACGGACGCCGTCGGCTCCATCGACGTGCCTGATGCGCAGGATGAAGCGCCGGAGTCGAAGAAGGCGCGCAAGGGCGGAAAGCGTGGCAAGAAGGGTCCTATGGCCCGACTCGCTCTTTTCTACCGCCAGATTGTCGCCGAGCTGCGCAAGGTCGTCTGGCCGACGCGTAACCAGCTGTCGACCTACACCTCCGTGGTCATCGTCTTCGTCGTGATCATGATCGGCATCGTGATGCTGATTGACTATGGTTTCAATGAAGCCGCCAAGTACGTCTTTGGCTGATCCGCGAAGGGCGCCCTGAGCGGCGCCCCTTTCGCATGTTCCACCCCATTTGATCCAGGAAGAAGCAGCCACCGTGTCTGACCCGAATCTGAACGAGGCCGTCGAGCCGGGCGAAAGCTTCGAGTCTGCAGAGGACCGGCCCGACATCGTCGAGGCGGCGGACGCTGTGGAGCCGGACCAGGCCGAAACTGCCGAAGCCGCGGCCGGCGAGGCGACCGAAGAGGCCGCAGCGCCCACCGAGGCGGAGACCGCCGAGGACGCCGCGGACGCGTCGGCCGATGACGAGTCCACCGACGAGGAGCCCGCCGAGGCAGCGGACGTGCCCCCGGTCGACCCGGTCGAGGCCCTGCGCCAGGAGCTCCGCGGACTGCCCGGCGAGTGGTACGTCATCCACACGTACGCCGGCTACGAGAAGCGCGTGAAGGCCAACCTGGAGCAGCGCGCCGTCTCGCTGAACGTCGAGGAGTTCATCTACCAGGCCGAAGTGCCCGAGGAAGAGATCGTCCAGATCAAGAACGGCGAGCGCAAGAACGTCCGCCAGAACAAGCTTCCCGGCTACGTCCTGGTCCGTATGGACCTCACCAACGAGTCCTGGGGCGTGGTCCGCAACACCCCCGGCGTCACCGGCTTCGTCGGCAACGCGTACGACCCGTACCCGCTGACCCTGGACGAGATCGTCAAGATGCTCGCCCCCGAGGCCGAGGAGAAGGCGGCCCGCGAGGCGGCCGAGGCCGAGGGCAAGCCGGTGCCGGCCCGCAAGGTCGAGGTCCAGGTGCTGGACTTCGAGGTCGGCGACTCGGTCACCGTCACCGACGGCCCGTTCGCAACGCTGCAGGCGACGATCAACGAGATCAACGCCGACTCCAAGAAGGTCAAGGGCCTCGTCGAGATCTTCGGCCGGGAGACCCCGGTCGAGCTGAGCTTCGATCAGATCCAGAAGAACTGACCGCTTTCACAAACCTTCCGAGCAGGTCAGAACGGCTGTCCCAGCCTTTCTGACCTGCTCGGTTTTTGGTCGCGCAGCTATACCCGTTATCGTTGTGCGGTATGCCTCCGTCCGGATGACCGGACGAGTGGCGAAACACTCTCACTAGGACCCGGAGAGAGCACATGCCTCCCAAGAAGAAGAAGGTCACGGGGCTTATCAAGCTCCAGATCAAGGCCGGCGCGGCCAACCCGGCTCCGCCGGTCGGTCCCGCGCTGGGTCAGCACGGCGTCAACATCATGGAGTTCTGCAAGGCCTACAACGCCGCGACCGAGTCGCAGCGCGGCATGGTCGTGCCGGTGGAGATCACGGTCTACGAGGACCGTTCCTTCACCTTCATCACCAAGACTCCGCCGGCCGCCAAGCTGATCCTCAAGGCCGCTGGTGTCGAGAAGGGCTCCGGCGAGCCGCACAAGACCAAGGTCGCCAAGCTGACGGCCGAGCAGGTCCGCGAGATCGCCACGACCAAGCTCCCCGACCTGAACGCCAACGACCTCGACTCCGCGTCGAAGATCATCGCTGGCACCGCCCGTTCCATGGGCATCACGGTCGAGGGCTGATCGAGCCCCGCAGTACCAGCACCAGCACCACAGTGGCAGGGCCGGCGCAGGCCCGGACCACGACTCCCACTCCACATCTAGGAGCAGAAGTGAAGCGCAGCAAGACTCTCCGCGCTGCGGACGCCAAGGTCGACGCGGACAAGCTGTACGCCCCGCTCGAAGCCGTCCGTCTCGCCAAGGACACCACCACGACCAAGTTCGACGGCACCGTCGAGGTCGCCATGCGTCTGGGTGTGGACCCGCGCAAGGCCGACCAGATGGTCCGTGGCACCGTGAACCTGCCGCACGGCACCGGCAAGACCGCCCGGGTCCTGGTCTTCGCGACCGGTGACCGTGCTGCGGCCGCGGAGGCCGCGGGCGCCGACATCGTCGGCGCCGACGAGCTCATCGACGAGGTCGCCAAGGGCCGCCTCGACTTCGACGCCGTCGTCGCCACCCCGGACCTCATGGGCAAGGTCGGCCGTCTCGGCCGCGTGCTCGGTCCGCGTGGTCTGATGCCCAACCCGAAGACCGGAACGGTCACGCCCGACGTGACGAAGGCTGTCACGGACATCAAGGGCGGCAAGATCGAGTTCCGCGTCGACAAGCACTCGAACCTGCACTTCATCATCGGCAAGGTTTCCTTCGACGAGACGAAGCTGGTCGAGAACTACGCCGCGGCGCTGGAGGAAGTCCTCCGTCTGAAGCCGTCGGCCGCCAAGGGCCGCTACATCAAGAAGGCCACGATGGCCACCACGATGGGCCCCGGCATCCCGCTGGACGCCAACCGCACCCGCAACCTCCTGGTCGAGGAGGACCCGGCCGCCGTCTGATCCCAGGATCGGCAGGCAGCCGCGGTTCGCGCGCGTGTTGAGCCGGGCCCCGCACCTCCTCGGAGGCGCGGGGCCCGGCGTTTTTTGGACAGGCGGTAGGGTCACCGGAATTGAGGATTTTCTGTTCACCTGTGGGGGGATCATGAACACGAAGCACCGAAACGCCGCAGCGGCCGTAGTGACCGGCGTGCTGCTGTGCGGTACGGCGGCCTGCTCGGGCGGCGGCAGCAGTGACCACGCCGGGAAACCCGCGGCGTCCAGCACGACGGCGCAGAAGCCGGTCGAGGTGAGCCCGCTCGCCGCCGTGCGGCAGGCCGCGGACAACAGCCGGAAGATCACCTCGCTCACCTACACGATGCACGGCAGCATTCCCGGCAGCGGCACGGTCGACGCCGATGCGTCGATGAGCATGAAGCCGCTCGCGATGCGGATGCTGACGAAGACGTCGGGGGCGGCCGATCCGCAGGAGAACGGTGACATGGAGATCCGTCTCACCGGCAGCGGGCTGTACATCGGTGGTGCGTCGCTGGCCGCCCAGTCCGGCGGCAAGAAGTGGATCAAGTTTCCGACCAGTGCGCTCGGCGAGGGCGCCAAGGGCGGCCAGGACCCGCTCGCCGGGCTCGGCTCGCAGGCGAGCGGCAATCCGGCGGACGAGTCCACGTCGCTGACCGCCTCCAAGGACCTGAAGAAGGTCGGTAACGAGACGGTGGACGGGGTCAGCACCACGCACTACAGCGGCACGGTGACCTTGGACGCGCTGCGCAAGGAGTCGGCCGGAAAGGGCGCGGACGCCAAGAAGCGCGCCGAGCGGACGATCAAGGCGTACCAGGACATGGGCCTGACCAAGCTCACCATGGACATGTGGATCGACGGCAGCGACCACACCAAGCAGTTCCGGACCCGGGGCACCGCGGCCAAGGGCCCCCTCGACATGATGATCAAGTTCGTGAACATCAACAAGCCGGTGACGGTGCGGACCCCGCCGGCCGCCGAGACGATGGACCTGGCGCAGATGATGGAGGGCTCGGGCTCGGCCTGAGCCGGATCGGGAACGCCGGATCGGGCGCACCGGATCGGGCGCACCGGGTCGGGGGGCGCAGCGGCGATTTGCCTGCCGCGCCCCCGTTCGCGTAATCTCTCGACGAAGCCAAAGACCGCTGGTCGTTGCTGCGCTCTCGTAAGGGGGCGTGGTGGCCGAAGGATCCGCTGGGTGCGGGCGACCTGCGCAGGTGATTCGTGGAAGTGCTCCCGGACTCTGTCCGGTCGAGCTCACGCCCCGTGCACCTGTGCCGGGGCGTTTTCGTTGTACCCAGCCCCTTCTGAGCGGTCCTCATCACCCGGAAGGAGGCCGACGCTCTATGGCAAGGCCCGACAAGGCTGCCGCGGTAGCCGAGCTGACGGACCAGTTCCGCAGCTCGAACGCCGCTGTGCTGACCGAGTACCGGGGTCTCACCGTGGCCCAGCTCAAGCAGCTGCGCCGTTCGCTCGGTGAGAACGCCCAGTACGCCGTGGTGAAGAACACGCTGACCAAGATCGCGGCCAACGAGGCCGGGATCAACACGCTGGACGACCTGTTCACGGGTCCGACGGCGGTTGCCTTCGTCACCGGTGACCCGGTGGAGTCGGCGAAGGGTCTTCGTGACTTCGCCAAGGAGAACCCCAACCTCATCATCAAGGGCGGTGTCCTTGATGGTAAGGCGCTGTCCGCCGATGAGTTCAAGAAGCTTGCGGACCTCGAGTCCCGCGAGGTTCTGCTCGCCAAGGTGGCCGGTGGAATCAAGGCGTCGATGGCCAAGGCCGCGGCGACTTTCCAGGCCCCGCTGTCGGAGTTCGTCCGCACCGCGGACGCCCTTCGCGCCAAGGTCGAGCAGGGCGGTGCCGGTACGCCGGCTCCCGCCGAGGCCGACTCCGAGTAATTCGGTTTCGCGTCACAGCGGGCCCGTACGCCCGCCGTCATATACACCCGGCACCTGCCGAAAAAGTGGAAGGACGCCATCATGGCGAAGCTGTCCCAGGACGAGCTGCTCGAGCAGTTCGAGACCCTGACCCTCATCGAGCTCTCCGAGTTCGTCAAGGCCTTCGAGGAGAAGTTCGACGTCAAGGCTGCCGCCCCGGTCGCCGTTGCCGCGCAGGGTGGCGCTGCCGCCCCCGCCGAGGCCGCTGCTGAGCAGGACGAGTTCGACGTCATCCTCACCGGTGCCGGCGACAAGAAGATCCAGGTCATCAAGGTCGTGCGTGAGCTGACCTCGCTGGGTCTCAAGGAGGCCAAGGACCTCGTGGACGGCGCCCCGAAGCCCGTCCTCGAGAAGGTCGCCAAGGACGCCGCCGAGAAGGCTGCCGAGTCCCTCAAGGGCGCCGGCGCCTCCGTCGAGGTCAAGTGACCCTGAGAGTCTGCTGACTCTCCGAGTGCGCCGCAGGGCGTGCTGAGTACGCCGTAGGGCGTACGACGCGCGCCGCACGGTGTACGACGTCATCACGAAGGGCGATCACCCATCCGGGTGGTCGCCCTTCGGCGTAGGGTGACGCCCCTGACGGCTGCCTTGCTCTTGCCGTTGTGGCGAGTAGGGTGATCTTCGTTGTGCGCCGGACCTGGCGGCTTCTCGTGCTCCCGCAGCCCCTCCGCGGGCGGTCCCCACCGAGTGGGGGCCTTGACGAACGGCACGGAGCGCGCAATTCTCAGGACGCGTCGTCACTTCGATCCGTATCCGAGGCATGGATCGGCGACGAAGAGGGAAGCTTTGCCGCAGGTGTTGAGAAGAAGAATGAGGGTCCCAAAAAACCCGCTCTGGACATCAGTGAGCCTTCTGGCTACACTGTCCCTTTGCGCTGCCTGTTAGCTGCCTCCTGCCCGTCACCAGGGGCATGCCCTCGCTTCAAGCATCGAGACCGACGTCCCCGACCCGGGACGCCTGTCTCTCTGCCGGCTTGGGACCGGTACGCGCGTAGTGAGTCCGAGCCCTCGGAAGGACCCCCTCTTGGCCGCCTCGCGCAACGCCTCGACCTCCAATACGAACAACGCCGCCAGCACCGCCCCGCTGCGCATCTCCTTTGCAAAAATCAGGGAGCCCCTCGAGGTTCCGAACCTCCTTGCGCTGCAGACCGAGAGCTTTGACTGGCTGCTCGGGAACCCCGCTTGGAAGGGTCGCGTCGAGGCCGCTCTCGAGAGTGGACAGGACGTCCCCACCAAGTCCGGTCTGGAAGAGATCTTCGAAGAGATCTCGCCGATCGAGGACTTCTCCGGGTCGATGTCGCTGACGTTCCGCGATCACCGTTTCGAGCCCCCGAAGAATTCGATCGACGAGTGCAAGGACCGCGACTTCACGTACGCGGCGCCGCTCTTCGTCACCGCCGAGTTCACCAACAACGAGACCGGCGAGATCAAGTCCCAGACGGTCTTCATGGGCGACTTCCCGCTCATGACGAACAAGGGCACCTTCGTCATCAACGGCACCGAGCGTGTCGTGGTGTCCCAGCTGGTGCGCTCGCCGGGTGTCTACTTCGACTCCTCCATCGACAAGACGTCCGACAAGGACATCTTCTCCGCCAAGATCATCCCGTCCCGGGGTGCCTGGCTGGAGATGGAGATCGACAAGCGCGACATGGTCGGTGTCCGCATCGACCGCAAGCGCAAGCAGTCCGTCACCGTCCTCCTGAAGGCTCTCGGCTGGACCACCGAGCAGATCCTCGAGGAGTTCGGCGAGTACGAGTCGATGCGCGCCACCCTGGAGAAGGACCACACCCAGGGCCAGGACGACGCACTGCTCGACATCTACCGCAAGCTGCGCCCGGGCGAGCCGCCCACGCGTGAAGCCGCTCAGACGCTGCTCGAGAACCTCTACTTCAACCCGAAGCGTTACGACCTCGCCAAGGTCGGCCGCTACAAGGTGAACAAGAAGCTCGGCGCGGAAGAGCCGCTCGACGCCGGTGTGCTCACCAGCGACGACATCATCGCGACCATCAAGTACCTGGTCAAGCTGCACGCCGGGGAGACCGAGACGGTCGGCGAGTCCGGTCGCTCGATCATGGTCGAGACCGATGACATCGACCACTTCGGCAACCGTCGTATCCGTAACGTCGGCGAGCTGATCCAGAACCAGGTCCGTACGGGTCTCGCCCGTATGGAGCGCGTCGTGCGCGAGCGCATGACCACCCAGGACGTCGAGGCGATCACGCCGCAGACCCTGATCAACATCCGGCCGGTCGTCGCCTCCATCAAGGAGTTCTTCGGTACCAGCCAGCTGTCCCAGTTCATGGACCAGAACAACCCGCTGTCGGGCCTGACGCACAAGCGTCGTCTCAACGCCCTCGGCCCCGGTGGTCTCTCCCGTGAGCGGGCCGGCTTCGAGGTCCGTGACGTGCACCCGTCGCACTACGGCCGCATGTGCCCGATCGAGACGCCGGAAGGCCCGAACATCGGCCTGATCGGCTCGCTGGCCTCCTACGGCCGGGTCAACGCGTTCGGCTTCATCGAGACGCCGTACCGCAAGGTCGTCGAGGGCCAGGTCACCGACGACGTCGACTACCTGACCGCTGACGAGGAAGACCGCTTCGTCATCGCCCAGGCCAACGCCACGCTCAACGAGGACATGCGGTTCCAGGAGCCGCGCGTCCTGGTCCGCCGTCGTGGCGGAGAGGTCGACTACATCCCCGGCGACGACGTCGACTACATGGATGTCTCGCCGCGCCAGATGGTGTCGGTCGCGACCGCCATGATCCCGTTCCTCGAGCACGACGACGCCAACCGTGCCCTGATGGGCGCGAACATGATGCGTCAGGCCGTGCCGCTGATCCAGTCCGAGGCGCCGCTGGTCGGCACCGGCATGGAGTACCGCTGTGCGGTCGACGCCGGTGACGTGCTCAAGGCGGAGAAGGACGGTGTGGTCCAGGAGGTATCCGCGGACTACATCACCATCGCCAACGACGACGGCACGTACTCGACGTACCGCATCGCCAAGTTCTCCCGCTCGAACCAGGGCACCTCGGTCAACCAGAAGGTCGTCGTCAACGAGGGCGACCGGGTCATCGAGAACCAGGTGCTCGCCGACGGTCCCGCCACCGAGGACGGCGAGATGGCCCTCGGTAAGAACCTGCTGGTCGCGTTCATGCCGTGGGAGGGTCACAACTACGAGGACGCGATCATCCTGTCGCAGCGCCTCGTGCAGGACGACGTCCTCTCCTCGATCCACATCGAGGAGCACGAGGTCGACGCCCGTGACACCAAGCTCGGCCCCGAGGAGATCACCCGGGACATCCCGAACGTCTCCGAGGAGGTCCTCGCCGACCTCGACGAGCGCGGCATCATCCGTATCGGTGCCGACGTCGTCGCCGGCGACGTGCTGGTCGGCAAGGTCACGCCCAAGGGCGAGACCGAGCTGACCCCGGAGGAGCGTCTGCTCCGTGCGATCTTCGGTGAGAAGGCGCGCGAAGTGCGCGACACCTCGCTGAAGGTGCCGCACGGCGAGATCGGCAAGGTCATCGGCGTCCGCGTCTTCGACCGCGAAGAGGGCGACGAGCTGCCGCCGGGCGTGAACCAGCTGGTTCGCGTCTACGTGGCGCAGAAGCGCAAGATCACCGATGGTGACAAGCTCGCCGGCCGGCACGGCAACAAGGGCGTCATCTCGAAGATCCTTCCGATCGAGGACATGCCGTTCCTGGAGGACGGCACCCCGGTCGACATCATCCTCAACCCGCTGGGTGTCCCGTCCCGGATGAACCCGGGACAGGTCCTGGAGATCCACCTCGGCTGGCTCGCCAGCCAGGGCTGGAAGGTCGAGGGCAACGAGGAGTGGATGGAGCGCCTCAAGTCCATCGGCGCCGACGATGTCGCCCCCGGTACCAACGTCGCGACCCCGGTCTTCGACGGTGCCCGCGAGGACGAGATCTCCGGTCTCTTCGAGTCCACCATCCCCAACCGCGACGGTGACCGCATGGTCCTCCCGTCCGGCAAGGCGCGGATGTTCGACGGCCGCTCCGGTGAGCCGTTCCCGGACCCGATCTCGGTCGGGTACATGTACATCCTCAAGCTCCACCACCTGGTCGACGACAAGCTGCACGCACGGTCGACCGGTCCGTACTCGATGATCACCCAGCAGCCGCTGGGTGGTAAGGCCCAGTTCGGTGGGCAGCGATTCGGTGAGATGGAGGTGTGGGCGCTGGAGGCGTACGGCGCCGCTTACGCACTCCAGGAGCTGTTGACCATCAAGTCCGACGACGTGACCGGCCGCGTGAAGGTGTACGAGGCCATCGTCAAGGGCGAGAACATCCCCGAGCCGGGCATTCCCGAGTCCTTCAAGGTGCTCATCAAGGAAATGCAGTCGCTCTGCCTCAACGTGGAGGTGCTGTCCTCGGACGGTATGTCCATCGAGATGCGCGACACGGACGAGGACGTCTTCCGTGCAGCGGAAGAGCTCGGTATCGACCTGTCCCGGCGCGAGCCGAGCAGCGTCGAAGAGGTCTGACGGGTTGGCCGGCCGGATCGCCTGATCCGGCCGGCTCTCCCCGGACCCGTTCAGACCATTGCTGAAGTGCCCATTCCCTCGCTGGCGCGAGGAGGGGCTCGAACCCCCGAAAGAGGGATTGACGACAAGTGCTCGACGTCAACTTCTTCGACGAGCTGCGGATTGGCCTCGCCACCGCGGACGACATCCGGACCTGGTCCCACGGCGAAGTGAAGAAGCCGGAGACCATCAACTACCGCACGCTCAAGCCCGAGAAGGACGGACTCTTCTGCGAGAAGATCTTCGGTCCGACCCGGGACTGGGAGTGCTACTGCGGCAAGTACAAGCGTGTCCGCTTCAAGGGCATCATCTGCGAGCGCTGCGGCGTCGAGGTCACTCGCGCCAAGGTGCGTCGTGAGCGGATGGGCCACATCGAGCTGGCCGCGCCCGTCACCCACATCTGGTACTTCAAGGGCGTCCCGTCCCGGCTGGGCTACCTGCTCGACCTGGCGCCGAAGGACCTCGAGAAGGTCATCTACTTCGCCGCATACATGATCACCTTCGTGGACGAGGAGCGCCGGACGCGCGACCTGCCCTCGCTGGAGGCGCACGTCTCCGTCGAGCGTCAGCAGGTCGAGAACCGTCGTGACTCGGACCTCGAGGCCCGCGCCAAGAAGCTCGAGACCGACCTGGCCGAGCTGGAGGCCGAGGGCGCCAAGGCCGACGTGCGCCGCAAGGTGCGCGAAGGCGCCGAGCGTGAGATGAAGCAGCTGCGCGACCGTGCGCAGCGCGAGATCGACCGTCTCGACGAGGTGTGGAGCCGCTTCAAGAACCTCAAGGTCCAGGACCTGGAGGGCGACGAGCTGCTCTACCGCGAGCTGCGTGACCGCTTCGGCACGTACTTCGACGGCTGCATGGGTGCCGCTGCCCTGCAGAAGCGCCTGGAGTCGTTCGACCTCGACGAGGAGGCCGAGCGCCTTCGCGAGATCATCCGCACCGGCAAGGGCCAGAAGAAGACCCGTGCGCTCAAGCGCCTGAAGGTCGTCTCCGCGTTCCTGCAGACGGCCAACAAGCCCAAGGGCATGGTGCTCGACTGCGTGCCGGTCATCCCGCCGGACCTGCGTCCGATGGTGCAGCTGGACGGTGGCCGCTTCGCGACCTCCGACCTGAACGACCTGTACCGCCGGGTGATCAACCGCAACAACCGCCTCAAGCGTCTCCTTGACCTCGGTGCCCCCGAGATCATCGTGAACAACGAGAAGCGGATGCTGCAGGAGGCCGTCGACGCGCTGTTCGACAACGGCCGCCGCGGTCGCCCGGTCACCGGACCCGGTAACCGTCCGCTGAAGTCCCTGAGCGACATGCTCAAGGGCAAGCAGGGCCGTTTCCGTCAGAACCTGCTCGGCAAGCGTGTGGACTACTCCGCGCGTTCCGTGATCGTCGTCGGCCCGCAGCTCAAGCTGCACCAGTGCGGTCTGCCGAAGGCCATGGCGCTGGAGCTCTTCAAGCCGTTCGTGATGAAGCGCCTGGTCGACCTGAACCACGCGCAGAACATCAAGTCGGCCAAGCGCATGGTCGAGCGTGGCCGCACCGTGGTGTACGACGTCCTCGAAGAGGTCATCGCCGAGCACCCGGTGCTGCTGAACCGTGCGCCGACCCTGCACCGTCTGGGCATCCAGGCCTTCGAGCCGCAGCTGGTCGAGGGCAAGGCCATCCAGATCCACCCGCTCGTCTGCACCGCGTTCAACGCGGACTTCGACGGTGACCAGATGGCCGTGCACCTGCCGCTGTCGGCAGAGGCGCAGGCCGAGGCCCGCATCCTGATGCTGTCCTCGAACAACATCCTGAAGCCGGCCGACGGTCGTCCCGTCACCATGCCGACCCAGGACATGGTGCTCGGGCTGTTCTTCCTCACGACCGACGAGGCGGAGCGCAAGGTCATCGGCGAGGGCCGGAGCTTCGGTTCCGCGGCCGAGGCGATCATGGCCTTCGACAACCGCGAGCTGTCGCTGCAGGCGAAGGTCGACATCCGCTTCCCGGTGGGCACCATCCCGCCGCGTGGCTGGGTGCCGCCGGTCGCCGAGCCGGGCGAGCCGGAGTACCAGCCGGGCGACACCTTCCGGCTGCGTACCACGCTGGGCCGCGCGCTCTTCAACGAGCTGCTGCCCGAGGACTACCCGTTCGTCGACTACTCGGTGGGCAAGAAGCAGCTCTCCGAGATCGTCAACGACCTGGCCGAGCGCTACCCCAAGGTCATCGTGGCGGCGACGCTCGACAACCTGAAGGCGGCCGGCTTCCACTGGGCGACCCGTTCCGGCGTGACCGTGGCCGTTTCGGACATCGTCGTCCCGGAGGCCAAGAAGGCCATCGTCCAGGGCTACGAGGCCCAGGACGAGAAGGTCCAGAAGCAGTACGAGCGCGGTCTGATCACCAAGGACGAGCGCACCCAGGAGCTCATCGCGATCTGGACCAAGGCGACCAACGAGGTTGCCGAGGCGATGAACGCGAACTTCCCCAAGACGAACCCCATCTTCATGATGGTTGACTCGGGTGCCCGAGGAAACATGATGCAGATGCGTCAGATCGCCGGTATGCGCGGTCTGGTGTCGAACGCCAAGAACGAGACGATTCCGCGTCCCATCAAGGCGTCGTTCCGTGAGGGTCTGTCCGTCCTGGAGTACTTCATCTCCACCCACGGTGCCCGTAAGGGCCTCGCGGACACCGCCCTGCGTACCGCCGACTCGGGTTACCTGACCCGTCGTCTGGTGGACGTCTCGCAGGACGTGATCATCCGCGAGGAGGACTGCGGCACCGAGCGTGGTCTGAAGCTGAAGATCGCGGTCAAGGGCGAGGACGGTGTGCTCCGCAAGACGGAGGACGTCGAGACCTCGGTCTACGCCCGGATGCTCGCCGAGGACGTCGTCATCGACGGCAAGGTCATCGCGCCGGCCAACGTCGACCTGGGCGATGTCCTGATCGACGCGCTGGTGGGCGCCGGTGTCGAGGAGGTCAAGACCCGCTCGGTCCTGACCTGTGAGTCCGCGGTCGGCACCTGTGCCTTCTGCTACGGACGCTCGCTGGCCACCGGCAAGCTGGTCGACATCGGTGAGGCGGTCGGCATCATCGCCGCCCAGTCCATCGGTGAGCCCGGTACCCAGCTGACGATGCGTACCTTCCACACCGGTGGTGTGGCCGGTGACGACATCACGCAGGGTCTGCCGCGTGTCGTCGAGCTCTTCGAAGCGCGTACGCCCAAGGGTGTCGCGCCGATCTCCGAGGCGGCGGGCACCGTCCGCATCGAGGAGACCGAGAAGACCAAGAAGCTCGTCGTCACTCCGGACGACGGCAGCGAGGAGACGCCGTTCCCGATCTCCAAGCGCGCCCGTCTGCTGGTGGGCGAGGGCGACAGGGTCGAGGTGGGCCAGAAGCTCACCGTGGGTGCCACCAACCCGCACGACGTGCTGCGCATTCTCGGCCAGCGTGCGGTCCAGGTGCACCTGGTCGGCGAAGTCCAGAAGGTCTACAACTCGCAGGGCGTGTCGATCCACGACAAGCACATCGAGATCATCATCCGGCAGATGCTGCGCCGGGTGACGATCATCGAGTCCGGCGACGCGGAGCTGCTGCCGGGCGAGCTCGTCGAGCGCTCGAAGTTCGAGACCGAGAACCGTCGTGTGGTTACGGAAGGCGGCCACCCGGCCTCCGGCCGTCCGCAGCTGATGGGTATCACCAAGGCCTCGCTGGCCACCGAGTCGTGGCTGTCGGCGGCGTCCTTCCAGGAGACCACCAGGGTTCTGACCGACGCGGCGATCAACGCCAAGTCGGACTCCCTGATCGGCCTCAAGGAGAACGTCATCATCGGTAAGCTCATCCCGGCCGGTACGGGTCTCTCCCGTTACCGCAACATCCGGGTGGAGCCCACCGAGGAGGCCAAGGCCGCGATGTACTCGGCCGTCGGCTACGACGACATCGACTACTCGCCGTTCGGCACCGGCTCCGGCCAGGCCGTCCCGCTGGAGGACTACGACTACGGTCCGTACAACCAGTAGAAGCGCGTAGCAGGTCCACTGGGCGGTCACCCCTCGCGGGTGGCCGCCCAGTGGCGTAGCATGGCGTGTTTTCGGGGGCGGCCGGTGGTCGCGGCGGTATCTGTTTTGACCGGAGCCGATGCGATAGGTACGCTCTGACCTTGTGCCTGGGGTGTGCCCTGGCTCCTGTGCGTGTCTTCAACCGCATGACGAGCCGTAAGCAGCCACCGCAATCTGCGCCCTCTCCGTCATCTCGGCGGAAGTCCGCAGTATTCGACACACCCGACCGCGTGGGTCGGAGATGTTCCAGGTTAGTTTCACTACACGGCACACAGAAACCGGAGAAGTAGTGCCTACGATCCAGCAGCTGGTCCGCAAGGGCCGGCAGGACAAGGTCGAGAAGAACAAGACCCCCGCGCTCGAGGGTTCGCCCCAGCGTCGTGGCGTCTGCACCCGCGTCTTCACGACCACCCCGAAGAAGCCCAACTCGGCGCTCCGCAAGGTCGCGCGTGTGCGCCTGACCTCGGGCATCGAGGTCACGGCCTACATCCCGGGTGAGGGACACAACCTGCAGGAGCACTCCATCGTGCTCGTGCGTGGTGGCCGTGTGAAGGACCTGCCCGGTGTTCGCTACAAGATCATCCGCGGTTCGCTCGACACCCAGGGTGTCAAGAACCGCAAGCAGGCCCGCAGCCGCTACGGCGCCAAGAAGGAGAAGTAAGAATGCCTCGTAAGGGCCCTGCCCCGAAGCGCCCGGTCATCATCGACCCGGTCTACGGTTCTCCTCTTGTCACCTCGCTGATCAACAAGATCCTGCTCAACGGCAAGCGTTCCACTGCCGAGCGGATCGTGTACGGCGCCATGGAAGGCCTCCGCGAGAAGACCGGCGCTGACCCGGTCATCACGCTGAAGCGCGCTCTCGAGAACGTCAAGCCGTCCCTCGAGGTCAAGTCCCGCCGTGTCGGTGGCGCCACGTACCAGGTGCCGATCGAGGTCAAGCCCGGCCGCGCCGCCACCCTCTCGCTGCGCTGGATCGTGGGTTACTCCCGCGCCCGTCGTGAGAAGACCATGACCGAGCGCCTCATGAACGAGCTGCTCGACGCCTCCAACGGTCTTGGCGCTGCTGTCAAGAAGCGCGAGGACACCCACAAGATGGCCGAGTCCAACAAGGCCTTCGCGCACTACCGCTGGTAGTCGCTACCCACCTCGAGACCGAGAGAAGATTGAGCCTTATGGCCACCACTTCGCTTGACCTGGCCAAGGTCCGCAATATTGGGATCATGGCCCACATCGACGCGGGCAAGACGACCACCACTGAGCGGATCCTCTTCTACACCGGTGTGAGCTACAAGATCGGTGAAGTCCACGACGGCGCTGCCACGATGGACTGGATGGAGCAGGAGCAGGAGCGCGGCATCACGATCACGTCCGCCGCGACGACCTGCCACTGGCCGCTCAACGATGTCGATCACACGATCAACATCATCGACACCCCGGGTCACGTCGACTTCACCGTCGAGGTGGAGCGTTCGCTCCGCGTCCTCGACGGCGCTGTCACCGTGTTCGACGGTGTGGCGGGCGTCGAGCCGCAGTCCGAGACCGTCTGGCGTCAGGCGGACCGCTACGGCGTGCCGCGCATCTGCTTCGTCAACAAGCTGGACCGTACCGGCGCCGAGTTCCACCGCTGCGTCGACATGATCGTCGACCGCCTCGGTGCGGTGCCGCTGGTCATGCAGCTCCCGATCGGTGCCGAGGCCGACTTCAAGGGCGTCGTCGACCTCGTGACGATGAAGGCCTTTGTCTGGTCCGCCGAGGCGACCAAGGGCGAGATGTACGACATCGTCGACATCCCGGACACCCACACCGAGGCTGCCGACGAGTGGCGCGGCAAGCTGCTCGAAGCCGTTTCGGAGAACGACGACGAGATGATGGAGCTGTACCTCGAGGGCCAGGAGCCCACCGAGGAGCAGCTGCACGCGGCGATCCGCCGTATCACCCTTGCTTCCAAGGGGACCGCGGACTCCGTCACCGTCACTCCCGTCTTCTGCGGTACCGCGTTCAAGAACAAGGGCGTGCAGCCCCTGCTCGACGCGGTCGTCCGCTACCTGCCCTCCCCCCTGGACGTCGAGGCCATCGAGGGCCACGACGTCAAGGACTCCGAGGTCGTCGTCAAGCGCCAGCCGTCCGACGAGGAGCCGTTCTCCGGTCTTGCGTTCAAGATCGCGAGCGACCCGCACCTCGGCAAGCTCACCTTCGTCCGGATTTATTCGGGCCGCCTCGAGGCCGGCACCGCGGTGCTGAACTCGGTCAAGGGCAAGAAGGAGCGCATCGGCAAGATCTACCGCATGCACGCGAACAAGCGTGAGGAGATCGCGTCGGTGGGCGCCGGCGACATCATCGCCGTGATGGGCCTGAAGCAGACCACCACCGGTGAGACGCTGTGCGACGAGAAGAACCCGGTGATCCTGGAGTCCATGGACTTCCCGGCGCCGGTCATCGAGGTCGCGATCGAGCCCAAGTCCAAGGGCGACCAGGAGAAGCTGGGTGTCGCCATCCAGCGCCTCTCGGAGGAGGACCCCTCCTTCCAGGTGCACACCAACGAGGAGACCGGCCAGACCGTCATCGGCGGTATGGGTGAGCTTCACCTCGAGGTGCTCGTCGACCGCATGAAGCGCGAGTTCCGCGTCGAGGCGAACGTCGGCAAGCCGCAGGTCGCCTACCGCGAGACGATCCGCAAGACCGTCGACCGCATCGACTACACGCACAAGAAGCAGACTGGTGGTACCGGCCAGTTCGCGAAGGTGCAGATCGCGATGGAGCCCATCGAGGGCGGCGACGCGTCGTACGAGTTCGTGAACAAGGTCACCGGTGGCCGCATCCCCCGTGAGTACATCCCCTCGGTGGACGCGGGCGCTCAGGAAGCCATGAAGTTCGGCATCCTGGCCGGTTACGAGATGGTGGGTGTCCGCATCACCCTTCTCGACGGTGGCTACCACGAGGTGGACTCCTCGGAGCTCGCCTTCAAGATCGCCGGTTCGCAGGCCTTCAAGGAGGGTGCCCGCAAGGCGTCCCCCGTGCTGCTCGAGCCGATGATGGCCGTCGAGGTCACCACGCCCGAGGACTACATGGGCGATGTCATCGGTGACCTCAACTCCCGCCGTGGCCAGATTCAGGCCATGGAGGAGCGCAGCGGCGCTCGCGTCGTGAAGGGTCTCGTGCCACTCTCGGAGATGTTCGGCTACGTCGGAGACCTCCGCAGCAAGACCTCGGGTCGCGCAAGCTACTCGATGCAGTTCGACTCCTACGCCGAGGTTCCGCGGAACGTCGCCGAGGAGATCATCGCGAAGGCCAAGGGCGAGTAACTCTTCGGAGTTCACGCTTTAGGCTTATTACCGGAGTCACCGGGGCATTCAGTGCAGAATGGATTGAATGCCCCGGGGCCCGGCATCCCAGCAAAGATCACCTGGCGCCGATGAAGCAAGGCGTACAGAACCACTCCACAGGAGGACCCAGTGGCGAAGGCGAAGTTCGAGCGGACTAAGCCGCACGTCAACATCGGCACCATCGGTCACATCGACCACGGTAAGACGACCCTCACGGCCGCCATTACCAAGGTGCTGCACGACGCGTACCCGGACCTGAACGAGGCCTCGGCCTTCGACCAGATCGACAAGGCTCCTGAGGAGCGCCAGCGCGGTATCACGATCTCGATCGCGCACGTCGAGTACCAGACGGAGTCGCGTCACTACGCGCACGTCGACTGCCCCGGTCACGCGGACTACATCAAGAACATGATCACGGGTGCCGCGCAGATGGACGGCGCCATCCTCGTGGTCGCCGCCACCGACGGCCCGATGCCGCAGACCAAGGAGCACGTGCTCCTGGCCCGCCAGGTCGGCGTTCCCTACATCGTTGTCGCGCTGAACAAGGCCGACATGGTGGACGACGAGGAGATCCTGGAGCTCGTCGAGCTCGAGGTCCGTGAGCTCCTCTCCGAGTACGAGTTCCCGGGCGACGACGTTCCGGTCGTCAAGGTCTCGGCGCTCAAGGCGCTCGAGGGCGACAAGGAGTGGGGTGAGTCCGTCCTCAACCTGATGAAGGCTGTCGACGAGGCCATCCCGCAGCCCGAGCGTGACGTCGAGAAGCCGTTCCTGATGCCGATCGAGGACGTCTTCACGATCACCGGTCGTGGCACCGTCGTCACCGGTCGTATCGAGCGCGGTGTCCTCAAGGTCAACGAGACCGTTGACATCGTGGGCATCAAGCAGGAGAAGACCACCACCACGGTCACCGGCATCGAGATGTTCCGCAAGCTGCTCGACGAGGGCCAGGCCGGTGAGAACGTCGGTCTGCTGCTTCGTGGCATCAAGCGCGAGGACGTCGAGCGCGGCCAGGTCATCATCAAGCCCGGTTCGGTCACGCCGCACACCGAGTTCGAGGCCCAGGCCTACATCCTGTCGAAGGACGAGGGTGGCCGTCACACCCCCTTCTTCAACAACTACCGCCCGCAGTTCTACTTCCGTACCACGGACGTAACGGGCGTGGTGACCCTTCCCGAGGGCACCGAGATGGTCATGCCGGGCGACAACACCCTCATGAACGTCTCGCTGATCCAGCCCGTCGCCATGGAAGAGGGCCTGAAGTTCGCCATCCGTGAGGGTGGCCGGACCGTGGGCGCCGGCCAGGTCACCAAGATCCTCAAGTAAGTACGTTCGTACTTGACGGTCTGACCTGGCAGCTCAGCGCATCGCACGAAGCGCTCAGCATCCAGCGCAGAGCATGAAGAGGGCCCCCGGCCCGCCGTTCGCGGCGGACCGGGGGCCCTCTGCGTGGTGCTCCGGGCTCTCACACGGCCCGCACCGGCCGCCACATCCACGGCAGCGCGCCCGGCCCGAGACCGGCGACGGTCGGCTCGCCGTCCCGGCTGCTCGCGACGTGCAGCGCGGTGCCCTGGAGCGGGACCACCCCGGTGCTCCGGACGGTCACCCGTCCGTTCAGCAGCAGCCGGACCCGGCCGCGATCGTCCTTGCCCGGCAGCACCGGAGTCGTGGGCCGGGCGCCGGGCTGCGTACCGCCGAGGTGCACGGCGTCGGTCCGCGCCGAGGCGGGCCGCGGGTAGTACACGTCGATACCGCCGTCCCGGGCGGCGACCGCGGTGGGCGAGTCGCCGGGCAGCGGCAGCCCCGGTTCCGGGTGCAGCGCGAGCCGGCCGCCGGGGGAGCCCTGCGCCCAGTGGTGGACGGTGTCGCGCCCGGCGGCGAAGACATGGACGAGCCCGGCCGTGTCCACCGCCGCGGAGAGGCCGTCCTGTATCTGCTCGCCGCCCAGGTCGCGCCAGTCGCCCCAGTGTCCGGTGGTGTCGCGTACTCGGCTGCTGATGCCCTGGGCCGCGTTGCGTACGAAGAGGTGGACCTGCCCGTCCGCGGCGGTCACGGCGACCGGCACCCCGATCCGGCGGCCCTTGTCCGGTTCGGTCTCGGGATTCCCCAGGCCGGTCCAGGCGCTGAACTTCCCCCCGGGAGCGTTCTGTTGCAGCAGCGCGATCTCCCGGGTGTTGGACGCGCCGTGTCCGGCGAGCGAGTCGAACCGCAGCGCGAACAGCAGTTGCGTCCCGTCGGCGAGTGCCGCCCCGCCCAGGGTGGGCGCCAGCGGTCCGCCGCCCAGGTCGTCCGGTGGGCCCCACTGGCCGCTGCCGGGCGTCGTCTCCCGCCAGCGCACCGCGCGCAGCCCGAGCACCCCGTAGCCGACCAGCCGACCGTCGGCCTCGGCGGTCAGCAGGGGGCGCGGCCCCGGATAGCGGTAGTGGGTCGAGCGGACCCAGCCCTTCTTGTTGGTCAGCGGACGGCCCACGCCCACGTTGTAGTCGCCGCAGCCGCCCGGATTTCCGCACTGCCAGTCGGCACCGCCGCCGTACGGGACCAGATGAGAGGCCTTCTCCAGGAGCACCTTGCGCGACAGGTTCTTCGGCCAGTGCCGGTTGTAGTAGCCCCGGTAGGCCGTGGTGACGAAGGCCGGTATGTCGCCGCCCCCGGCGGTGGCTTCGGCGACCCAGCGGATCAGCGCGGCCCAGCTGAAGGAGGCGGTGGCGGTGTGGTCGGCGTGGTCGGAGTAGCCGACCTGTTCGCTGTCCTTGCGGCGGACCGCGGTCGGGCTGTGCTGGATGTCGGGGTCCGGGTCCATGGTGTGCACGACGGTCGGCCGGTACTGGGTCAGCAGGCCGGTGAGCACGTCCACCAGGGCGTCATAGGTGTACGTTCCCGACGTCTCCAGCGGGGAGCCCTCGGCGACCACGGTCCGCAGATTCAGGCCCCGGTAGGTCCAGAGCGACGGGAGGCCGAGATGTCCTCCGCGGGCGGTGTGCATGGCGAGGTTGAGGAATATCAGCTCGACCCGTCGGCCATTACTGACCAGGGTGTTGATCTCGGCCCGGTGCCCGCCGCGCAGTTCGGTGACGCCCTTGCTCCACGGTGTGAAGACGGGCAGACCGAGCAGGGTGGCGTAGGCCTGGCGCAGTCCCTGGTGGCGGGCCGACGAGTAGGCGGGTTTGTCGGGGCGGGGACGCGGGTGGCCGGCGATCACATTGATGCCGGTCGCCTCGCCCCCCGTGACGTACACGCAGACCAGCGGAGTACCGGATTCCAGCATCCGCTGGGTGTCCGGGTTCATGAAGTACAGGTCGTCGTCGGGATGCGCCAGTATCTGCATCAGCCGTTCGTGCCGGGCTATGGATATCGCCTTGCCCGGCAGGGGATCGGCCGCTTGGGTGCCCCGGCGCGGAGTCTCGGGGACCGAACAGGCGGACAGTGCCAGAGAAGCGGCGCCCGTGCCGAAACCCGCCAGCAGAAGCCGTCGGGTCAGGCCGGATCGAGGTGGCGTGTGCAAGGCGGTGCTCCGTCCGATCCCCCCGCACGGGCCGTCCCGTGCGCTTTCGATCTGCTTGACGGGGAACTTCGGATGGCGGTTGCCTGCGGCCGGTGTGTGGTGTGCCGTGTTACGTCACACGTTCACCACACGCCTGACACGTCTCATTACCCGTCTGTTACCGCAGTCCTCGTGTCTTCCCGCCGCCGTCCGGGCCGAGAACCAGCCCTGCTCCCGGCTCGGCATCTCAAGAGCTGGACGGATCAACGGAGGGCTGCTCGCGGAGTACGTCCGGCAGAGGGCAGACTGGGGCGGCCGACCGCCCGCCGTGCCGCACAACCGGGCAGCCGACGCACGCGCCGGACAGAAAGGGACACCCCTGTGACACTGCCCACCTCGACTTCGCCGACCACTTCTTCGTCGACGGTCTCGAAGTCCTCGCACGACAGGCTCGCTTCGCTGCGCGCCGAGATCGAGCACCGCAACCCGGCCCAGCCCGAGTTCCACCAGGCCGTCCACGAAGTACTCGAGAGCCTGGCGCCGGTGCTGGCCGCCCGCGAGGACTACGCGCAGGCCGCGATCGTCGAGCGGCTCTGCGAGCCGGAGCGGCAGATCCTCTTCCGGGTGCCCTGGCAGGACGACCGGGGGAAGGTGCACGTCAACCGCGGCTTCCGGGTGGAGTTCAACAGCGCGCTGGGCCCCTACAAGGGCGGCCTGCGCTTCCACCCCAGCGTCAATCTGGGCATCGTGAAGTTCCTCGGTTTCGAGCAGATCTTCAAGAACGCGCTGACCGGCCTCGGCATCGGCGGCGGCAAGGGCGGCAGTGACTTCGACCCGCACGGCCGCTCCGACTCGGAGGTCATGCGCTTCTGCCAGTCCTTCATGACCGAGTTGCAGCGCCACATCGGCGAGCACACCGACGTACCGGCCGGCGACATCGGCGTCGGCGGCCGGGAGATCGGCTACCTGTTCGGCCAGTACCGCCGCATCACCAACCGCTGGGAAGCCGGCGTCCTCACCGGCAAGGGCTCCTCGTGGGGCGGCTCCGCGATCCGCCCCGAGGCGACCGGCTACGGCAACGTGTACTTCGCCGCCGAGATGCTGCACCGGCGCGGTGAGGACGTACAGGGCCAAACCGCCGTCGTGTCCGGTTCCGGCAACGTCGCCATCTACACCATCGAGAAGCTCAAGGCCCTCGGCGCGAACCCACTGACCTGCTCGGACTCCGGCGGTTACGTGGTGGACGACAAGGGCATCGACGTCGACCTTCTCAAGCAGATCAAGGAGGTCGAGCGCGGCCGGATCAGCGAGTACGCGACCCGGCGCGGCGGCTCGGCCCGTTACGTCGCCGGCGGCAGCGTCTGGGACGTACCCGCGGACATCGCGCTCCCCTCGGCCACCCAGAACGAACTCGGCGCCGACGCCGCCACCACCCTGATCCGCAACGGCGTCAAGGCGGTCTCCGAGGGCGCCAACATGCCGACCACCCCCGACGCGGTCCACCTGCTGACCGCGGCGGGCGTGGCCTTCGGCCCCGGCAAGGCCGCCAACGCGGGCGGCGTCGCGGTCAGCGCCCTGGAGATGTCGCAGAACGCGGCCCGCGACACCTGGACGCCCGCCCGCGTCGAGGAGGAGCTCCTGCGCATCATGCGCGACATCCACCACACCTGCTACGAAACCGCCGAACGCTACGGCGCCCCCGGCGACTACGTGACCGGCGCCAACATCGCCGGCTTCGAGCGGGTCGCGGACGCGATGCTGGCGCAGGGCGTCATCTGACGCAGACCCGGCGCCCGGGTCGGCCCGGGCGCCGGAACACCTCCGGACCACCGGGCTGCGGTCGTACGGGTCAGCGGCGGGCCCGCTCGGCGCCCGTCCCGCTCATCCGGGCCTGCCGTAGCGACCCCCATCCCCTGCGGACGGCCATCCACGCTGTCAGTGCCGCGGTGGACGCGTACAGCGGGGGTGAGGCGGCGGATGTCGTGCCACCGTGTTTACGTCGCGTGAGGCCGGGTCGCGGCGCACCGGATCGTGGACTCCCGCGATCCGGTGGGAGCGGCGTCACGGCAGGAGATCGAGCTCCGCCCAGACCGTTTTACGGGGTACCGGCCCGTGCTCGACGCCCCACCGGTCGGCGTACGCCTCGACGATCAGCAGCCCCCGCCCGCGCTCCGCGTCACCGCCCGGCGGGACCGCCGTACCGGGGCCGGGCGGAAGGCGCTCGCCCCGGGCGTCGCTCACCTCGATCCGCAGCACATCGCCGCGCACGGTGAGGCTCAGTCGGAAGTCCCGTCCCGGTACGCGTCCGTGCACCGTGGCGTTGCTCGCCAGTTCGGCGACGATCTGCGCGGCTGACGCCGAGGGGAGTCCCCAGTGGAGCAGGTGCGCGGTGGTGAGAAAGCGGGCGAGCCTGGCGCCCCGGCGGGTGGGGGAGAGCAGCACGGTGAACTGCCGGGTGGGAGCGGAATGTTCGGTTCGGGTGATTTCTCGGTTCACGTCACTCAGCGTGGCCGGATGTGTCTACGCTGAGAAGTACTTGAGCGCGTACGGAGAGTGACTGTCCAGGGATGGTCCGGGCCTGTCCATCCAGTACGGCGTCGAGCGCGAAGCGGTACGGGCACGGGTGGAGGCGGGTGGCGCATGGCGGGCGAGGGCGGCCAGGAGTACACGGCGGACGGCGGGGACGACGCGGACCGGGACGTCGAGCTGGAGGACGACTCGGGCGCGGTGATCGCGACGGTCGGCCGGCAGATCCGGCTCTGGCGTGAATCGGCGGGCTTGCGCGCGGCGGAGCTGGGCGCGGCCATCGGGTACGGGGAGAACCAGGTCTACAAGGTGGAGGCCGGGAAACGGATCCCGAAACCGGAGTTCCTGGACCGGGCGGACGAGGTGCTCGGCGCGGGCGGCAAGCTCGCCGCGATGAAGAAGGATGTGGCGGAGGCCAGGTATCCGAAGAAGGTACGGGACCTGGCGAAGCTGGAGCGGGACGCGGTCGAACTGGGCGCGTACGGCAATCACAACGTGCACGGCCTCCTGCAGACCGAAGAGTACGCACGGGCACTCTTCGAAATGCGGCGGCCGTCGTTCGCACCGGAGGAGATCGAGCGGCACGTGGCAGCTCGGATGGGTCGGCAGGAGATCTTCGAGCGGCAGCCCTTGACCATGCTGACATTTGTCCAGGAAGAAGTGACGATCAAGCGCCCACTCGGGGGCAGAATGGTTGCACGACGACAGCTCGAACGCCTGTTGGAGGTCGGTCAGTTGCGGAACGTCGAGATCCAGGTGATGCCGACGGACCGGGAGGACCACGCCGGCATGGGTGGTCAGCTCCAACTGTTGAAGTTCGACGACGGCACGGCGGTGGGGCACTGGGAAGGCCAGTTGTCCAACCGCCTGATCTCCGACCCCAAGGAGGTCCGGATCATCGAGCTGCGGTACGGAATCATCCGGGCTCAGGCTCTCACCCCACGGGAGTCCCTGACCTTCATCGAGAAAGCGCTGGGAGAGACATGACCCGCAAGACCTCGGTCGGAGACAACACCGCGCTGGAGTGGATCAAGAGCAGCTACAGCAGCAACGACGGCCCTGAGTGCGTCGAGGTTGCGGCGGTCATCGGCACCGTCCGCGTCCGTGACTCCAAGAACGTGCTGGGGCCGCAACTCGGCTTCACATCCGACGCATGGACGGACTTCGTGACGTACGCGTCCGGTGAGTGATCCTGAGCACGCACGCCCCGAGCCTGGTCGGTCCAGGCGTCGGGGCGCGTTGCTGTCAGACCCGAGTCGAGGCAGGCCAAGCCGCCGCATCGTTCTCCACCATGGGCGTTGTGCGGGCCGAGGACCAGGGGCCGCACCGTGAGTGAGGGCCATTCCGGTGGGCCGATACGGATGGGGCCGGTGGCCCTCCGCCGCTATCTCGCCGGGGGCCAGGCGGCGTCACCGCCCGCACGCTGGGCGCCGTCCAGATGGCCCTGCTCACCTGACTGATGGCGCAGTGGCTGACCGACCCCGGCCAGGCCCCTGCCGGCGCCGACATCGTGGCCGGCCTGCGCGCGCCGGCCGGCATCGTCGGACCCGGTCGTTCCTGAGAAGTCGCCGGCCGGCGACCGCCTGCGTTTGACCCGAGGATCGCGAGGAGTAGGATCTCCGGCCCCGATTGGCCAGGGCCAGGTCCGCTATGGCAGACTATCGGGGTTGCTCGGTTGAGTGCCGATGCTGCGCGCCTCCCGTCGGGAGGACTGGAAGCAAGTCCCACAGTACTCGTCGTCCCAACTGCCGTAAGGCAGCGCTGGGGCGGACGTACGGGAATCTTCCGGGAAGCGTCAGCGGGGTACCGGCCAGGCGCCCGGTGGGTGTTTTCCCCCGGCTCGCGGTCACGGCCCGCACCCCTTGGTTGGGAAATCCTTCGGGAGATCTACGAAGAGGGAATGCGACACGCCCGACCGCGTGGGTCGGAGAAGAACGCAGTACCCGCCGGGTCCCAGAGCGTTACGAGAGACAGGACTACTGAGTAGCCATGGCGGGACAGAAGATCCGCATCCGGCTCAAGGCCTACGACCACGAGGTCATCGACTCTTCGGCCAAGAAGATCGTCGAGACGGTGACGCGCACTGGTGCGTCGGTCGCAGGCCCGGTGCCGCTGCCCACTGAGAAGAACGTGTACTGCGTCATCAAGTCGCCGCACAAGTACAAGGACTCGCGCGAGCACTTCGAGATGCGCACGCACAAGCGCCTCATCGACATCCTCGACCCCACGCCGAAGACGGTTGACTCGCTGATGCGTCTCGACCTGCCGGCCGGCGTCGACATCGAGATCAAGCTCTGAGGTGACGCGCGAGATGACCAAGAACATCAAGGGCGTCCTGGGCGAGAAGCTCGGCATGACCCAGGTCTGGGACGAGAACAACCGGGTCGTCCCGGTGACCGTCGTCAAGGCCGGGCCGTGCGTCGTGACGCAGGTCCGTACGAACGACATCGACGGCTATGAGTCGGTCCAGATCGCCTTCGGCGAGATCGACCCGCGCAAGGTGAACAAGCCCCTCAAGGGCCACTTCGCCAAGGCCGACGTGACTCCGCGCCGCCACCTGGTGGAGCTCCGCACCCCTGACGCCAGCGAGTACACGCTGGGCCAGGAGATCACTGCTCAGGTGTTCGAGTCCGGCATCAAGGTTGATGTCACGGGCAAGAGCAAGGGCAAGGGCTTCGCCGGTGTCATGAAGCGCCACAACTTCAAGGGTGGCAAGGCTTCCCACGGTGCCCACCGCGTGCACCGCAAGCCTGGCTCCATCGGTGGCTGTGCCACCCCGGGCCGTGTCTTCAAGGGCATGCGCATGGCGGGCCGCATGGGCAACGAGCGGGTCACCACCCAGAACCTGACCGTCCACGCCGTTGACGCGGAGAAGGGTCTGCTGCTCATCAAGGGCGCGGTCCCCGGTCCGAACGGCGGCCTCGTCCTGGTCCGTACCGCGGCCAAGGGGGCTTGAGGAACCGATGAGCACCATTGACATCCTTTCGCCGGCAGGCGACAAGGCCGGGACCGTCGAACTCCCCTCGGAGATCTTCGACGCCAAGGTCAGCATCCCGCTGATCCACCAGGTCGTTGTCGCACAGCTGGCCGCGGCCCGACAGGGCACGCACAAGACCAAGACCCGCGGTGAAGTCCGTGGTGGCGGTAAGAAGCCTTACCGTCAGAAGGGCACCGGCCGCGCGCGCCAGGGTTCGACCCGTGCGCCGCAGTTCGCCGGCGGTGGCGTCGTCCACGGCCCGCAGCCGCGTGACTACTCGCAGCGGACCCCGAAGAAGATGAAGGCCGCCGCGCTGCGCGGTGCCCTCACCGACCGGGCCCGCAACGCTCGCATCCACGTCGTCTCCGGCGTGGTCGAGGGCGCAGTGTCCACGAAGGCCGCCAAGTCCCTGCTGGGCAAGGTCAGCGAGCGCAAGCACGTGCTCCTGGTCGCCGAGCGTTCGGACGAGGCCGCGTGGCTCTCCGCCCGCAACCTGCCCCAGGTGCACATCCTGGAGCCGGGCCAGCTGAACACGTACGACGTGCTCGTCTCCGACGACGTGGTCTTCACCAAGGCCGCCCTCGAGTCCTTCGTGTCTGGCCCCAAGGCCGCTGAGACCGAAGGGAGCGACGTCTGATGGCTGAGGCGACCGTTACCAGCAAGACCTTCACGGACCCGCGCGACGTCCTCGTCAAGCCGGTTGTTTCCGAGAAGAGCTACGCGCTGCTCGACGAGAACAAGTACACGTTCATCGTCGCGCCGGGCTCCAACAAGACCCAGATCAAGCAGGCCGTGGAAGCGGTCTTCTCGGTCAAGGTCACCGGAGTCAACACGATCAACCGCCAGGGCAAGCGCAAGCGCACCCGCACCGGGTTCGGAAAGCGCGCTGACACCAAGCGCGCCATCGTGACCCTTGCCGAGGGCGACCGTATCGACATCTTCGGCGGCCCGGTCTCCTAACGGAGTCCGAGTCGTCCGGAATCGGACGAGGACTGAGAAATGGGTATCCGCAAGTACAAGCCGACGACCCCGGGCCGTCGTGGCTCCAGCGTCGCCGACTTTGTCGAGATCACGCGGTCCACGCCGGAGAAGTCGCTGGTTCGCCCTCTGCACAGCAAGGGCGGCCGTAACAACACCGGCCGGATCACCGTTCGCCACCAGGGCGGCGGACACAAGCGCGCCTTCCGCGTGATCGACTTCCGTCGTCACGACAAGGACGGCGTGCCGGCCAAGGTCGCGCACATCGAGTACGACCCGAACCGCACCGCGCGCATCGCGCTGCTGCACTACGCAGACGGCGAGAAGCGCTACATCCTCGCCCCGGCCAAGCTGGGCCAGGGCGACAGGGTGGAGAACGGCGCGGGCGCCGACATCAAGCCCGGCAACAACCTGCCGCTGCGCAACATCCCGGTCGGTACCACGCTGCACGCGATCGAGATGCGTCCCGGTGGCGGAGCGAAGATCGCCCGTTCCGCGGGTGCTTCGGTCCAGCTGCTCGCGAAGGAAGGCGCCATGGCGCACCTTCGCATGCCGTCCGGTGAGGTCCGCCTGGTCGACATCCGCTGCCGCGCCACCATCGGCGAGGTCGGCAATGCCGAGCAGTCGAACATCAACTGGGGCAAGGCCGGCCGTATGCGCTGGAAGGGCGTTCGCCCCTCCGTCCGCGGTGTCGCGATGAACCCGGTCGACCACCCGCACGGTGGTGGTGAGGGCAAGACTTCAGGTGGTCGCCACCCGGTCAGCCCGTGGGGTCAGAAGGAGGGTCGTACTCGCTCGCCGAAGAAGGCTTCGAGCAAGTACATCGTCCGCCGCCGCAAGTCGAACAAGAAGCGCTAGGAGCGGGTTCAGATGCCGCGCAGTCTCAAGAAGGGGCCTTTCGTCGACGGACACCTCGTCAAGAAGGTGGACGTACAGAACGAAGCAGGCACCAAGAACGTCATCAAGACCTGGTCCCGGCGCTCGATGATCATCCCGGACATGCTGGGACACACCATCGCGGTGCACAACGGCAAGATCCACGTCCCGGTGTTCGTCACCGAGTCGATGGTCGGCCACAAGCTCGGCGAGTTTGCGCCGACCCGCACCTTCCGCGGCCACGTCAAGGACGACCGCAAGTCGAAGCGCCGCTGAGGCGGGGTGCGATGACTATGAACGACACCGAAGGGACAACCATGGAAGCCAGGGCCCAGGCGCGGTACATCCGCGTCACGCCCATGAAGGCCCGCCGCGTGGTGGACCTTATCCGTGGCATGGATGCCACGGAGGCTCAGGCGGTCCTGCGTTTCGCCCCGCAGGCCGCGAGCGTGCCGGTCGGCAAGGTGCTTGACAGCGCCATTGCCAACGCCGCACACAACTACGACCACACCGACGCCGGCAGCCTCGTCATTTCCGAGGCGTACGTCGACGAGGGCCCGACCCTGAAGCGGTTCCGTCCGCGCGCCCAGGGCCGTGCCTACCGGATCCGCAAGCGGACCAGCCACATCACCGTGGTCGTCAGCAGCAAGGAAGGAACCCGGTAATGGGCCAGAAGGTTAACCCGCACGGGTTCCGGCTCGGCATCACCACGGACTTCAAGTCCCGCTGGTACGCCGACAAGCTGTACAAGGACTACGTCAAGGAAGACGTCGCCATTCGTCGCATGATGACGAAGGGCATGGAGCGCGCCGGTATCTCGAAGGTGGAGATCGAGCGCACCCGCGACCGCGTCCGCGTCGACATCCACACTGCACGTCCGGGCATCGTCATCGGCCGCCGCGGCGCCGAGGCCGACCGCATCCGCGGCGAGCTGGAGAAGCTGACCGGCAAGCAGGTCCAGCTGAACATCCTCGAGGTCAAGAACCCCGAGACGGACGCTCAGCTGGTGGCCCAGGCCGTCGCCGAGCAGCTGTCCTCGCGTGTCTCCTTCCGTCGCGCCATGCGTAAGAGCATGCAGTCGACGATGAAGGCCGGCGCCAAGGGCATCAAGATCCAGTGCGGTGGCCGTCTCGGCGGCGCCGAGATGTCCCGCTCGGAGTTCTACCGCGAGGGCCGTGTGCCGCTGCACACGCTCCGCGCGAACGTGGACTACGGCTTCTTCGAGGCCAAGACGACCTTCGGCCGTATCGGCGTGAAGGTCTGGATCTACAAGGGCAACGTCAAGAACATCGCCGAGGTGCGCGCCGAGAACGCCGCGGCCCGTGCCGGCAACCGCCCGGCCCGTGGCGGCGGCAACGACCGTCCGGCCGGTGGCCGCGGTGGTCGTGGCGGCGAGCGTGGCGGTCGTGGACGCAAGCCGCAGCAGGGCGCACCGGCAGCCGAGGCCCCCAAGGCCGACGCTCCCGCGGCGGCTGCTCCGGCCGAGGCCGCGACAACGAACAGCGCCGGAACGGAGGCCTGACCGACATGCTGATCCCTCGTAGGGTCAAGCACCGCAAGCAGCACCACCCCAAGCGCAGTGGTATGGCGAAGGGTGGCACTGAGGTCGCATTCGGTGAGTACGGCATCCAGGCTCTGACGCCGGCGTACGTGACGAACCGTCAGATCGAAGCTGCTCGTATCGCGATGACCCGCCACATCAAGCGTGGCGGCAAGGTCTGGATCAACATCTACCCGGACCGTCCGCTCACCAAGAAGCCTGCCGAGACCCGCATGGGTTCCGGTAAGGGTTCCCCGGAGTGGTGGATCGCGAACGTCAAGCCCGGTCGGGTGATGTTCGAGCTGTCCTACCCGAACGAGAAGGTCGCTAAGGAGGCGCTGACCCGCGCCGCCCACAAGCTTCCGATGAAGTGCCGCATCGTGCGGCGCGAGGCAGGTGAGTCGTGATGGCGGCCGGTACCAAGGCGACCGAGCTGCGTGAGCTGAACGACGAGGATCTCGTCGCGAAGCTCCGTGAGGCCAAGGAAGAGCTGTTCAACCTCCGCTTCCAGGCGGCGACCGGGCAGCTCGAGAACCACGGTCGGCTCAAGTCCGTCCGTAAGGACATCGCCCGGATCTACACCCTGATGCGTGAGCGCGAGCTGGGCATCGAGACGGTGGAGAGCGCCTGATGAGCGAGAAGACTGTGACTGAGACGACTGAAAGCAAGACGGGCGACCGCGGTTTCCGTAAGACCCGTGAGGGTCTGGTCGTCAGCGACAAGATGGACAAGACCGTCGTCGTCGCTGTCGAGGACCGCGTGAAGCATGCTCTGTACGGCAAGGTCATCCGCCGTACGAACAAGCTCAAGGCGCATGACGAGGCCAACGCCGCAGGCGTGGGCGACCGTGTCGTCATCATGGAGACGCGGCCGCTTTCCGCGACGAAGCGCTGGCGCATCGTCGAGATCCTCGAGAAGGCCAAGTAAGAATCCCTGAGCTCATCGCTCAGGTCAGTTCCGCCAGGCTCGCCGGGGGACCTCCACGGAAGTCCCCCGGCGGGAACCGGCAGACGATCAGGAGATAGACGTGATCCAGCAGGAGTCGCGACTTCGTGTCGCCGACAACACGGGTGCGAAGGAAATTCTCACCATTCGTGTTCTCGGTGGCTCGGGTCGCCGCTACGCGGGTATCGGTGACGTCATCGTCGCCACCGTCAAGGACGCGATCCCCGGTGGCAACGTGAAGAAGGGTGACGTCGTCAAGGCGGTCATCGTTCGCACCGTCAAGGAGCGTCGTCGTCAGGACGGCTCGTACATCCGCTTCGACGAGAACGCCGCCGTCATTCTCAAGAACGACGGCGACCCCCGCGGCACCCGTATCTTCGGCCCGGTGGGCCGTGAGCTGCGCGAGAAGAAGTTCATGAAGATCATCTCGCTCGCGCCGGAGGTGCTGTAAGCATGAAGATCAAGAAGGGCGACCTGGTTCAGGTCATCACCGGTAAGGACCGCGGCAAGCAGGGCAAGGTCATCGTGGCCTACCCCACGCAGAACCGTGTCCTCGTCGAGGGTGTCAACCGGGTCAAGAAGCACACCAAGGCCGGTCAGACCGCTCGCGGTTCGCAGACCGGTGGCATTGTGACGACCGAAGCCCCTGTCCACGTCAGCAATGTTCAGCTGGTGGTGGAGAAGGACGGCAACAAGGTCGTCACCCGCGTCGGTTACCGCTTCGACGACGAGGGCAACAAGATCCGCGTTGCCAAGCGGACTGGTGAGGACATCTGATGACTGCCACCACTGCGCCGCGTCTCAAGACGCGCTACCGCGAGGAAATCGCCGGCAAGCTGCGCGACGAGTTCTCCTACGAGAACGTCATGCAGATCCCCGGTCTCGTCAAGATCGTGGTCAACATGGGTGTGGGCGACGCCGCCCGCGACTCCAAGCTGATCGACGGTGCCATCAAGGACCTCACCACGATCACCGGCCAGAAGCCGGCCGTCACCAAGGCCCGCAAGTCGATCGCGCAGTTCAAGCTGCGCGAGGGGCAGCCGATCGGCTGCCACGTCACCCTTCGCGGTGACCGCATGTGGGAGTTCCTGGACCGTACGCTGTCGCTCGCGCTGCCGCGTATCCGTGACTTCCGTGGCCTGTCGCCGAAGCAGTTCGACGGCCGTGGCAACTACACCTTCGGTCTCACGGAACAGGTCATGTTCCACGAGATCGACCAGGACAAGATCGACCGGGTCCGGGGCATGGACATCACCGTGGTCACCACGGCGACCAATGACGACGAGGGTCGTGCCCTCCTTCGTCACCTCGGCTTCCCGTTCAAGGAGAACTGACCGTGGCGAAGAAGTCCCTGATCGCTAAGGCCGCCCGCAAGCCGAAGTTCGGCGTCCGCGGGTACACCCGCTGCCAGCGCTGCGGCCGGCCCCACTCCGTCTACCGCAAGTTCGGCCTGTGCCGCGTGTGCCTTCGTGAGATGGCCCACCGTGGCGAGCTGCCGGGCGTGACCAAGAGCTCCTGGTAATTCTCTTCTCGAGAACCAGCCAGGACTCTCGGTAAGTATCTGGTCGGCAGAAGCCCCTCCCCGCATGCCGTAGGCTTGCCGGGTTGGGCGTCTGCCGCCCTGCAACGACTTACTACGCCGTAGGTCCCCGCACCGCACCCGTCCCGCCACTGAGCGGGGAGAGGGATGGCGCATACAGGAAACCCCGGCGAGAGAGGCCGAAGGCCAATTCATGACCATGACTGATCCCATCGCAGACATGCTCACGCGTCTGCGTAACGCAAACTCGGCGTACCACGACTCCGTCGTGATGCCGCACAGCAAGATCAAGTCGCACATCGCGGAGATCCTCCAGCAGGAGGGCTTCATCACCGGCTGGAAGACCGAGGACGCCGAGGTCGGCAAGAACCTCGTTCTCGAGCTGAAGTTCGGCCCGAACCGCGAGCGCTCGATCGCCGGCATCAAGCGGATTTCGAAGCCGGGTCTGCGTGTTTACGCGAAGTCCACCAACCTGCCGAAGGTTCTCGGCGGCCTGGGCGTGGCGATCATCTCCACGTCCCACGGTCTCCTGACCGGCCAGCAGGCCAGCAAGAAGGGCGTAGGTGGGGAAGTCCTCGCCTACGTCTGGTAGTCGGGAACGGAGGAAAAGCTCATGTCGCGAATCGGCAAGCTCCCCATCCAGGTTCCCGCCGGTGTGGACGTCACCATCGACGGCCGCACGGTTGCGGTGAAGGGCCCCAAGGGTTCCCTCACGCACACCGTTGCCGCGCCGATCGAGGTCACCAAGGGCGAGGACGGCGTGCTCAACGTCGTTCGCCCGAACGACGAGCGTCAGAACAAGGCCCTTCACGGCCTGTCCCGCACGCTGGTGGCGAACATGATCACCGGCGTGACCACGGGTTACGTCAAGGCGCTCGAGATCAGCGGTGTTGGTTACCGTGTCCAGGCGAAGGGCTCCAACCTGGAGTTCGCCCTGGGCTACAGCCACCCGATCATCGTCGAGGCCCCCGAGGGCATCACCTTCAAGGTCGAGTCGCCCACGAAGCTCAGCGTCGAGGGCATCGACAAGCAGAAGGTCGGCGAGGTCGCCGCGAACATCCGCAAGCTGCGGAAGCCCGACCCGTACAAGGCCAAGGGCGTCAAGTACGCCGGCGAGGTTATCCGCCGCAAGGTCGGAAAGGCGGGTAAGTAAGCCATGGCATACGGTGTAAAGATCGCCAAGGGCGACGCGTACAAGCGCGCTGCCATCAAGCGCCGCCACGTCCGCGTCCGCAAGCACGTCTCCGGTACGCCGGAGCGTCCTCGCCTGGTCGTCACGCGCTCCAACCGCAACATCGTTGCGCAGGTCATCGACGACATCGCGGGCCACACGCTCGCTTCGGCGTCGACGCTGGACACCTCGATCCGCGGTGGCGAGGGCGACAAGAGCGCCCAGGCACAGCAGGTCGGCGCGCTCGTCGCAGAGCGTGCGAAGGCCGCAGGTGTCGAGACCGTCGTGTTCGACCGTGGTGGCAACAGGTACGCCGGGCGCATTGCCGCTCTGGCTGACGCCGCCCGCGAAGCCGGGCTGAAGTTCTAGGCCCCGGTTCCGGGACTAACGGACGTAACAGAGAGAGGTAAATCCAATGGCTGGACCCCAGCGCCGCGGAAGCGGTGCCGGTGGCGGCGAGCGGCGGGACCGGAAGGGTCGCGACGGTGGCGCTGCCGCCGAGAAGACCGCTTACGTTGAGCGCGTAGTCGCGATCAACCGCGTTGCCAAGGTTGTCAAGGGTGGTCGTCGTTTCAGCTTCACCGCGCTGGTCGTGGTGGGCGACGGTGACGGCACCGTGGGTGTCGGATACGGCAAGGCCAAGGAAGTTCCCGCGGCCATCGCCAAGGGCGTTGAAGAGGCCAAGAAGAGCTTCTTCAAGGTTCCGCGCATTCAGGGCACCATCCCTCACCCGATCCAGGGCGAGAAGGCTGCGGGCGTCGTCCTGCTGAAGCCTGCTTCCCCCGGTACCGGTGTGATCGCCGGTGGCCCGGTGCGCGCCGTTCTGGAGTGCGCCGGCGTTCACGACATCCTGTCGAAGTCGCTCGGCTCCGACAACGCGATCAACATCGTGCACGCGACCGTGGCGGCCCTCAAGGGCCTGCAGCGTCCCGAGGAGATCGCGGCTCGCCGTGGTCTGCCCCTCGAGGACGTCGCCCCCGCGGCTCTGCTGCGTGCGCGTGCGGGAGCGGGTGCGTAATGGCTCGCCTCAAGATCACGCAGACGAAGTCGTACATCGGCAGCAAGCAGAACCACCGCGACACCCTGCGTTCGCTCGGGCTCAAGCGCCTGCACGACGTGGTTGTCAAGGATGACCGCCCCGAGTTCCGCGGAATGGTGCACACCGTCCGCCACCTCGTGACGGTTGAGGAGGTCGACTGACATGGCGGAGAACAACCCGCTGAAGGTCCACAACCTCCGGCCCGCCCCGGGCGCCAAGACCGCCAAGACCCGTGTGGGCCGTGGTGAGGCGTCGAAGGGTAAGACCGCAGGTCGTGGTACCAAGGGCACCAAGGCCCGTTACCAGGTTCCGGAGCGCTTCGAGGGCGGGCAGATGCCCCTCCACATGCGCCTCCCGAAGCTCAAGGGCTTCAAGAACCCGTTCCGCACCGAGTTCCAGGTCGTGAACCTGGACCGGCTCGGCGCTCTCTACCCCGAGGGTGGCGAGGTCACGGTGGCCGACCTGGTCGCCAAGGGCGCGGTGCGCAAGAACAGCCTCGTCAAGGTCCTGGGCCAGGGCGAGATCTCGGTGGCGCTGACGGTGACGGTTGACGCCGTTTCCGGCTCCGCCAAGGAGAAGATTGCCGCTGCCGGCGGCACCGTCACCGAGCTCGTCTGAGACGACTCGATGGCCTGAACACCCAACCGGGGATGCCCTTGTGACAAGGGGCATCCCCGGTTGGTCGTTCTCAGGGAGCAGGGTCGCCGGTAAGGTGGCGTCCACTGTCTGTGGCCACGTGGTGAAACCCATGTGGCTTTTGACTGATACGTATTCATTGATCCTCAAGACCGTCACCCTTGACGCAGACGCGCCGGGGTCGCAGGAGGCACCGTGTTCACCGCGTTCGCCCGAGCGTTCAAGACGCCCGACCTGCGCAAGAAGCTGCTGTTCACTCTCGCCATCATCGTGATCTACCGGGCCGGGACGCACGTCCCCATCCCCGGCGTGGACTACACGAACGTCCAGACGTGTATGGACCAGACGAAGACCAACCAGGGTCTCTTCGGACTGGTCAACATGTTCAGTGGTGGCGCACTGCTGCAGATCACCATCTTCGCGCTCGGCATCATGCCGTACATCACGGCGAGCATCATCCTGCAGCTGCTGACCGTGGTGATCCCACGGCTGGAGGCCCTCAAGAAGGAGGGGCAGGCAGGGCAGGGGAAGGTCACGCAGTACACGCGTTACCTGACCGTGGCGCTGGCCGTCCTCCAGGGCACCGGCCTCGTGGCGACCGCTCGTACCGGCGCGCTGTTCGGCAACTGCCCGGTGGCCAACCAGATCGTGCCCGACCAGTCGATCTTCATCACCGCCACCATGGTCATCTGCATGACCGCGGGCACCTGCGTGGTCATGTGGCTCGGTGAGCTGGTGACCGACCGCGGCATCGGCAACGGCATGTCCATCCTGATGTTCGTCTCGATCGCGGCCGGCTTCCCCGGCTCGCTCTGGGCGATCAAGCAGCAGGGGAAGCTCGCCGACGGCTGGATCGAGTTCGGCGCGGTGATCATCATCGGCCTGATCATGGTCGGCCTGGTGGTCTTCGTCGAGCAGGCCCAGCGCCGGATCCCGGTTCAGTACGCGAAGCGGATGATCGGCCGCCGGGCCTACGGCGGAACGTCGACCTACATCCCGCTCAAGGTGAACCAGGCCGGTGTGATTCCGGTCATCTTCGCTTCCTCGCTGCTCTACATCCCGGGGCTGATCGTTCAGTTCAGCGGTTCCACCGCGGGCTGGGCGACCTGGGTGAAGGACAACCTGGTCAAGGGCGACCACCCTGCTTACATCATCACGTACTTCCTGTTGATCGTGTTCTTCGCCTTCTTCTATGTGGCGATCACGTTCAACCCCGAGGAAGTCGCCGACAACATGAAGAAGTATGGTGGCTTCATCCCGGGCATCCGGGCTGGCCGACCGACCGCTGAGTACCTGAGTTACGTACTCAACCGGATCACCTGGCCGGGGTCGCTGTATCTGGGTGTGATCGCTCTTGTGCCGACGATGGCGTTGGTGGGCTTCGGTGCGAACCAGAACTTCCCGTTCGGCGGGACGAGCATCCTGATCATCGTGGGTGTGGGTCTGGAGACCGTGAAGCAGATCGAGAGCCAGCTCCAGCAGCGTAATTACGAAGGGTTCCTCCGCTGATGCGTATCGTCCTCGTCGGACCGCCAGGGGCGGGCAAGGGAACGCAGGCCGCGTACCTCGCCAAGAACCTGGCGATCCCGCACATCTCCACGGGCGACCTCTTCCGTGCCAATATCAGCGAGGGCACGGCGCTGGGCAAGCAGGCCAAGGCGCTCATGGACGCCGGCAAGCTGGTTCCGGACGAGGTCACCATCGGGATGGCGCAGGATCGCATGTCCCAGCCGGACGCCGAGGGCGGATTTCTCCTCGACGGCTTCCCGCGCAATGTCGTGCAGGCCCAGGCGCTCGACGAGTGGCTGAACGCCGAGGGACAGAAGCTGGACGCGGTGCTGGATCTTGAGGTCCCCGAGGACGAGGTCGTGAAGCGGATCGCCGGCCGGCGCATCTGCCGTAACGATTCGAGCCACGTCTTTCACGTGGAGTACAGCCGCCCGAAGAAGGACGGAGTCTGCGACACCTGTGGCGGCGAGCTCTACCAGCGCGGTGACGACACCGAGGACACGGTGCGTACCCGTCTCGAGGTCTACCACACGCAGACCGAGCCGATCATCGACCACTACAAGGGCCAGGGGCTGGTGGCGACGATCTCCGCGCTCGGCAAGGTCACCGAGGTGACCGAGCGGGCCATGCAGGCCCTCCAGATGGAGCAGGCCGAGCAGGCCTGACACACAGTACGGATGTACACGGCCGCGGTGTCCCCGGGACACCGCGGCCGTACTGTTGAGTACACAGATCAGTGCTGGTTACCCCAGCCGATGCGGAAGGCGCATGTCGATGGTGGAGATCAAGACTCCCGAGCAGATCGCGAAGATGCGTGAGGCGGGGCTGGTCGTCGCCGCGATCCACGCCGCGACCCGGGAGGCCGCGGTGCCCGGGTCCACCACGCACGACCTGGACCAGGTGGCCCGCAAGGTCCTCGCCGACCACGGCGCGAAGCCGAACTTCCTGGGGTACGGCGGTTTCCCCGCCACCATCTGTACGTCGGTGAACGAGGTCGTGGTCCACGGCATCCCGGACGAGAAGACGGTCCTCAAGAACGGCGACATCATCTCGATCGACTGCGGCGCCATCATCGACGGCTGGCACGGCGACGCGGCGTACACCGCCTTCGTCGGCACCGGGCACGCACCGGAGCTGGTCGAGCTCTCCCGGGTGACCGAGGAGTCGATGTGGGCCGGTATCGCGGCGATGAAGAAGGGCGCCAGGCTCGCCGAGGTGTCGCGGGCGATCGAGGGCTACATCCGCCGCCAGCCCCGCCCGGCCTCCGGCAAGTACGGGATCATCGAGGACTACGGCGGCCACGGCATCGGCTCCGAGATGCACATGGACCCGCACCTGCTGAACTACGTCGACAAGCGGCGCCTCATCGGCCGCCACAACCCGAAGCTGGTCCCCGGCTTCTGCCTGGCCATCGAGCCGATGATCTCGCTGGGCACCCCCCGCACCCAGGTGCTCGAGGACGACTGGACGGTCATCACCACCGACGGGACCCGGTCCTCGCACTGGGAGCACTCGATCGCGCTGACCGAGCAGGGCCTGATCGTCCTGACGGCCCCCGACGGCGGCCGGGCGAAGCTGGCCGAGCTGGGTGTCACGGTGGCGCCGGATCCGCTGGACTCGGGTGTCTGAGATCTGCGCATGAGAAGCTGCGCAGCTGGGCATTCTCCCTCGATTCGTCTTTACGGATGCCCTGACGTAGACTGACTCGTCGGCTCCGGTGTACCCGCATGTCCATATGCGTGCTGCACGGAGCTGATCAAGGTAGCCGATTCGAAGGGCGAAGCGTGGCCAAGAAGCAAGGTGCCATCGAAATCGAGGGCACCGTGATCGAGTCCCTCCCGAACGCTATGTTCCGGGTGGAACTTCAGAACGGTCACAAGGTCCTAGCGCACATCAGCGGCAAGATGCGTATGCACTACATCCGCATCCTCCCGGATGACCGGGTCGTCGTGGAGCTGTCTCCTTACGACCTGACGCGTGGTCGGATCGTCTACCGCTACAAGTAGATCTTGCCCGCATCCCGCCGTACGGCGTGGTGGTGGCACCGACCCGGAGAACCTGACATCCCATGAAGGTCAAGCCGAGCGTCAAGAAGATCTGCGACAAGTGCAAGGTGATCCGCCGTCACGGTCGGGTCATGGTCATCTGCGACAACCTGCGCCACAAGCAGCGCCAGGGCTGAAGCACGACCTGCACCTCGCAGTTCTTCGCGCGACGCACGTAAATACGTACATACGCAGAGCCCGTCCGCTCACCCAGCGGGCGACACCTCCGGCGGGGGCCGGGGACCCTGAAAGGTGCCTACGCATCCGTAGGCACTTTCGTCCGGGAACGGCTTTGTGGAAGACCCCCGATATCAACAGGAGCCATTGAATGGCACGCGTTTCAGGTGTTGACATCCCGCGCGAAAAGCGCGTGGAGGTTGCCCTCACCTACGTCTTCGGCATCGGGCGCACCCGGTCCAAGGAGGCCCTGGCCGCCACCGGTGTTGACCCCAACACCCGCGTTCGTGATCTGGCCGAAGAGGACCTGGTCAAGATCCGCGAGTACGTGGACGCCAACCTCCGCACCGAGGGTGACCTCCGCCGCGAGATCCAGGCCGACATCCGCCGCAAGGTCGAGATCGGCTGCTACCAGGGTCTGCGCCACCGTCGTGGGCTTCCGGTCCACGGTCAGCGCACCAGCACGAACGCTCGTACCCGCAAGGGCCCGCGTCGCGCGATCGCCGGTAAGAAGAAGCCGGGCAAGAAGTAGTCCTCAGCCAGGTGGTGTCCATGGACACCGCTCACGGACGCTGTTCAGCGGTCTTCGCTGTGGGACCGATCACCTCCACTCCAACGGGAGTAAGACATGCCTCCTAAGGGCCGTCAGGGTGCCACCAAGAAGGTGCGCCGCAAGGAAAAGAAGAACGTCGCTCACGGGCACGCCCACATCAAGAGCACGTTCAACAACACCATCGTCTCGATCACGGACCCCTCGGGCAACGTGATCTCCTGGGCCTCCGCCGGCCACGTCGGCTTCAAGGGCTCGCGCAAGTCCACCCCCTTCGCCGCGCAGATGGCCGCCGAGTCGGCCGCCCGCCGGGCGCAGGAGCACGGCATGCGCAAGGTCGACGTCTTCGTCAAGGGTCCCGGCTCCGGCCGTGAGACCGCGATCCGCTCCCTCCAGGCCACCGGCCTCGAGGTCGGCTCGATCCAGGACGTCACGCCCACCCCGCACAACGGCTGCCGCCCGCCCAAGCGCCGCCGCGTCTGACCCTTCGGGGCCGGACTTCGCTGGACTCTCGGGCGGTACGGCGCTTCGGCGCCGTGCCGCCCGTGCCCGCGTAGGCCGTACTCTTGAAGGACTTGGGGGCGTCAAATAGTGGGCGCCCACGAAACTGAAGGATCACCATGCTTATCGCTCAGCGCCCTTCGCTGACCGAAGAGGTCGTCGACGAGTACCGCTCCCGGTTCGTCATCGAGCCGCTGGAGCCCGGCTTCGGCTACACCCTCGGCAACTCTCTCCGTCGCACCCTGCTCTCCTCCATCCCCGGCGCCGCTGTCACCAGCATCCGCGTCGACGGTGTCCTGCACGAGTTCACCACCGTGCCGGGCGTCAAGGAGGACGTGACCGACCTCATCCTCAACATCAAGCAGCTGGTCGTCTCCTCGGAGCACGACGAGCCGGTCGTGATGTACCTGCGCAAGCAGGGCCCCGGCCTGGTCACCGCTGCTGACATCGCCCCGCCGGCCGGGGTCGAGGTGCACAACCCCGACCTGGTGCTCGCCACGCTGAACAGCAAGGGCAAGCTGGAGATGGAGCTGACCGTCGAGCGCGGTCGCGGCTACGTCTCCGCCGTGCAGAACAAGCAGCTGGGCCAGGAGATCGGTCGTATCCCGGTCGACTCGATCTACAGCCCGGTCCTCAAGGTCACCTACAAGGTCGAGGCGACCCGAGTCGAGCAGCGCACCGACTTCGACAAGCTGATCGTCGACGTCGAGACCAAGCAGGCCATGCGTCCGCGTGACGCCATGGCGTCGGCCGGTAAGACCCTGGTCGAGCTGTTCGGTCTGGCCCGCGAGCTCAACATCGACGCCGAGGGCATCGACATGGGCCCGTCCCCGACGGACGCCGCGCTCGCCGCGGATCTGGCGCTGCCGATCGAGGAGCTCGAGCTCACGGTCCGTTCGTACAACTGCCTCAAGCGCGAGGGCATCCACTCGGTGGGTGAGCTCGTGGCACGGTCCGAGGCGGACCTGCTCGACATCCGCAACTTCGGCGCGAAGTCGATCGACGAGGTCAAGGCGAAGCTGGCCGGCATGGGCCTGGCGCTCAAGGACAGCCCGCCCGGATTCGACCCGACCGCCGCGGCGGACGCCTTCGGCGCGGATGACGATGCGGATGCGGGTTTCGTGGAGACCGAGCAGTACTGATCGCCTCCGGCGGGGGTGCCGGGTTGTGACCTGGCGCCCCGGGCCGGGGCTGAGGCTTTGTCCTCAATCGCCGGACGGGCTTGATACGGCTGATGCCGTGGTCACGCCTGCCGGACGCAGACCTCCGGGCTCCCGAGTCCGGGTTCCGGCGGGCAAACGTCCGTCCGGGCACTGACACCGGTACCTGATACGGCCGGTGCAGATCACAAGGAGAAACACCATGCCGAAGCCTGCCAAGGGTGCCCGTCTGGGCGGCAGTGCCGCGCACGAGCGGCTGCTTCTCGCGAACCTCGCGAAGTCGCTGTTCGAGCACGGCCGCATCACCACGACCGAGGCCAAGGCTCGTCGCCTGCGTCCGGTCGCGGAGCGTTTCATCACCAAGGCGAAGAAGGGCGACATCCACAACCGTCGCCTCGTGCTGAAGTCGATCACGGACAAGGGCGTCGTCCACACGCTCTTCACCGAGATCGCTCCCCGGTACGAGAACCGCCCCGGTGGTTACACGCGTATCACCAAGATCGGCAACCGTCGTGGCGACAACGCCCCGATGGCGGTCATCGAGCTGGTCGAGGCGCTGACCGTGGCGCAGCAGGCCACCGGTGAGGCCGAGGCCGCCACCAAGCGTGCGGCCAAGGACGCGGCGCCCAAGACCGAGGCCCCGGCCGAGGTCGTCGAGGACGCCAAGCCGGTCGAGGCCGAGTCCAAGGACGCCTGAGCGTTCTGAAGACAGCCGCACGGGCTCGTATCTCCCTTCGGGGTGGTGCGGGCCCGTTCTGCTTGTATCGGGTCGGAAAGGATGCACGGGTGAGTGACGAGGTGGAGCCCGGTTTCGTACGGGTGCGGCTGGACCTTTCGTACGACGGGAAGGACTTCTCCGGCTGGGCCAAACAGACCGAGCGGCGCACCGTGCAGGGCGAGCTGGAGTCGGCGATCCGTACGGTGACCCGCTCGGCGCGTACCTATGACCTGACCGTCGCCGGGCGCACCGACGCCGGGGTGCACGCACGCGGCCAGGTCGCCCAGGTGGATCTGCCCGAGGAGGTCTGGGACGAGCACCGGGAGAAGCTGCTGCGCCGACTGGCCGGACGGCTGCCGCGCGATGTGCGGGTGTGGCGGGCTGTCGAGGCACCGGCCGGTTTCAACGCCCGGTTCTCGGCGGTCTGGCGGCGGTACGCCTACCGGGTGACCGACGCTCCGGGCGGCGCCGATCCACTGCTGCGCGGCCATGTGCTGTGGCACGAACGCGAGTTGCACGTCACCGCGATGAACGAGGCCGCGCAGGCGCTGCTCGGTGAGCACGATTTCGCGGCGTACTGCAAGAAGCGCGAGGGCGCGACCACTATCCGCACGCTGCAGCAGTTGAGTTGGGAGCGGGGCACGGACGGCGTCATCACCGGGACGGTCCGGGCCGACGCCTTCTGCCACAACATGGTGCGGTCGCTGGTGGGCGCGCTGCTGTTCGTCGGGGACGGTCGCAGGCCGGCGGACTGGCCGGGCAAGGTGCTGGCCGTCGGCATCCGGGACCCCGGGGTGCACGTGGTGCGGCCGCACGGGCTGACCCTGGAGGAGGTCGGCTACCCGGCCGACGAGTTGCTCGCCGAGCGCAGCAGGCAGGCGCGCCGGATGCGGACCCTGCCGGGTGCGGGCTGCTGCTGAGCGGTGGCGTGGGCGCGGGGCGGACGGCGAGCAGCCGCCCGCCCGGCTCAGCTCGCCGGGGCGGCGGCCGCCGCGGAGGCCTGGGCCTGGCCGCGCGCGACGATCTGACGGAAGGTGAACTCCGCCACGTCGTCGCCGGCCGTGAAGACGTCGGCGGAGGCGTTGGTGACGTTCTTGCCGCTGAGGAAGCCGGCGACGGTGAAGTAGGCGTAGCGGCCGTAGGAGTTGGCGGTCCGGCGGCAGATCGAGCCGTTGCGGCAGAAGGTGGGGACGCCGGCGCCGCTGAGCGAGGCGATGCCGCCGGCCGACTGTTTCATGGCCTTCTGCGCCTGCGCCTCGGTGTCGAACACCGCGACGCCCACCGTGGCGGCGACCCCCGCCTTGCTGTAGGTGGCGCGGATGACCTGCCGGCAGCCGTTGTTCACCAGGATGGAGCCGAGTGCGCCCTGGGTGACGGATGCGCAGCCGGTGGTGTGGTGGGTGGCGTGCTTGGCGTACGAACGGTTGGCCACCGTCAGCTTCGCTCCGGGGAAGAGCGTGCCCGCGTTGAGCGGCGCCTTGTCCTTCTTCGAGCTGGAGATGAAGTCCTTCGGGTCGGGCGGCGGAGGCGGCGCCTTCGTGGTGAACGACGGCGCCGGCGCGCTGGACTCGCTCGGCAGGGCCTGCGGCGACGGCAGCTGAGTGGCGTTCTTGTCCGAGGCATCGGACCCGTTTCCGGCCGCTACGACGACCGCCGCCACGAGCGCGCCGACCACGGCGGTCGCGACCACGCCACCGCCGATGAACAGCCACTTCCGGCGGCGGTTGCGCGCGGCACTGATATCGGCGAGCGCCGCCCAGTCAGGCGTCTGCGAATCCCCTGGCCCCCAGGAGGGCCCCCCTTGCCCAAAGCTCATGGCGCGCATCCTAATCCGGCGCCGATGCCCCGGTTCCCGCGGGCATCCGGAATTGAGTTGCCGCAGGGCGGCGGGTGTGCGCGACAATCCGTTCCATGGGACATCTTGAGGCAGGCCATCTCGAGTACTACTTGCCGGACGGGCGGGTGCTGCTCGGTGACGCCTCGTTCCGGGTGGGGGAAGGCGCCGTGGTGGCCCTGGTGGGTGCGAACGGCGCGGGCAAGACCACCCTGCTGCGGCTGATCGCGGGGGAGCTGCAGCCGCACGGCGGGACGGTCGCGGTGAGCGGTGGGCTCGGCGTGATGCGGCAGTTCGTCGGCTCGGTCCGCGACGAACGTACGGTCAGGGACCTGCTGGTCTCGGTCGCCCAGCCGAGGATCCGGCATGCCGCCGATGCGGTGGACGCGGCCGAGCATCTGATCATGACCGTGGACGACGAGGCCGCGCAGATGCGGTACGCGCAGGCGCTCAGCGACTGGGCGGAGGTCCAGGGCTACGAGGCCGAGACCCTCTGGGACATGTGCACCATGGCGGCGCTCGGCGTGCCGTACGAGAAGGCCCAGTTCCGCGAGGTGCGGACGCTGTCCGGCGGTGAGCAGAAGAGGCTGGTCCTGGAGGCGCTGCTGCGCGGCCCCGACGAGGTGCTGCTGCTCGACGAGCCGGACAACTATCTCGACGTGCCCGGCAAGCGATGGCTGGAGGACCGGCTCAAGGAGACCCGTAAGACGGTCCTCTTCGTCTCGCACGACCGGGAGCTGCTGTCCCGCGCCGCCGAGAAGATCGTCAGCGTCGAGCCGAGCCCGGCGGGCTCGGACGTCTGGGTGCACGGCGGCGGTTTCGACACGTACCACGCCGCCCGCAAGGAACGCTTCGCGCGGTTCGAGGAGCTGAAGCGGCGCTGGGACGAGGAGCACGCCCGGCTGAAGGCGCTGGTGCTGCGGCTGCGGAACCAGGCGGCGATCAGCCCCGACATGGCGTCCCGCTACCGGGCGATGCAGACCCGCTTCCAGAAGTTCGAAGAGGCCGGGCCGCCGCCGGAGCCCCCGCGCGAGCAGGAGATCAGGATGCGGCTGCGCGGCGGTCGCACCGGGGTCCGGGCCGTGACCTGCGAGGACCTCGAGCTGACCGGGCTGATGAAGCCGTTCTCGCTGGAGATCTTCTATGGCGAACGGGTCGCCGTGCTGGGCTCCAATGGTTCCGGCAAGTCGCACTTCCTGCGGTTGCTGGCCGACGGCGAGGTCGCCCACACCGGCCGGTGGAAGCTCGGCGCCCGGGTGGTCCCCGGTCACTTCGCCCAGACCCACGCGCATCCGGAGCTGCTGGGCCGCACGCTGGTCGACATCCTGTGGACCGAGCACGCCAAGGACCGTGGCGCGGCGATGTCGGTGCTGCGCCGGTACGAGATGGAGGGCCAGGGCGACCAGCGCTTCGAGAAGCTGTCGGGCGGGCAGCAGGCCCGCTTCCAGATCCTGCTCCTGGAGCTGGCAGGCACCACCGCGCTGCTGCTGGACGAGCCGACGGACAACCTGGACCTGGAGTCCGCCGAGGCCCTGCAGGACGGCCTGGAGGCGTACGAGGGCACGGTGATCGCGGTCACCCATGACCGCTGGTTCGCGAAGTCCTTCGACCGCTACCTGGTCTTCGGCTCGGACGGTGTCGTACGGGAGACGGCGGAGCCGGTGTGGGACGAGCGGCGCGTGATGCGGGCGCGGTAGGCGGGGCGGACGGTGCGGGCCCGGACCGGCTGTTTTGACCCACCCGGGGCGGGGCGGGTAGTCTCAGCGATTGTTATACGTATTGGCTTCGTCGTTCTCACGCGAAGGGCCCTTACGTAGGTTCCCTGGAGCAGTTACCAGTGGTTCGCATACGGGCAGCGTCCCCGGCACTGTGAGCCCCAGCTGCATGATCGCTTCAGCGGTGCCATGTGTCTGGACCCCATCCACTGAAGAAGCGAAGGCTACGAAGTGCGTACGTACAGCCCCAAGCCCGGCGATGTCACTCGCCAGTGGCACATCATCGACGCGCAGGACATCGTCCTGGGCCGTCTGGCGTCGACCGCCGCCAACCTCCTGCGGGGCAAGCACAAGGCGACTTACGCCCCGCACATGGACATGGGCGACTTCGTCATCATCATCAACGCCGAGAAGGTTCACCTCTCCGGCAACAAGAAGACCCAGAAGATGGCGTACCGCCACTCGGGCTACCCGGGTGGTCTGCGTTCCGTCCGCTACGACGAGCTTCTCGAGAAGAACCCCGAGAAGGCCGTCGAGAAGGCCATCAAGGGCATGATCCCCAAGAACACCCTGGGCCGTCAGGTGCTCTCGAAGCTGAAGATCTACGCGGGAGACCAGCACCCGCACGCTGCTCAGCAGCCTGTCCCGTTCGAGATCACCCAGGTCGCGCAGTAGCTCCGGCCACCACCTAAGACGTACAGAAAGATCTGAGGAGAATCGTGGCCGAGACCACTGCAGAGACCCCCGTCGAGGGCACCGAGGGCGAAGAGACCTTCGCCGAGGTGACCACCTTCGAGTCGGAGGTTCCCGTCGAGGGCGAGTACACCAGCGAGTCGCTCGCGGGCCGCTTCGGCGACCCGCAGCCGGCGGCCGGCCTGGGCCGTCGCAAGAACGCCATTGCCCGCGTCCGGATCGTTCCGGGCACCGGCAAGTGGAAGATCAACGGTCGCACCCTTGAGGACTACTTCCCCAACAAGGTGCACCAGCAGGAAGTCAACGAGCCCTTCAAGGTGCTCGAGCTCGACAACCGTTACGACGTCATCGCCCGCATCTCGGGTGGCGGCGTCTCCGGCCAGGCCGGCGCCCTGCGTCTCGGTGTGGCCCGCTCGCTCAACGAGGCGGACGTGGACAACAACCGCGCCACGCTGAAGAAGGCCGGCTTCCTCTCCCGCGACGACCGTGCGGTCGAGCGCAAGAAGGCCGGTCTCAAGAAGGCCCGTAAGGCCCCGCAGTACAGCAAGCGCTAAACCCGCTTGCGGGTCTGCTGTGCCTGCACGACCTGTGTGTACGACGTTCGCCCCGGCGGCACCTTCTGTGCTGTCGGGGCGTTCGTTTATCAGGACCACACGCCTATAAAGCTTTTTCTCGGAGGACAGCAGTGGGACGACTCTTCGGCACGGACGGTGTGCGCGGTGTCGCCAACGTGGATCTGACGGCCGAGCTGGCGCTCGGTCTCTCGGTCGCCGCGGCGCACGTACTCGCGGAAGCGGGGACGTTCGAGGGCCATCGGCCGAAGGCGGTGGTGGGACGTGATCCGCGCGCGTCCGGGGAGTTCCTGGAGGCCGCGGTGGTGGCGGGCCTCGCGAGCGCCGGGGTGGACGTCCTGCGCGTCGGTGTGCTGCCCACCCCCGCGGTGGCGTATCTCACCGGTGCGCTGGGCGCCGACTTCGGGGTGATGCTCTCCGCCAGCCACAACGCCATGCCGGACAACGGTGTCAAGTTCTTCGCCCGTGGCGGCCACAAGCTCGCCGACGAGCTGGAGGACCGCATCGAGACGGTCTACGACCAGCACCGCACCGGCGAGCCGTGGGACCGCCCGACCGGCGCCGGGGTGGGCCGCGTCCGTGACTACGACCAGGGCTTCGACCAGTACGTCGCGCATCTGATCGCCGTACTGCCCAACCGACTGGACGGCCTGACGGTGGTACTCGACGAGGCGCACGGCGCGGCCTCCCGGGTGTCGCCCGAGGCGTTCACCCGGGCCGGGGCCGAGGTCATCACGCTCGGCGCCGAGCCGGACGGGCTGAACATCAACGACGGCTGCGGATCGACCCACCTGGAGCTGCTCAAGGCCGCCGTGGTCGAGCACCGGGCCGACTTCGGCATCGCGCACGACGGCGACGCCGACCGCTGCCTCGCCGTGGACGCGTCCGGCGCGGAGGTGGACGGCGACCAGATCCTCGCCGTACTGGCCCTCGCCATGCGCGAGTCGGGCACGCTGCGCGGCAACGCCGTGGTGGGCACCGTGATGTCCAACCTGGGCTTCAAGATCGCCATGGAGCGCGAGGGCATCGAACTGATCCAGACCTCGGTCGGCGACCGCTACGTCCTGGAGTCGATGAAGGAGCACGGCTACGCACTCGGCGGCGAGCAGTCCGGCCACGTCATCGTGCTCGACCACGCGACCACCGGCGACGGCACCCTGACCGGCCTGATGCTGGCCGCCCGGGTGTCCGCCACCGGCCGCACGCTGGCCGATCTCGCGGGGGTCATGGAGCGGCTGCCGCAGGTCCTGATCAATGTGCCCGACGTGGACAAGTCCCGGGTCGCCACGTCACCCGAGTTGGTCACCGCGGTCGTTGAGGCCGAGCGGGAGCTGGGCTCCACCGGACGGGTCCTGCTGCGCCCCTCCGGCACCGAGCCGCTGGTGCGGGTCATGGTCGAGGCCGCCGACACCGAGCAGGCGAAAGCGGTGGCGGCCCGGCTGGCCGATGTGGTCAAGTCCGCGCTGGGTTAGGTCCTGTCCGCCCCCCCGGGGCCGCCGACACGCCCACCATGGGCTGATCAGCGTGAAGCAGGGCGTGAGGGGAGGATCGTGACATTCTGTCTCACTTATCCCACTCTCCCCCAGGGGGGCACCATGCGCTCTGACATCGGCACCGCACAGGACACTTCCCTGACAACTTCCGGCTCGTTGCCCTCGGCTGATGCACGGGTGGAAGAACGGACGCTCCTCTTCGAGGGGTTCACCTACCACTGCCGCATCGTCCACCAGGACCGCCCGCAGGCCGAGCCGCTGGTGCTGCTGGGCGGTTCCTCGCAGAACCGTTACGCGTGGCTGCGGCACGAGAAGTGGCTGGCCGAGCACTGCACGACGGTCACCGTGGACCTGCCGGGTTACGGTGCGGCGGATTTCCTTCCGGTGGACCACGGCATCGACTTTCTCGCCGCCACCGTGCGGCACATGCTGGTGGAGTTGGCCATGCCCCGGGTCAATCTCGTCGGTAGCTGCTTCGGCGGCGCCATCGCGCTGCGCTTCGCCCAGCAGTACCCCGGTTTCGTGGCCGCGCTCGGGCTGGTCGGGATGACCAAGGTCATCCCGGACGACTACGCCGACGCGGTACCGCGTTGGACCCGGATGCTGGCATCCGGCGATCGCGCCGGGATCGCCGAGGAACTGGTCGAACGGTTCATGTCGCCGGCCGGTACGGGTGCCGTCCGTAAGCACCAGGTCGTCTCCCGGCTGCTCTTCAGGCAGTTCATGGCGCAGTCCGATGACGAGATCAGGATGTCGGTGGAGCACAACGCGCGCCTGATGAGCCATGACTGGTACCGGGACGAGCCGGTGCCCGCGGTGCGGTCGCTGGTCTGCACCGGCGAGTACGACACGCTCTGCACGCCGGCCATGGGGCGCGAGGTCGCCTCCTCGCTGCCCGCGGCGGCTTTCACGACCATCAAGGAGGCCGACCATCTGGCCCCGGTGGAACGGATGGAGGAGTTCTCCGACCTGATGGTCAGGTTCTGCACCGGCCGACCGCTCACCGGACTGTCGTACTGCAACCCGGTCGAGATGCTGGGTACCGGCGTGCGGCGGCCCGTCGTCCCCGCGCCGGTCGCTGCCGGCGCGGCGGCACCTGCGAGGACGTGACGCGGTGCGCTGAAGCACCCACGGACAGACGGATGGCCGGGCCCGGGTCGATCGGGTCCGGCCATCCGTCCGTCCACAGCCCGCCCGCGCTCAGCGCGGGACGCTGGGAGCCACGAAGCCGTCCGGTGCGGGCGCGTTGTTGGAGCAGCCCACCGTGGCGCCGACCTTGGTCGTTCCGGGCCTCCCCACAGCGACCACGCGCCGCGGCTGGTCCCCGGGCAGGGGCGCGACCGTCGAGCAGTCCTGCGTCTGCTGCAGGTGGTACGTACCGTCGTCGCTGGTGTATGTGGTGCTGCTCTTGCGGCTGCAGACAAGGTTGGCCTGCGCGTCGAACGCGCAGTGCACCCGTGGCCCTTCGGCGTGGGCCTGGGCGGCGCCCAGCCCGCTCAGGGCGAGGCCGCCCATGAGCATCGAAGCGACTGCCAACTTCTTCCCACTGAACATGTGCTGCGTTCCTTCACGATGAGAAAACGGGCCCGGTTGCCGGGCACATGGCTCGGGAACCGGGACCCGTTATCGGATGCTGACTCGGCTGATCAGTGGCTGTTGAGGGCGCTGTTGTTGCAGCCCATGGTCGAACCCTGGCTGGTGGCCTGGGCGCCGGGGTTGCCCTCGCCGTTGAGCGCGTTGCCCAGCACTCCGTTGAGGAGGCCGACCTCGCCGAGCAGGTCGAGGTTCAGGTCGTGCGACTTGCAGGACGTGCTCTGCTGGACGTCCATGCTCGGGCCGCCGTCGTTGGCGGAAGCAGTGCCGGCGCCGAGGAAGGCGACACTGCTGAGCATGGCGGCCACGACAGCAGCCTTCTGGAACTTGCGCATTTTTTCTCCGTTTGTCGAGCTCACTACATTCCGTGATGGAATGAGTACCTTCAGCTACGAGAGGTTAACGCCACAACGCTCCGCACCGGTCAACGGCGCGCTGGTGCGCGGAGATGGCGCACTCCATTCGACCGAGCGCACGCGAAAGCGGCGGGCCGCCCTCGAAGGGTGACCCGCCGCCGTACCGCGCTTCAGGCGGTCAACTGCCCGCTGATGCTCAGAGGGCGCTGTTGTTGCAGCCCATCGACGAACCCTGGCTGGTGGCCTGGGCGCCCGGGTCGCCCTCACCGTTGAGGGCGTTGCCCAGCAGGCCGTTGAGGACGCCGACCTCGCCGAGGACGTCGAGGTTCAGGTCGTGCGACTTGCACGAGGCGCTCTGCTTCACGCCGATGTCCGGACCGCCGTCGTCGTGGGCGGAAGCGGTGCCGGCGCCGAGGAAGGCGACACTGCCGAGCATGGCGGCCACGACGGCAGCCTTCTGGAACTTGCGCATTTCTTCTCCGTTTGGGTAGTGCGATGCGGTCCGTTAGCGACCGTGTACGTACAGTTTGTGACATTAGAGGAGAATGTCCAGTAAGGCTCAACGCCGCGCCGGGGTCCGTGGCGTGGAACGCCTGCCACGGGGTGGGGCGTTCGGGGCTGAGTGGACTCAGTCCTTGAAGGCGTCGTTGACCTGGGTGCAGGTGTCGCCCTGGGTCGAGGCGTAACCGAGCAGCGCGACCGGGAAGTTGGCGTTGAGCACCGTCTGCGGGCTGCACTCCTGGTACGGGTGGAAGACGTTGTTCTGCTCCTGCGGCGCGGACCGGGGTGCCGACGCGGGCGCGGCCTGCGGTGCCTGCTGCGGGCCGGACTGCGGGAGGCGCTGCGGGAGCGTCGCCACCGGAGACACGTCGGGCGAGATCTGCGGCGAGACCTGCGGGGAGACCTGGGCTCCCTGCGGGGCCTGCTGGGGAGCGGCCTGCTGGGGCGCCTGCTGCGGGGCCTGCTGGGGAGCGGCCTGCGGTGCCTGCTGGGGCGCCTGCTGCGGGTCGGCTTGCGGGGCCTGCTGGGGCGCCTGCTGCGGTGCGGCCTGCGGGTCCTGCTGGGGTGCCTGCTGCGGTGCCTGCTGCGGTGCCTGCTGCGGGTCGGCTTGCGGGGCCTGCTGGGGTGCCTGCTGCGGTGCGGCCTGCGGGTCCTGCTGGGGGGCCTGCTGCTGGGGTGCCATGTCGGGCTGCGACATGGCCTGGCCCTGGGGGGCGGGGGCGGGAGCATCGGCGAAGCCGACGCCGGCTCCGAAGGCGGACAGGCTGCCGATCGCGAAGGTGACGGCCGCCACCTGCTGAAGCTTGCGCATGAAACGTTGGCCCTTCGACTGGGTGCATGGGTACATGCGGGTTGCTGTCACCCGCCGTGAGTGCGTGAACGCTAACAGTAGTTACCGGTGGGATTTATCCCGCGCCGCTTCGTGTCGGAAGGTCAACGGCGCTGTCCGGGGACCGTCCACGCGGACTTCCGCCCTGCTCCGCCTGTGGCGGTGGCGCCCCCGTTCGAGCCCTCCGCCGTCGCCGGGCCGGTCAACCTGATGCCGCCAAAACCCCACGCGTGGCCGAACGCTCGGGCGCGGGCGCCTTGACGCGGTCGGCAGGCTCGGCTACGCCTGCGCCCGTTTGCGTACCAGCTGACTCGCCCACAGCCGTTTCTGGGCGAGCAGCGTGAGGGTCCCGGCGAGCAGAATCCCCAGCAGGTTCAGCAGCAGTTGCTTCAGGGAGCCCTGGGTCTGGCCGAAGTCCCCGTACGAGAGCGCCACCGCCGCGTTGGCCGCGGCCGGCACGGTGGTCACCGAGATCGCCACCCCGACCAGTGCTCCCGACTTGGCGGACGTCAGCGACAACACCCCGGCCACGCCGGCCAGAACCGCGACGACGACGGAGAACCAGTCGGGCGCGTACACGAAGCCGGTGTTGGGCCGCTTGCCGTTGAGTTGGTGCTCGGTGAACAGACCGACCGCGTTCATGAACGAGCTGAAGCCCACCGTCACCACCATCGCGAACACGAAGCCGACCACCAGCGCGATCAGTGAGCGCCAGGCCAGCCGTGGCGCGCGCCGCACCACCGCCGTGCACACCCCGGCGAGCGGGCCGAACTCCGGGCCCACCGCCATCGCGCCCACGATCAGGATCGCGTTGTCCAGCACCACACCGCAGGCCGCGATCATCGTGGCTATGGTCAGGAACGCCAGATAGGTGATGGTGAGCGTGGACTCCTCGCTGGTGGCTTCCGTCAACTGGTCCCACAGCACCGCGTCCGCGCCCTCGCCCGGTGCCGCCTGCTCGGCCTCGTCGGCCCGGCGCGACAGCGAAAGCTCCACCTCCTCGGCGGAGATGGCCCCGTCCTGGTCGATCCGGAGCTTCCGCAGCTGCCCGATCAGCTCGTCACCGGCCTCGCGGGCCACATCACACAGCACCAGGTCGCCGGCCGGGTCACGGGCCGCCCCGGGGAGCACCACCAGATGCGCGGTCCCGACGGTGGCCTCCACCGCCCGTACGACCTCGTTCGTCCGGTCGGTGGGGACGATCAGACGCAGATGCAGCACGCTCGGGAACTCCTCGGCTCACAGTTTGCGCAGCGAGATCCGCTGGACCTTGTGGTCCGCCCCCTTGCGCACCACGAGGGTGGCACGGCTGCGGGTCGGGGCCACATTCTCCACCAGGTTCGGCTTGTTGATGGTGCGCCACATGGTGCGCGCGTAGTCCAGCGCCTCGTCCTCCGAGACCTGGGTGTACTTCCGGAAGTACGAGGAAGGGTCCTGGAACGCCGTCTCCCGCAGCCTGCGAAAGCGGTTCAGGTACCAGCTCTCGATGTCCTCGGCGCGTGCGTCGACATACACCGAGAAGTCGAAGTAGTCGGCAAGCCCCACCCGGGTGCGGCCGTCGCTGCCCGGCAGGGCGGGCTGCAGCACGTTCAGCCCCTCGACGATCAGGATGTCGGGCCGGCGCACGGTCAGTCGCTCGCCCGGCACGATGTCGTAGATCAGATGCGAGTAGACCGGCGCGGTCACCTCGTCCTTCCCCGATTTCACATCCGCGACGAACCGGGTCAGCGCCCGCCTGTCGTACGACTCGGGGAACCCCTTGCGGGACATCAGCCCGCGCCGCTTCAACTCCTCCATCGGGTGGAGAAACCCGTCGGTCGTCACCAACTCCACCCGTGGATGCTCCGGCCAGCGCGCGAGCAGCGCCTGCAACAGCCTGGCGACGGTCGACTTGCCCACCGCCACACTCCCCGCGACGCCTATGACGAACGGCGTGCCGTGCTGGGTGCCGTGGCCGTTCCCGGCGTCCCCGAGAAACGTGTTGAGCGCACCGCGCAGCCCGTCCGAGGCCTGCACATACAGATTGAGCAGCCGGGAGAGCGGCAGATAGATGTCCCGCACCTCATCGAGATCGATGACATCCCCGAGCCCGCGCAGCCGCTCCACCTCCTCGGCGGTGAGCGGCAACGGCGTCTTCTCGCGAAGGGCGCTCCATTCGGCGCGAGTGAGGTCGACATAGGGAGTCGCCTCCGGCCTGGACCGGTGGGCGCTCCTCGGCGGTGGGGAGACCGGAGAGATCACCTGCTCATTGTCGGGGCTGTACGGGGCCGGTGGCGGGTGGAGTACGTCACGCCGGGCGCGGCGGGCGGGCGGCCGACGGCCGTCAGTACCCTCGTTGGACGTTGTCCGCGGCCGCCTCCTGGAGCCTTCGGGCGCGCCGTTGCCGTTCCGCCGACAGTTCACTCACCGCGTCGCCCACGGCATCGAGTACGGCTGCCACCGAGTCGTCGGCGGCGCTCGGCGAGTCGTCCGCCGGCTGGGGGTCGCGGAGCCCGATGGCCTCGGCCAGGGCGGCGAGGACGGGCTCATCCGCCGCCCAGCGGGCCAGGGCGGTCCGGCGAGCGGCCGAGTCGGCCAGTGCGAACCCGTTGTCCCTGAGGAACATCCAGTGGCGGCGGCGTTGGCGGGTGAGCAGCCCTTCGGCTTCCATGGTGGCCAGATAGGCCTCGGACAGGCCCCGGCCTCTGCGCCACAGCCACTCGCCGATCGGCTCGTACGGTGCTTCGCGGTGGAGCGCCGACACGGCCTCGTCCAGCAGCATGTCCGGCATGGCGCGCTCGATGCCCGGGATGATGCGCTGGTCGGCCAGCGTGATGTCCTCGCCGGTCAGCAGGTCGACGGCCTCGGCTCCGGCGAGCGCGAGGGAGAGATCGCCCCGCTCCACGGGTCGACGGGAGTCCATGTCGACGACGACGATCAGCAGATCCCGTGGTGTGGTCATGCGTGACTCCAGGTCAGCGCGATGGGTCGGTCAGTCAGCGCGACGGGTCGGTCGGGCTGTGGCGTCGATCAACACGCATGCGCAGCTCAGCGCGTACACCCAGCATAGGCCCCGACCCGGCGCAGGGGCGTTGCGTCCGACGGGTGTTCGCCCGCGGTCCCCGTAGGCTGCCGACATGTGCGGAATCGTGGGGTACGTCGGCGGGCAGTCGGCGCTGGATGTTGTCATCGCGGGTCTGAAGCGGCTGGAGTACCGGGGCTACGACTCGGCGGGCGTGGCCGTGCTCGCGGACGGTGGGCTCGCGGCGGCCAAGAAGGCCGGGAAGCTCGTCAACCTGGAGAAGGAGCTGTCCGATCGGCCGCTGCCTGCCGGGAGTACCGGGATCGGGCATACCCGGTGGGCGACGCACGGGGCGCCCAATGACGTCAACGCGCACCCGCATCTGGACAACGCGGGACGGGTCTCCGTGGTGCACAACGGGATCATCGAGAACTTCGCCGCGCTGCGCGAGGAACTGACCGGGCGGGGCCACGCCCTGGTGTCCGAGACCGACACCGAGGTGGTGGCGCATCTGCTGGCCGAGGCGTACTCCTCGTGCGGCGATCTGCCCGAGGCGATGCGGCAGGTGTGCCGGCGGCTCGAAGGGGCGTTCACGCTGGTCGCGGTGCACGCCGACGAGCCGGACATGGTGGTCGGCGCGCGGCGGAACTCGCCGCTGGTGGTGGGCGTCGGGGCGGGCGAGGCGTTCCTGGCGTCGGACGTGGCCGCGTTCATCGCGCACACCCGCTCGGCGATCGAGCTGGGCCAGGACCAGGTGGTGGAGCTGCGCAGGGACGGTGCGGTGGTCACCGACTTCGACGGGGCGCCGGCCGAGGTCCGCAGCTACCACGTGGACTGGGACGCGTCGGCCGCCGAGAAGGGCGGCTACGACTACTTCATGCTCAAGGAGATCGCCGAGCAGCCGAAGGCGGTGGCCGACACCCTGCTGGGGCGGATCGACGCGGGCGGGCTGCTGACGCTGGACGAGGTGCGGATCCCGGCCGGTGTGCTGCGGGAGATCAACAAGGTGGTCATCGTGGCGTGTGGGACCGCGTTCCACGCCGGGATGATCGCCAAGTACGCGATCGAGCACTGGACCCGGCTGCCCTGCGAGACCGAGCTGGCCAGCGAGTTCCGCTACCGGGACCCGATCCTGGACCAGCAGACGCTGGTGGTCGCGATCTCCCAGTCCGGCGAGACCATGGACACCCTGATGGCGCTGCGCCACGCGCGCGAGCAGGGCGCCAAGGTGCTGGCCATCTGCAACACCAACGGGTCGACGATTCCTAGAGAATCGGACGCGGTGCTCTACACGCATGCGGGTCCCGAGGTGGCGGTCGCGTCGACCAAGGCGTTTCTGACCCAGCTGGTGGCCTGTTACCTCGTCGCGCTCTATCTGGGGCAGGTGCGCGGGACGAAGTGGGCGGACGAGATCCGGACCGTCGTCAGGGAGCTGTCCGACATCTCCTGCCAGGTCGAGCGGGTACTCGAAACGATGGAGCCGGTCCGGGAGTTGGCCCGGTCGCTGGCCGCCAAGAAGACCGTGCTGTTCCTCGGCCGTCATGTCGGGTACCCGGTCGCGCTGGAGGGCGCGCTGAAGCTCAAGGAGCTCGCCTACATGCACGCCGAGGGCTTCGCGGCGGGCGAGCTGAAACACGGGCCCATCGCGCTGATCGAGGACGATCTGCCGGTGGTGGTCGTCGTGCCGTCACCGAACGGGCGGTCGCTGCTGCACGGCAAGGTGGTGTCGAACATCCAGGAGATCCGGGCCCGTGGGGCGCGGACGATCGTGATCGCCGAGGAGGGGGACGAGGCGGTGGTGCCGTACGCGGACCATCTGATCAGGATTCCGGCCACGCCGACGCTGCTGCAGCCGCTGGTGGCCACCGTGCCGCTGCAGGTCTTCGCCTGCGAACTGGCGACCGCGCGCGGCAACGACGTCGACCAGCCGCGCAACCTCGCGAAGTCGGTGACCGTCGAGTGATCATCGGGGTGGGGATCGACGTCGCCGAGATCGACCGATTCCGGGCGGCGCTGGAGCGGACCCCGAATCTGGCTGAACGGCTGTTCATTCCGGCGGAGTTGCTGCTCCCCGACGGGGAGCGCCGGGGCATCGCGTCGCTGGCCGTCCGGTTCGCGGCCAAGGAGGCACTGGCCAAAGCGCTCGGGGCACCCAGCGGACTGCACTGGACGGACGCCGAGGTGTACGTCGAGGACAGCGGCCGGCCCCGGCTGCGGGTCCGCGGGACGGTGGCGGCCCGGGCCGCCGAACTCGGCGTGCGGTCGTGGCATGTTTCGCTCAGCCATGACGCGGGAGTGGCCTCGGCCGTCGTGATCGCGGAGGGTTGAGGCATGCGTATTGCTTACAGCGTGGAAACCGTACGGACCGCCGAGCGCGAGCTGATGGCGCGGCTGCCGGACGGAGCCCTGATGCAGCGGGCCGCCGCCGGGCTCGCCGCGGCCTGCGCCGACCTGCTGGGCCGGGTGTACGGCGCCCGGATCGTGCTGCTCGTCGGCAGCGGGGCCAACGGCGGGGACGCGCTGCACGCCGGCGCCCGGCTCGCCCGGCGCGGCGCCGGCGTGCGCGCCGTACTGCTCGACCCGGACCGGGCACACCCGGGCGGGCTGCGGGCGCTGCTCGCGGCCGGCGGGCGGGTCGACGACCCGTCGGTGATCCGCCGCGCCGACCTGGTCGTCGACGGAATCACCGGCATCGGCGGCCGCGGTGGGCTGCGTCCGGAGGCGGAGGCCGCGCTCTGGGCGATCCCGGACGCGGTGCCGGTGGTCGCTGTGGACCTGCCGAGCGGGGTGTCCGCCGACACCGGCGAGGTGGTGGGCGAGGCGGTGCGGGCCGACGCGACGGTGACGTTCGGTGCGTACAAGCCGGGGCTGCTCATCGACCCGGCCGCCGAGTACGCCGGAGCGGTGCGGCTCGTCGACATCGGGCTCGACCTGCCCGCGGTGCCCGAGCTGGAGGCGCTGCAGTACGCCGATGTGGCCGCACTGCTGCCGAAACCGGCGGCGGAGAGCGACAAGTACCGGCGCGGGGTGATCGGCATCGCCGCCGGGTCGGCGCGCTACCCGGGGGCCGCGGTGCTCGCGGTGGCGGGCGCGCTGCACGGCGGGGCGGGCGCCGTGCGCTACACGGGTCCGGCGGCCGACGCGGTGATCGCGCGCTTCCCGGAAACCCTGGTGCACAGCGGCCCGCCGTCCAAGGCGGGACGGGTGCAGGCATGGGTGGTCGGCCCCGGGATCGGCGACGACACCTCGGCGGTCGACGACGTACTGGCCTCCGACGTGCCCGTACTGGTCGACGCGGACGGGCTGCGGCTGCTGGACGCGGCGGCGGTACGGGACAGGCCGGCGCCGACGCTGCTCACCCCGCACGCCGGGGAGGCGGCCGCGCTGCTCGGGGTGTCCCGGGAGGAGGTCGAAGGGGCGCGGCTGGCGTCGGTGCGCGCCCTGGCGACACGGTACGGGGCGACGGTCCTGCTCAAGGGCTCGACCACGCTGGTCGCATCGCCGTCCGGTGACGTCCCGGTCCGGGTGAACCCGACCGGCACGCCCTGGCTGGCCACCGCGGGCAGCGGCGACGTGCTGTCCGGTCTCGCGGGCTCGCTGCTCGCGGCGGGCCTGGAGGCCAGGGATGCCGGGTCCGTGGCGGCCTACCTGCACGGGCTCGCGGCCCGGCAGGCGTCCGGCGGAGCGGGCGTGGCGGCGCAGGACGTGGCGGGCGGCATCGCGGGGGCCTGGCGGGACGTCTGCCGCGAACGGTGAGGCGGGTGCGGGTCCGTGCACGCGGGACGGTGCGGTGGGGCGGGCCCGGACGCGCGGGGTGCTGCGGGGTCAGCGCGTTGCCGTGGGTCTTCGTCGGCCTCGCTCTGAGAGACTGGGCCGGCGATGACTGAAACACCCATGCGAGTGCGCGCACCCCTGAGGGCGCGGGCCGAGATCGATCTGGCGGCGCTGCGCGCCAATGTTCACGCGCTGCGCGCCCGCGCGCCCCGGGCCCGGCTGATGGCCGTGGTCAAGGCCGACGCGTACGGGCACGGCATGGTGCCCTGCGCCAGGGCGGCGGTCCTGGCCGGGGCGGACTGGCTCGGCACCGCCACCCCGCAGGAAGCGCTGGCGCTGCGGGCGGCGGGGCTGCGGACTCGGCTGCTGTGCTGGCTGTGGACGCCGGGCGGGCCCTGGCGCGAGGCCATCGAGGCGGACATCGATGTCTCGGTGAGCGCCAGGTGGGCGCTCGACGAGGTGTGTGCCGCGGCTCGTGACTGCGGCCGCACCGCCAGGGTGCAGCTCAAGGCCGACACCGGCCTGGGCCGCGGCGGCTGCCAGCCCGCCGACTGGCCGGAACTGGTCGGTGCGGCGCTCGCGGCCGAGGCGGCCGGGCTGCTGCGGGTCACCGGACTCTGGTCGCACTACGCGTGCGCCGACGAGCCGGGCCATCCCTCGATCGCCGCACAGACCGCCCGGTTCGACGAGGCCGTGGCCCACGCGGAGAAGGCCGGGCTGCGGCCCGAGGTCCGGCACATCGCCAACTCGCCCGCCGTGCTGACGCTGCCGGAGTCGCAGTACGACCTGGTGCGTCCCGGTGTCGCCCTCTACGGCATCTCGCCGGTTCCGCAGCTCGGCAGCGCCGCCGACTTCGGGCTGCGTCCCGTGATGACCCTCAGCGCCCGCCTCGGCCTGGTCAAACACGTCCCCGCCGGGCACGGCGTCAGCTACGGGCACCACTACGTCACTTCGGCCCCGACCACCCTTGGCCTGGTGCCCCTCGGGTATGCGGACGGTATCCCGCGGCACGCTTCGGGTAAGGGTCCGGTGCTGGTCGGCGGCGCGTGGCGGCGGGTCGCGGGCCGGGTGGCGATGGATCAGTTCGTGGTGGACCTGGGCGGGGACGAGCCCGCACCGGGCGCGGAGGCCGTGCTGTTCGGCCCCGGCGACCGGGGCGAGCCGACCGCCGAGGACTGGGCGGTGGCCGCGGACACGATCGCGTACGAGATCGTCACCCGCATCGGTCCGCGGGTGGACCGGGTGTATGTCAACGAGGAGCCGGCAGACCCGGGCACCGGCCCGGACGGACCAGTGGGAGCGGCACGGTGAGCGAGAGCACCAGCATGGAGGTGGCCGAGGCCGTGGCGACAGGCGTCGGCTGGCGCCGGGCCGGCAGCTTCGCCGGCGCCGCCATCGGGGTGCTCGCGGCGGGTGCGGCAGCGGGTGTGGCGGTCGAACGGATGACCGTCGGCCGCGGTATGCGCCGGAAGGCACGGCTGGCGCTGGACGCATCGGGTCCGTACGGCTCGCTGCGCGGCGTCCCCGGCCGGGCCCTCGCCGACGACGGCACCGCGATCCACTACGAGGTCGACGACGTCGCCCCGGCGGCCTCGGGCACCGGCAAGCGCAAGCGTTTCGGCCGCAGGGCCGGCCTGCCGGTCACCGTCGTCTTCTCGCACGGCTACTGCCTCGGCCAGGACGCCTGGCACTTCCAGCGCGCCGCTCTGCGCGGCGTCGTCCGCAGCGTGCACTGGGACCAGCGCAGCCACGGGCGTTCACAGCGCGGCCTGGCGCAGGCCGCCGGTGCACCGATCACCATCGATCAGCTCGGCCGCGACCTGAAGGCCGTCATCGACGTGGCGGCGCCCGAGGGGCCCCTGGTGCTGGTGGGGCACTCGATGGGCGGCATGACGATGATGGCGCTCGGCGACCAGTACCCCGAGCTGGTACGGGACCGGGTCGTCGCGGCGGCCTTCGTCGGCACGTCCTGCGGGCGGCTCGGCGAGGTGAGCTTCGGACTGCCGGTGGCCGGGGTGAACGCGGTACGGCGGGTGCTTCCCGGCGTACTCAGGGCGCTCGGCTCGCAGAGCGAGCTGGTGGAGCGGGGGCGGCGGGCCACCGCCGATCTGTTCGCCGGTGTGATCAAGCGCTACTCCTTCGGCTCGAAGGACGTCGACCCGGCGGTGGCCCGGTTCGCCGAGCGGCTGATCGAGGCGACCCCGATCGATGTGGTCGCGGAGTTCTACCCGGCCTTCACCGACCACGACAAGTCCCAGGCGCTGGCCACGGTCTTCGCGGAGGTGCCGGCGCTGGTCCTGGCGGGCGACGGCGACCTGGTGACGCCGAGTGCACACAGCGAGGCGATCGCCGCGCTGCTGCCCGAGGCGGAGCTGGTCATCGTCCCCGACTCCGGGCACCTGGTCATGCTCGAACACCCCGAGGCCGTGACGGCCGGACTCCTCGCGCTCCTCGCCCGGGTGGGCGCGGTGCCGGCAGACGCTAACGTTGGCATGCATGGAAGCGCACACCCCGGCAGCTGACGCCGCTGCCCCCTTCGTCACCCGTCTGACCGTCGACTCCCCGGAACGTATGCAGGACCTCGGCCGCCGGCTGGCCGCGCTGCTGCGCCCCGGTGACCTGGTGATGCTCTCCGGCGCACTCGGCGCGGGCAAGACGACCCTCACCCGAGGCCTGGGCGAAGGCCTCGGCGTACGCGGCGCGGTCACCTCGCCGACCTTCGTGATCGCCCGGGTCCATCCGCCGCTGGGCGACGGCCCCGCGCTGGTCCACGTCGACGCGTATCGCCTGGGCGGCGGGCTCGACGAGATGGAGGACCTCGACCTGGACGTCTCGCTGCCCGACTCGGTCATCGTGGTCGAGTGGGGGGACGGGAAGGTCGAGGACCTGTCGCAGGACCGCCTGCGGGTGCTCATCGAGCGCGCGGTCGGCGCCACGGACGATGAGCGCCGGGTGGTGACGGTGAGCGGAATGGGAACCCGCTGGCGCCACGAACCGCTCGCCGACCTCGGGGGGTAGCTGCCCGGCCGCGGGCCGAACGGGTGGCCTCAATCGCCGGCCGGGCTGGTTTTTGCCGGGCTCGGCCTATCGCGCCGGCACAGACGGTTACCGACCGACGATGGGGCAAATCCAGCCCCTCCGGCGATTGAGGAGCGGGGTCCGGGGCGGAGCCCCAGCACGCCGCATGCGCGGCCCGTACTTTCCGACAAGCCGTCGGTAAGGTGTTGCACGGATCCCACCATGCGTGGTCACATGGAGGCCAAGACCTGGTTAGGTCTGCCTAACCACGCCGAGGAGATCGAGGAGGCAGCCATGTCCGCGTCGGACCCCGAAGCGCAGTCGCCGTCCCCCCTGCCGCTGCGTGATCTGCCGATGGGCGATCTGCCGATGAGTGACCTGCTCGCCTCTTGCGCCGCGGCCGACGCCGTGTCGAGGCCCCCGCGCGCCCCCGAGAAGGAGCCCGAGGCCGCCACCGCGACACCCGGGCGGCAGCGCGACGCGGCCTGACCCGTCGTCCGTACGGGTGACCCGCGGCCGGCCGACCACCGGGTCAGGGAACGACGACGACCTTCGTGCCGATCGTCGCGAGCGTCCACAGCGCGTTGCCGTCCGCCCGCTTCATCCGGATGCCCCCGGTCTTGAGCTTCGGGCTCGGGTTGGCCATCGAGTTGTTGCGTGCCGCGCTGAAGCCGACCGTCACCCCGTCGACCGTCGCGAACCGCACCACATGCTCGACGGGCACCCCGTCCGAGCCGATGACGCTCCCCGAGCGGGAGCTCACCCGGTAGGAGCCCGGTTTCGGATCGACCGCGCTCGGCATGACCGCGAAGGTCTTCACCTCCGAGCCGTTCACCAGCCACACCCGCTTCAGTGACAGCGCGTAGACGAGCCGGGTGCCGGTGCCCGAATGCGGCGGCAGCGCACGGGTGTCCGAGGAGCCCGGCTTGCCCGCGGCGCCCGACGAGTCGGACGAGGCCGAGGCCGAGGTGGACGGCTTGGCGGAGCCGAGATCGGCGGGGGCGTTCGCCGATGCCTGGTAGGCGAGGAACCCGACCGCGGCCATGGCCGCGGCGGTGAGCCCGGCCACGATTCCCGAGCTGCTCCTGGACACCTGGCGCTCCCGACTTCTCGTACGTACGAATTCTCGGTGACGTTAGCAGCAGGCGGCTGACCGGACGGGGCGCCGTGCCCCCGCCGTGGGAGCCGTAGGCTGTTTGTGTGCTCCTGCTTGCCGTTGATACCGCCACCCCCGCCGTGACCGCCGCTCTCCATGACGGCGCGTCCGTCGTCGCCGAGTCCAGCCGGACGGACGCCCGCCGCCACGGTGAACTACTGCTGCCCGCCGTCGACCGGGTGCTCGCCGAAGCCGGGGCGAAACTCGACGCCGTCACCGGCATCGTCGTCGGCGTCGGCCCGGGCCCGTACACCGGACTGCGGGTCGGCCTGGTGACGGCCGCCACCTTCGGGTCGGTGCTCGGGGTGCCGGTGTACGGGCTGTGCACGCTGGACGGCCTCGCCCACGTCGCCGGTCTCGACCGCCCTTTCGTGGTCGCCACGGACGCCCGGCGCAAGGAGGTCTACTGGGCGCGGTACGACGGCTCCCGCAACCGCCTGGGCGAGCCCGCGGTCGACCGTCCCGCCGAGATCGCGGAGCAGGTCGCGGGACTGCCCGCGGTCGGAGCCGGCGCGCTGCTCTACCCGGACACCTTCCCGGACGCGCGCGCCCCCGAGCACGTGTCGGCCGGGGCGCTCGGCGCGCTGGCCGCCGAGAAGCTGGCGCAGGGTCAGGAGGGCGATTTCCTGCCCGTCGCCCCGCTCTACCTGCGGCGCCCCGACGCGCAGGTGCCGAAGAACTACAAGGTGGTCACCCCGCAGTGATCCGGGCCACTCCCACGACCGCCGTACTGCGCGAAATGCGCTGGTGGGACATTGCAGCCGTACTGGAGCTCGAACACGAGCTGTTCCCCGACGACGCCTGGTCCGAGGGCATGTTCTGGTCCGAACTCGCCCACGCGCGCGGGCCCGGAGCGACCCGGCGCTACGTGGTCGCGGAGGCCGACGGCCGGATCGTCGGATACGCCGGGCTGGCCGCCGTCGGCGATGAGGCGGACGTCCAGACCATCGCATCGGCCCGCGACCGATGGGGCAGCGGCCTCGGCGCCGAACTGCTCACCGACCTGCTCAAGCACGCCACCGCCTTCGAATGCGCGGTAGTCCTCCTGGAGGTGCGGGTCGACAACCTCCGCGCCCAGAAGCTCTACGAGCGCTTCGGCTTCGAACCCATCGGCTTCCGCCGCGGCTACTACCAGCCCGGCAACGTGGACGCGCTCGTGATGCGCCTCGAACCGGGCCGGGACCCGGGCCCGGAAACCGGGCCCGGAAGCGGCCTCGCACAAGGAACAGAGACAGAGACCCATGGCTGACGAACCCCTGGTACTCGGTATCGAGACCTCCTGCGACGAGACGGGCGTCGGCATCGTCCGCGGTACGACGCTGCTCGCGGACGCCGTGGCGTCCAGCGTCGACACCCACGCCCGGTTCGGCGGCGTGGTGCCGGAGATCGCCTCACGGGCGCACCTGGAGGCGATGGTCCCGACCATCGAGCGTGCGCTGAAGGACGCCGGAGTCGGCGCGAGGGACCTCGACGGGATCGCGGTCACGGCGGGACCGGGCCTGGCGGGCGCGCTGCTGGTCGGCGTGTCGGCGGCCAAGGCCTACGCCTACGCGCTGGGCAAGCCGCTGTACGGCGTGAACCATCTGGCCTCGCACATCTGCGTCGACCAGCTGGAGCACGGCCCGCTGCCGGAGCCGACGATGGCGCTGCTCGTGTCGGGCGGCCACTCCTCGCTGCTGCTCGCCCCCGACATCACCTCGGACGTCCGCCCGCTGGGCGCGACCATCGACGACGCGGCGGGCGAGGCCTTCGACAAGATCGCCCGGGTGCTGGATCTCGGCTTCCCCGGCGGCCCGGTCATCGACCGGCTCGCCCGGGAGGGCGACCCGGCGGCGATCGCGTTCCCGCGCGGTCTCACCGGCTCGCGCGACGCGGCGTACGACTTCTCCTTCTCCGGCCTGAAGACGTCGGTGGCGCGCTGGATCGAGGCGAAGCGCGCGGCCGGCGAGGAGGTCCCGGTGCGGGACGTCGCGGCCTCATTCCAGGAGGCGGTCGTCGACGTACTCACCCGCAAGGCCGTCCGGGCCTGCCGGGACCAGGGCGTGGACCACCTGATGATCGGCGGCGGCGTCGCCGCCAACTCCCGGCTCCGGGCGCTGGCCCAGGAACGCTGCGAGCGGGCCGGCGTCCGGCTGCGGGTACCGCGCCCCGGGCTCTGCACGGACAACGGCGCGATGGTGGCGGCACTCGGCGCGGAGATGGTGGCCAGGAACCGGGCGGCGTCGGACTGGGACCTGTCGGCGGACTCGTCGCTGCCGGTGACCGAGACACACGTACCGGGCGAGTCGCACACCCCCGCCCCCACTCACGACCACGTGCACGAGGTCAGCAAGGACAACCTCTACTCATGACGGTCGCGCTGATGTGGGAGGCCCGCGCGGCGGACGGCCGGGGCGCCGAACTGCTGGACTGGGCGCGGGCCCAGATCCTCGTACCGGCGCCGGCCCGCCGCGAGTACCTGCGCGCCCCGCAGGACCGGGTGCTCGTGCTGACCTGGTGGAACGCTCCCTACGACGCGGACCTGCCGGAACTCCCCGAACCGGCACCGGAACTGATCACCCGGGCCGTGCACCGCTGGCGCTTCGAGTCGGTCGCGGTCGATTAGCGGGCGGCCCCGGCCCGGCCGCGCGTAGCCTGAGAAGCGCGGGGTGCGAGCCCGGGGGAGGAGCGGCAATTGACGCGGGACGACCGGCGAGCGCGCACGCCGGCACAGGCGCGGAGGGCCGGGTGGGGATCCGAACCCCTGGACCCGGCAGACCGGGACGCCCTGGCTCAGCGGTCGCTGGCCGCGCTGCGGGCCCGGTGCCCCGGCTCGCGGGCGGAGCTGCGCGGCTCGCTCGCCCGGGAAACGGCGGATCCGTACAGCGACATCGACCTCGCCTGGATCGTTCCCGACGCAGATTTCGACGACTGCGCAGCAGGGGCCGCCGCCTGTCTCGGACAGGTGCGGGAGGTGGTCTCGGTGCGCAGCGACCCCGAGCTGCAGCGGTCGAGCAAGCGACGCCTGCTCTTCGTGAACTTCCGGGACCTGCCGCTCTTCTGGCGCGTCGACCTGGAGATCTCCGCGGAGTCGGTCGCGGACGACCCGGCGTACGACCGCGACAACCCGCTGGCGCGCGGCGACGACTGGTCGGCGGCCGCCAGCGCGCTCGCCAATGCGGTGGCCGCCGTCAAGGCGGTGCTGCGCCAACGGCCGGACACCGCATGGGGGTTGCTGGAGCGCGGCCTGCGGCGGGTCGGCGCTCCGGATGCGGTGACCGGGCGGTGGCAGGAGGACGTCGTACGGCTCACCGATGCGGCCGTTCGGCAGGAGCCTGCCCAGCGCCCCCTCGCCGACCGGGTCGTAAGGCTCGCCACCGACCTGCTGCCCCCCGGCCGCCGGGCGAGCGACTGAACCGGGGCGGGGGGCCGGCCCGCGGACTGCGGATCATCGCGGCACTGCGCGTAACCTGGGGCGAGGATCGCGTGCCAGGGGGAAGGGGCGGCAAGTGGACTGGTTCTGGTGGGTATTCATCTTCTTCATGGTCGGCGGCTTCGGCTGGGTCGCCGACCAGGGGCGCACCGCACTGCGCACCCGGCACGAGCGCCGGATGGAGCGGCTGGAGACCGCGGAGCGGGAGCGCAGGGAGATCGAGGCGGCGCACAAGCCGCCCGAGCCGATCTGCGGCTGCACGCATCATCTCGCCAAGCACGACCGGCAGGGCAAATGCCACGAGACGGTCGAGGTGCCGACGGCCTGGGACGAGAACAAGAAGCCGCTGAGCTTCGAGCCGGGCGTCTGCAACTGCCAGCAATACGTGGGGCCGCAGCCGCTCTCCCAGGTGTACGCGGACGATCTCACCGACCTGGCCTAGGACCAACCAGCCCGGGGTCCGCCTGGCTTCGCCACGGGTGCCCCGATCAGCATGGCCGGCGCGCCCGCGACCCGGGTCAGGAAGACCGTCGCCGCGTGGGGCCCCCTGGGTTTCACCCGGCGGCGCACCTCCTCCGGCTCGACCGCCGAACCGCGCTTCTTGACGGTCAGGCTGCCGACCTCCCGCTCACGCAGCAGCGCCTTCAGCTTCTTGAGGCCGAAGGGGAGTTCGTCGGTGATCTCGTACGCGGTCGCGTACGGTGTGGCGCGCAGCTCGTCCGCCGTGATGTAGGCGATCGTCTCGTCGATCAGCCCGCCGTCGAGCTCTTCGGCGACCTCGGCGACCAGGTGCGCCCGGATGACGGCGCCGTCCGGTTCGTAGAGGTACCGGCCGACCTTGCGGGGCGCGGGATCGGGCAGGCCGCGTCCGGTGAGGCTCGCACCGGACGGCAGCAGGGTGGCGCGGCGCAGTCCCGGCCGGGTACCGAACCAGAGCACCGCCTCCTTGACGTCACCGCCGTCGGAGATCCACTCGGCCTCGGCGGCCCGGTGGATCATCTCGTGCGGGATTCCCGGCGCGATCTTGATGGCCCCGGTCGCCGCATGCACGGCGCCCACCGCCCAGGAGAGCGGCGGGGAGTACGCCTCGGGGTCGAAGATCCGGCCCCGTCCGCCACGCCGGGCCGGGTCGACGAAGACCGCGTCGTACGGGCCGGTGTCGATGTCCGCGACGTCCGCGCACCGGACCTCGATCGACTCGCCCAGGTCCAGTGCCTCCGCGTTGGCCCGTGTCACCGCGGCCGTCAGCGGATCACGGTCGACCGCGAGCACGGAGATCCCGGCCCGGGCCATCGCGACCGCGTCTCCGCCGATGCCGCAGCAGAGATCGGCCACCCCGCGCACGCCCAGTGCCGAGAGACGCCCGGCCCGGTAGTCGGCGACGGACTTACGGGTGGCCTGCTCGACCCCGTGCGGAGTGAAGAACATCCGGTACGCGTCGTCCGCGCCGAACTTCGCCACCGCCCGCTGCCGCAGCCGCGCCTGGGCGAGCGCGGCCGAGACCAGCTCGGTGGGGTGCGAGCGGCGCAGCCGGGTGGCGACGGCCAGTTCCTGCGCCGGGTCGAAGTCCCGCAACGAGTCGAGCAGGGCGGAGCCCTCGGCGGTGAGCAGGAGCGAGAAGGCGTCGAGGTCGGTCACCCGTCAAGTGTCTCAGCGCCGGTGGAGCCCGCTCGGCTCGGCGTGCAGAACCAGGCGGCAAGCGGTTCCACGCCATGCCGAAAGGGTGCTGACGCGGCGACACCGACGGGCGGCATTGGCACTCCGCTTGACCGAGTGCTAATCGCCGTCCTAGTCTCAGTTCTGGCACTCCCCACGGGAGAGTGCCAAACATGGCGACGGGCCGGTCCGGCACCCGCGACGACGGATTCATCCGGTCGCCACCTCAAACAAGTTCACCCCGTGAGATCTCCGAAGGGGGAGACCGGATCGTGTCGACAACCAGCTCCAAGGTTGCCATTAAGCCGCTCGAGGACCGCATTGTGGTCCAGCCGCTCGACGCCGAGCAGACCACGGCCTCCGGCCTGGTCATTCCGGACACCGCCAAGGAGAAGCCCCAGGAGGGCGTCGTCCTGGCCGTGGGCCCGGGCCGCTTCGAGAACGGCGAGCGTCTTCCGCTCGACGTCAAGACCGGCGATGTCGTGCTGTACAGCAAGTACGGCGGCACCGAGGTGAAGTACAACAGCGAGGAGTACCTCGTGCTCTCGGCTCGCGACGTGCTCGCGATCATCGAGAAGTAATTCACCTGCGCGTTTCCTGATCTGCGCCCCTGGCTCCGCATCTGCTGTGTTCGCACACCGAGTGGCGGGCGCCGGGGGCGCAGTTCGTTTTTTGAGAGGACTGAATCAGCTCCATGGCGAAGATCCTGAAGTTCGACGAGGACGCCCGTCGCGCCCTCGAGCGCGGCGTCAACAAGCTTGCCGACACGGTCAAGGTGACGATCGGCCCCAAGGGCCGCAACGTCGTCATCGACAAGAAGTTCGGCGCCCCCACCATCACCAACGACGGCGTCACGATCGCCCGTGAGGTCGAGCTCGACGACCCGTACGAGAACCTCGGCGCCCAGCTGGTGAAGGAGGTGGCGACCAAGACCAACGACATCGCGGGTGACGGCACCACCACCGCGACCGTGCTGGCCCAGGCGCTGGTCCGCGAGGGCCTGCGCAACGTCGCTGCCGGCGCTTCGCCCGCCTCCCTGAAGAAGGGCATCGACGCCGCGGTCAAGGCCGTGTCCGACGAGCTGCTCGCGACCGCCCGTCCCATCGACGACAAGGCCGACATCGCCGCCGTCGCCGGGCTCTCCGCGCAGGACAAGCAGGTCGGTGAGCTCATCGCCGAGGCGATGGACAAGGTCGGCAAGGACGGTGTCATCACCGTCGAGGAGTCCAACACCTTCGGCCTGGAGCTCGACTTCACCGAGGGCATGGCCTTCGACAAGGGTTACCTCTCGCCGTACATGGTGACCGACCAGGAGCGTATGGAGGCCGTCCTCGACGACCCGTACATCCTGATCCACCAGGGCAAGATCGGTTCGATCCAGGACCTGCTGCCGCTGCTCGAGAAGGTCATCCAGGCCGGCAGCTCCAAGCCGCTGCTGATCATCGCCGAGGACGTCGAGGGCGAGGCCCTGTCGACCCTGGTCGTGAACAAGATCCGCGGCACGTTCAACGCCGTCGCGGTCAAGGCCCCCGGATTCGGCGACCGCCGCAAGGCGATGCTCGGCGACATGGCCACCCTCACCGGTGCCACGGTCATCGCCGAGGAGGTCGGCCTCAAGCTCGACCAGGCCGGTCTGGACGTACTCGGCTCCGCCCGCCGCGTCACGATCACCAAGGACGACACGGTCATCGTCGACGGCGCCGGCAAGGCCGACGAGGTCCAGGGCCGCGTCAACCAGATCAAGGCCGAGATCGAGTCCACGGACTCCGACTGGGACCGCGAGAAGCTCCAGGAGCGCCTCGCGAAGCTGGCCGGCGGCGTGTGTGTGATCAAGGTCGGCGCCGCCACCGAGGTGGAGCTCAAGGAGAAGAAGCACCGCCTGGAGGACGCCATCTCCGCGACCCGCGCCGCGGTCGAGGAGGGCATCGTCTCCGGTGGTGGCTCCGCTCTGGTGCACGCCGGGAAGGTCCTCGAAGGCTCCCTCGGCAAGGAGGGCGACGAGGCCACCGGTGTCGCCGTCGTCCGCCGCGCCGTCGTCGAGCCGCTGCGCTGGATCGCGGAGAACGCGGGCCTCGAGGGCTACGTCATCACCGCGAAGGTCGCCGAGCTCGGCAAGGGCGAGGGCTTCAACGCCGCGACCAGCGAGTACGGCGACCTGGTGAAGGCCGGCGTCATCGACCCGGTCAAGGTCACCCGCTCGGCGCTGGAGAACGCCGCGTCGATCGCTTCGCTGCTGCTCACGACCGAGACCCTGGTCGTCGAGAAGCCGGCCGAGGAGGAGCCCGAGGCCGCCGGCCACGGCCACGGCCACTCGCACTGAGGCCTGGCCGCACCGGCTGACAAGCCGCAGAAGGCCCCTGTCCTCCACCCTCGGGTGGAGGACAGGGGCCTTCTGCGATCAGCCGAGCGCGCCGAGCTGACGCATCAGGCCCAGCACATCGTGGTGCCACCAGCCTTCCTGGATCTTGCCGTCCTTGAACCGGAAGATCGTGGTGCCCGTCATCGTGCACTGCTTGCCCGTGGGGGCGATGCCCATGAAGTCGCCCTTGTGGATGCCGGTCAAGGTCCACAGCGTCGCGACGTCGTCCCCCTCGCAGATCTGCCGGTCCAGGCTGACGGTGAAGTCGAAGGCAGAACGCCATCTGCTGACATCGCTTCGCAGACCGTCGCACCCGATCACGGTGTCCTCTTCCTTCAGGATGTCGTGGTCGGCATAGTCGGCCGCGAACACCTCGTCGATGGCGTCGAGATTGCCGCCTGCGGCAATCTCATGGAAGAACCGACGTGACAGCTCTTGGTTCAACTGTTCGTCGCGCACCACATCGAGGTCGGTGAAGGTGGGCGTTCCGTCGCAGAGCTCCACCATTTCCTGGAAGATCCGGTCGGTCTCCGGCAGCTTGGAGTTCGCCACCGCCTCTTCGTACGACGGAAATTCGACGATCTCGACGTAGTGTGCGCCGTCGGAGCGGTCCTTGCCGATCAGACTGTGGGTGGCGGTCCGCCTGCCCTTGGTCTGTTCGACCCATTGGTCCATGAGGCGGTCCATGTCGTCGAACCGCTCGGTCTTGCAGTCGACTACTTGTACGAATTTCATGGCATCTCCCGGTCTCACGATTTGAGTGGGATAGTCCCAGTCTAGGCGGATCGGGTCAGGTCCGTAGGCAGCACCGGATCCGCGAAGGGCCGACCACGCGCATACCGCTCGAGCTCGTCCAGCGCCTGGTCGGCCATCCGGTGCAGCTCTCCGCCGAGCGATCCCGCGACATGGGGCGTGAGCAGGACGTTCGGCAGGTCGTACAGCGGTGACCCGGCGGCCGGGGTCTCGGGCTCCGTCACATCGAGCACGGCGTGCAGGCGGCCGCTCGCCAGCTCGGGCAACAGCGCCGACTCGTCGATCAGCGAACCGCGCGCGGTGTTGATCAGCGTCGCACCGTCCGGCATCGCGGCCAGTTGACGGACGCCGATCATGTGCCGGGTCGCCGGCAGTTGCGGTGCGTGCACGGTGACGATGTCGCTGCCGGCGCACAACTCGTCAAGCCCGGCCGGCCGCACACCGAGGGCGCGCGCCTCGGCGACGTCGACGTACGGGTCGTAGAGCAGCACCCGCAGGTCGAAGGGGCGCAGCAGTTCGATCAGTCGGCGGCCGATCCGGGACGCGCCGACGACGCCGACGGTGCGACGGTAGTTGCCCGCGCCGTCCAGTTCGTCCCGCCAGTCGTGCTCGCCGCGCACCGCGCGGTACCGGTGCGCGGATTGCAGGACGCGCTTGTTGGCCAGCAGGATGGCCGCAAGGGTGTATTCGGCGACCGGCAGCGCATTGGCCGCGGCCGCCGATGTGACGGTGATGCCGCGCTCCCAGCAGGCGTCGGTGATGTGGTGCTTGACCGATCCCGCCGCGTGGACCACGGCGCGCAGCCGCGGAGCGGCATCCAGGATCCGGGGGGTCAGCCGGGTGGCACCCCAGCAGGTGAAGAGCACCTCGGCCCCGGCAAGGGCCGCGGCGACCTCCGGGGCGGGGTCCGCCAGGTCGTGGGCGACCAGTCGGCTGTCCGTACGCGCCAGGGCGGTGAGCCGGACGTGGTGGCGCTCGGCGAACAGCCGCTCCACGATGCCCGGAGCCATCGCCAGCAGGACGTCCGGCTGCTTGTCAGTGGCGTGGTGCATGGTGGGTCCCGTACTCCTTAGCGGTACTCCTCGGCGAGGTGTCATTTGACGCTTCCGGCGGTCAGACCGGCCTTCCAGTGCCGCTGCAGGGAGACGAAGGCGACGATCAGGGGGATGACAGCGAGCAGGGAGCCGGTGACGACGAGCGGATAGAAGCTCGGTTCGGCGTGGGTGTTGGTGTTCCAGGAGTACAACCCGAGGCTCAGCGGGAAGAGGTCACGGTCGGAGAGCATGACCAGCGGGAGGAAGAAGTTGTTCCAGATCGCGGTGAACTGGAAGAGGAAGACGGTCACGAACCCCGGCATCACCATGGGCAGACCGATCGACCAGAACGTGCGCAGCTCGCCGGCCCCGTCGATGCGGGCGGCCTCCAGCGCCTCGTTCGGGATATAGCCGGCGCTGAAGACCCGCGCGAGGTAGACGCCGAAGGGGTTGACCAGGACCGGGATCAGCACCGACCAGTAGGTGTTGACGATGCCGATCTTGCTGGCCAGCAGATACATCGGCAGAGCCAGCGCGGTGGTGGGCACCAGCACGCCGAGCAGTACGAGTCCGAACAGCTTCTCCTTCCCCCGGAACTCGTACTTGTCGAAGGCGTACCCGGCCGCGACACAGATCAGTGAGCAGAGGACGGCGCCGACCCCCGCGTACAGCAGGCTGTTCCCGTACCAGCGGAAGTAGACACCGTCACCGTAGGAGGCCAGGCCGGAGAGGTTCTCACCGAGGTTGAAGCCCTGGAAGGAGAAGGCGTTGCCGGAGAGCAGTCCGCCGGTGTCCTTGGTGGCGGCGGTGACCAGCCAGATGAGCGGGAAGAGCATGTAGACGACGGCGAGGAGCAGTGCACCGTTGACCGCGGTCTTCGACAGCCAGGGGTTGCCCGGTGCCGGGCGGGTAGTCATGCGTTCTTCCCCTTGCGGCCGGTGAAGCGGGTGACCGCGAACGACAGCAGCGCGGCGGCGAGAGCGAGCAGTACGGAGGCGGAAGCCGCGAGCCCGTAGTCGTTGCGGGAGAAGGCCGCGGTGTACGCGTACATGTTCGGGGTCCAGGTGGAGGAGACGGCGGATCCGGCACCGCTGTTGAGGATCAGCGGCTCGGTGAACAACTGGAGCGAGCCGATGACGGTGAACAGCGCGACCATCACGACGGAGGCGCGGATCAGCGGAAGCTTGACGCTGAGGGCGATGCGCCAGCCACCGGCACCGTCCACCGTGGCCGCTTCGAGAACGGAGCGGTCGATGGCCTGCAGAGCGGCGTAGAAGATCATCATGTTGTAGCCCAGCCACTCCCACAGCGCGATGTTGACCACCGACGGGAGGGCACCCGATGAGGAGAAGAAGCTGAAGCCGATGCCGCCGGAGCGCATCGCGGAGACCACCGGGCTCAGTCCGGGCGTGTAGAGGTAGACCCAGATCAGCGCCGCGATGATGCCGGGCACGGCGTGCGGCAGGAAGAGCGCGAGCTGGAAGAAGCGTTTGGCGCGAGCCAAGGCGGAGTCCAGGAGCAGCGCCAGGGCGAGGGCTCCGCAGACCATCAGCGGGATGTAGCTGACGCAGTATCCGATAAGGACGCCGAAGCCGTCGCGGAACGCCCGGTCACCCAGCGCCGCCGCATAGTTGTCGAGACCCGAGAACACGGACTCGGAGCCGCCGAAGCCCAGCCCCGACTGTTTCTCGGTGAAGAGGCTGAGCCAGACCGCGTATCCGATCGGCACCAGCATCACAGCGGTGAACAGCACGTAGAACGGGGTCAGCAGAATCGCGGCGGCGCGGGTGCGGGCCTTCATACCGGTCAGCCCTCGACCTTCAGGCCGCGCTTCTTCAGTTCCTGGACGGTCGCGTCATGACCGGCCTTGACCGACCCCCGGATGGTGGACCCGCCACTGGCGACCTTGCCGAACTGGTCCTTGATCGCGGTGTTCGTGGTGCCCGTCGCCGGACCCCAGGTCCAGCCCTGCTTGATCGAGGCAGCCGCGGTGCCGAAGAGCCGGTAGATGTCCTGGCCCCCGTAGAACGAGGCGTCGAAGGCCTTCTTCGCGGCGGGCAGCAGCTCGGTCGCGGCCGGATAGGCGCTCGAACTGCCCGAGGCGATACGGGCCTTGATGCCGTCCTGGGTGGTCGACATCCAGGTGGCGAACTCGATGGCGGCGTTGGCGTGCTTGCTGCCCTTGGTCACCGCCCAGGTGGAACCGCCGAGCATGCCGCTGGCGGCCTGCCCGTCCCAGGTCGGCATCGGGGCGATGGCCCACTTCCCGCTCTGCTCGGGCAGCGTGGACTTCAGGACGCCGGCCCCCCAGGCCGCGCCGAGGTAGCCGATGGTGCCGCCGCTCTTCAGGGAGTTGGTCCACTCTGGGCTGAAGGAGGCCTGCGAACGGACCAGGCCGTCCTTGACCAGGCCCTGCCAGTAGTCGGCGACCTTGTCGGTGGCGGGGTCCGTGGTGTTGATCTTCCAGGTGTCCCCGTCGGCCTTGAACCACTGCGCGCCGGCCTGCCAGGCCATCGCCTCGAAGGTGGTCGGATCGTCCGGGAAGAAGGTACCGATCCTGGCCTTGCCGTCGGCCTTCTTGATCTTTTCGGCGGCCTTGCGGAAGTCGTCCCAGGTCTTGGGGACCGCGACGCCGTACTTGGCGAACAGGTCCTTGCGGTAGTAGAAGGCCTGCGGCGACGCGTCGAACGGAACGGCCCAGTTCTTACCGCCCAAGGTCGTCTGCTCGACTGCCTGCGGCAGGAACTTCTTCTTGAGGTCGTCGGTCAGGTAGCTGCTGATGTCCTGGAGCGCGCCCTGGCTGACGTACTCGGGCAGTTGCGGGTACTCGATGGAGACCAGGTCGGGGGCGTTGCCCGCCTTGACCGCGTTGGAGATCTTGGCGTAGCCGCCGGCGTTGCCGGACGGGATCTCCTCGTACTTCACCTGGACGTTCCTGTGCGAGGCGTTGAAGGCGTCCACGGTCTCCTTGGAGCCCTTGGCCCAGCCCCAGAAGGTGACGGTGACCGGCTTGCCGGCGGTGCCTTTCGCGGAGTCGTCACCGCTGCCGCCACAGGCCGTGAGGACGGCCAGGGCGGTGGCGGCGCCGACTATGGAAAGGGTCGTTCTGCTCCGATTGCGGCTCACAGCGGGCTCCTGAGCTAGCGGCGACATTGGCGTTGGCCGTGATCCTTGGCCCCGCAATGACCGAAGTCAAGAGCGAAAGATTGAATGATCGAAAAAAGATCAGAGTGTTACCGAATATGTGGCAGGCTTCAGCGCGTTATCCGCGTCGGTGCGGGGGCGCCGCAGGAGGCCCGCACATGCAGCCGGGGGAGCAGCGCGAGATGCTGCCCCGGCTCTTCGCCGCTCGCCGCCGTCCCCAGCCGTTCGGTCCCCAGCCGTTCGATCAGCAACCGGGCGCCGTGCAGCCCGACATGGCGTTTGGGCGGGGCCACCGCGGTGAGCGGTGTGTCGGCGAGCGCGGCCACCTCGTCGTCGTAGGCCACCAGGGCCAGGTCCTCCGGCACCCGCACCCCGAGCTCGGCCAGCCGCTGTACGAGATGGATCGCGTCCACGTCGTTGTGGACCAGGACCGACGTCACCCGCCCCGAGGTCACGGCTGTCTGCACCTCCCGCACCGCTTCCTCGAACCGCCCGGGGTCCAGTTCGGCCGGCGCCGAATCGATCACCCGATGCGGCCGGTCGAGACCCAGCGCGCCCAGCGCCTCCTCGTACCCGGCCCGCACCGCGAGCGCCGTCGGGCTGTCGCTGCGCGCCACCAGCAGCGGCGCCCGGTGACCGAGGCCGACCAGATGGCGCACGGCGAGCAGCACCCCGTGGCGGTGGTCCGAGCACACCCGGTCCAGGTCGTCCAGCGCACTGCCCGGTGCGGGCTGCCGTTCCAGCAGTACGGACGGCACCGGCAACTCGGCCATCCAGTCCCCGTACGCCGCCTGATCGCCCGGCGCCTGCCAGCCCGGCGCGATCAGCAGCCCCTCGGCGCCCGCGGCGAGCAGTCCCTCGGTGCGGGCCTTGTCCTCCGCGGGGCGGTAGTCGGAGATCCGCAGGATCAACCGGGCCCCCGCGCTCGCCGCCGCCTCGTGCGCCCCTCTGATCACCTCGGCGAAGTAGTACGTGGCCGAGGGGGCGAGCAGCCCGAGGACCGGGCCGCCGCCGGCCGCGGGCGTACCCGGCCCGGCGGAGGACGGCCAGGAGACCGAACCGTGCACCCGGTCGAGCAGACCGCGTTCGGCCAGCGCCTCGACGTCCCGCCGGACCGTGACGGGCGAGACCCCGAGCCGGGAGGCCAGGTCGGAGACCCGGGCCGAACCGCGCTCCCGTACCAGGGCCAGCAGGCGGTCGTGACGTTCGGCAGCACTTTCGCGCACGGTGGCGATCCCCTCGGGCTGTGGTGGCTCGGCTGGTCGGATCCTACGGCCGGACCCTAATGCAGGCTGATCGAATGATGGAAGTTTCGATCATTCATCACTCATCCATTGACGTTCGAACATTCCTCGGTCCACGATTCCGGCGCATACGACTCACAGCGCTACGTGACCGGCAGGACAGCGCCGCCGCCTTTCCGCAACTCCCGGAGGACTCATGAGACACAGCCGTACGCACGCCGCTCTGGCCGCCGCCTCCCTCGCCGCGCTCGCGGCGACCGCACTGGCCGTCCCGGCCCGGGCGGCTGACCGGCACGGTGCCGACTTCCACGTCGACTGCTCGGCCACCGCCCCGGGCGACGGTTCCGAGCAGCACCCCTGGACCACCCTCGACCAGGCCAACGCCCACGTGTACGGCCCCGGCGACCGGCTCGTCCTCAAGCGGGGTACGACCTGCACGGGCACCCTGGCCCCGAAGGGGTCCGGGTCCGCCCGCGAGCCCTTCACCATCGCCGACTACGGCCGGGACAAGGAACGCGCCGTGGTCGACGGTGCCGGAGCGCACGACGCCGTACTCCTCTCCAACACACAGCACGTCCGGCTGACCGCCCTGGAGATCACCAACGCCGCGAACCCCGGCAGCGAACGCAACGCCGTCCGGCTGCGCCTCACCGACTACGGCACCGCCCACGGCTTCGAGATCGACCACCTCTACATCCACGACGTACGCGGCGGTGACGCCAAGACCCTCACCGGTTCCAGCGCCATTCACATCGGCGTCGAGGGCACGGCCAGAGCGAGCCGCTACGACGGCCTGGACATCCACCACAATCGCATCGAGGACGTCGACCGCGAAGGCATCTACTTCAAGTCGACCTTCTCCAAACGGGACCTGGTCGGCAACCAGCAGGACCCGAACGCCTATCCGGGGGCCTGGACGCCTTCCACCCGGGTCCATGTCCACCACAACACGCTGACATCGATCGGCGGGGACGGGATGAAGCTGGACACCACCAGCGGTGCCCGGGTCGACCACAACCGCGTCGACGGCTTCCAGCTCCGTTCGCCCTCGGCCAACGCCGGCATCTGGACCTTCAACACCGACGACACGACGATCGAGTACAACGAGGTCTCCGGTGGCGGGAACAGCCACGACGGCATGTCCTTCGACGCGGACGGTGCCTCCAGCCACACGGTCTTCCAGTACAACTACAGCCACGACAACAAGGGCGGCTTCCTGCTGGTCTGCCCGTACAGCGGGGCGAAGACGGTCGACACCGTCGCCCGCTACAACGTCAGCCACAACGACGGCGCGCGGCTGGTCCAGAACTGCTGGGGACCGATCCTGAACACCCAGATCTACAACAACACCTTCTCCAACAAGGAGCAGATCCCCGCGAAGCTGGTGGAGGACGCCGCGGCGGCCACCACCCAGCACGAACTGACCTTTCGCAACAACATCTTCGCGAGCCGGGGCGCCGGCGGCTACGCGTACGACGTGACCATTCCGACCATCAGCTTCGACCACAACGCCTTCTACGGCATCGGCTCGCCGGTGGCCGATCCCGGCGGCATCACCGCCGACCCGCTGCTCCGCGACGACTTCCGGCTGGCCGGCGGCTCACCCGCGCTCGGCGCCGGGACCGCCGTCGCGGACAACGGAGGGAAGGACTACTTCGGCAACCGGCTGACTCCCGGCACACCCAACATCGGTGCCTACGCGGGCCGTGGCATCAGCCGATAACCACGGGCTGCTGCGGCTCGCTGCTGCGGCTCGCTACTGGGGCCCGTACTTGCGGCCTGTCTTGGAGGTGATCCCTCCGAGCAGGCCGCGCGGCGCGAGTTTCGCCGCCCCCATCAGCACCTTGTACCGCGGGTCCGGAATCGACACCGACTTGCCCCGGGCCAGATCCGCCAGCGCCGCCGCGACCAGCTTGTCGGCGTCCAGCCACATCCACCCCGGGATACCGTCGGTTCCCATTCCGGCCCGCTCGTGGAACTCGGTACGGACGAAGCCGGGGCACAGTGCCATCATCCGCACCCCCGACCCGGCCAGATCCTTCGCCGCGCCCTGGGTGAACTGCACGACCCACGCCTTCGATGCCCCGTACGTGCCGCGCGGCAGGAACGCGGCCACCGACGCCACGTTCACCACCCCGCCGCGCCCGCGCGACCGCATCCCGGGGACCGCCGCGGCGGTCAGCCGCAGCACCGCCTCGCAGTGCACCTTGAGCATGGTCAGCTCGTCGGCCATGGGCACGTCCAGGAAGCGGCCCTTGTTGCCGAAGCCGGCGTTGTTGACCAGCAGATCGACCACGTTCCGGGGGTCCGCGAGGCGCTTCTCGACGGCCGCGATCCCGTTGTCCGTGGCGAGGTCCGCGGTCAGCACCTCCGCTTCGATGCCGTGCCGGTCGTGCAGCTCGGTCGCTTGATCACGCAGCCGTTCGGTGTCCCGGGCGACCAGGACGAGGTTGTGGCCGTCCGTGGCCAGCCGCCGCGCGAAGGCGGCTCCGATTCCGGCGGTCGAGCCCGTGATCAGTGCAGTCGTCATGAGCGGAACGTTAGTGCCCCGCGTGGCCACCCGAGTGACCGGCGGCGTGGTCGGTGACGCGTCCCGCCTGCTGCCCCTTGTCGACCACCACGAACTGCCCCACCATCCCGTGGTCCTCATGGTCGAGCAGATGGCGGTGGTACGTGTACGGATGGTCGGGATCGGACGGTCCGTCGAAGCGCACCGCGATCTTCACCGTCGCACCGAGCGGCATGGCGATGGTGTCCTTCGGCCCGCGCAGCACCGGTTCCGGCTCCTTCCCGTTGACCGACAGGATCCTGAACTGCACATCGTGGACATGGAAGTTGTGTGTCATGTCACCGCCGTTGTGCAGCGTCCACACCTCGGTGGCGCCCCGGGTGACCACCTCGTCGATCCGGCTCATGGACATCTTCTTGCCGTTGATCCCCGACCGCTTCAGATCGAAGTACCGTCCGCGCACCGCGTCCTTCGGACCCGGCAGCTCCGGCTTGCCCATCTTCCTCGGCCGCCCGCATTGGCCCCCGGCTGCACCATCTGGTGCGGACCGCCGTCCATCTTCGCGGGCAGATGCATACCGTGCCAGTGCACGGGGGATGCCTCGTCGAGGGTGTTCCTGACCCGCAACTCGACCTTCTCGCCGCGCTTCGCGCGCAGGGTCGGCCCCAGGTAACTGCCGTTGAAGCCCCAGGTGGGTGTCCTGGCCCCCGACGTGAACGCGGTCGTACCCGCCTGCATGCGCAGATCGAAGACCCGGGTGCCGTCCTTCCGCACCGTCGACGCGGCCCGACGAGCACCGCAAGCACCGAGCCGAAGATGATCAGTACCCGTTTGAGGCGTCCATGCCCCTGGTCTTGGCCATGGCGCCAATCCTCCTTCGGCAGGCCCCTGTTCGGCGTCGGGCAGATCCCTGACAAGCCCCCTGAGCGAACCCTAGGAGTGCCTCCCGGTCCCTTGTTCGCTGTACTGGCGTGCCACGGCCAGCAGGTCGGGTTCCATCCACTCCGCGGCGACCAGCGTGCGCGGCAGCAGTTCACGCTCCGTGGTCGCCGCCCGGAACAGCAGCGCCACCGTGATGTCGTGGTCGGGCCGGCGGACCACCTCGATCGGGTCGCCGGCGCTGAACTCACCCGTCTCGATCACCCGCAGCAGCGCACCCGGCGCCCCGGCCTGCGTGAAGCGCCTGACCCAGCCCTTCTCGCCGAGGTGGCCCTGGAACGTACGGCAGGGGATCCGGCCGCCGGTGACCTCCAGCACCACCTCGGGGCCGACCCGCCAACGCTCACCGATCAGAGCGCCGCTCACATCGACGCCGCTGGTGGTGAGGTTCTCGGCGAACGAGCCGTCGGCGAGCGGGCGCCCGAGCTGCCGCTCCCAGTCGTCGAGGTCCTCCCTCGCGAAGGCGTACACGGCCCGCCCCTCGCCGCCGTGGAACCGCAGATCGCAGACCGCGTCCCCCACGACTCCGCCGGCTGCCACGCCCTTGGGACCCGGCTTGAACACCCGTACCGGTCCGTCGACCGGGCGTTTGTCGACGCCGGTGAGGCCGCCCTCGGCATCCGTGTAATCGGCGCGCTTCGCCCGCCCCACATTCACTGACAGAAGCTTCATACCGGCAGGCTAGAGGGGCTGCTGCCCAAGCCACAAAGCAATAATCGCCGCTTGCCCCAAGGGTCTCTTATGCTCGCCTCATGATCGAGGCCCGCCATCTCCGTGTCCTGCGCGCAGTCGCCGCCACCGGTTCCTTCTCGGCGGCCGCCCGTGAACTGGGCTGCACCCAGCCGGCGGTCAGTCAGCAGATGAAGGCGCTGGAGGCTTCATCGGGCACCACGCTGCTGGTCCGGACGGGCCGGGAAATGCGGCTGACCGAGGCGGGCGACGCCCTGGTGCGGCACGCGGCGGGCATCCTCGCCGGGCTGACGGCCGCGGAGGAGGAGGTCGCCGCCATCGCCGGGCTGCGGTCCGGCCGGGTACGGCTGGTGTCCTTCCCCAGCGGCAGTTCGACACTGGTCCCTGCCGCGCTCGCCGCCCTGCGCGCCGCGCATCCGGGGACCCGGGTCTCGCTCGTCGAGGCGGAGCCGCCGCGCTCCGTCGACATGCTGCGCGAGGGTGACTGCGACGTGGCACTCGCCTTCCGGTACGGAGCGGCCACCGGCGAATGGGACGACCTGGTCGTGCGTCCGCTGCTCACCGACCGCATGGTCGGCCTGGTGCCCGAGGGCCACCGGTTCGCCGGTGCGGGCGCCATCGGGGTGGCCGACCTGGCCGGCGAGTCCTGGATCGCGGGCTGCCCGCGCTGCCGCCGCCAGTTGGTCGAGGTCTGCGAGAGCGCGGGATTCACGCCGCGGATCGACTTCGCGACCGACGACTACCCCGCGGTGATCGGGCTGGTCGGCGCGGGTCTCGGCGTCGCCGTCCTGCCGGAGCTCGCCATCGGGACGGTGCGCCGCAGAGGCACCAGCGTGGTGCCGGTCGAGCCCGCCGTGCAGCGGGAGATCGTCGCGCTGACGCTGCCGGACCTGGCCCGGGTACCGGCGGTGGCGGCGACACTGGACCGGCTTGCCGGGGTCGCCGCACGCTGACGGGGCGTCGAGTCGTGGATGTCGTCGAGTCCTGGATGCCGGGCGCTCGGGGCTCGCGGGCCGGGAGGCCTGGCCTGCGGGAACGTTTCTGCTGCGAGGTGGGCGACCGCGGGTCCGTCAGCCGGGGCCCGAGCCGTTGGGGGTCGCGGCGGCGATCAGCCGGTTGCGGGCCCGTCCCATGAGTTCCTCGCGCTCGTCCTCGGTCAGCCCGCCCCACACCCCGTACGGTTCCCGCACGGCGAGCGCGTGGGCCGCGCATTCGGCGCGGACCGGGCACCGCATGCAGACCTCCTTGGCCGAGGCTTCGCGGGCGCTGCGGGCCGCGCCCCGTTCGCCCTCCGGGTGGAAGAACAGCGAGCTGTCCACCCCGCGGCAGGCCGCGAGGAGTTGCCAGTCCCACAGGTCGGCGTTGGGTCCGGGAAGGCGGGAGAAATCTGCCATTGCTTGTCCCCTTGAAGCCGTTGTCAGGCGGGGGCGGTGACGTCGACCGTGCCCCGCGACGGTACATCCGCGATGTAAGTAGATGTAAATATGACTCATTACGAATCTAGTCACATACGCGGGCGAAACGGAAGAAAAGCAGCTGAATGGGTCATGTCTGGCCAATAACCCCAGGTGACGCGCATGGCTCTCCTCCGCAACCGACTCCTCACGTAGAGTGCTGAAGGCGGCCGTCCGGCCCGTAACTCTTTCGAGTGACCGTCGTTGAGAGTGCGTGGGCGGTTGAAACAACAAGCGCTCGGGCACATGTCCGAGAGGCGTCGACCGCACAGGTGACGATTCGTACCCAGCCTGGAGGCTCAAGGTGACGCGCATCAGCTGCGGAGGGCGGTCATGACATCCGTCCTCGTCTGCGACGACTCCCCGCTTGCCCGAGAAGCGCTCCGTCGCGCGGTCGCGACCGTGCCCGGCGTCGAGCGTGTGACGACGGCGGCCAACGGCGAGGAAGTCCTCCGCCGCTGGGGCGCCGACCGTTCGGACCTGATTCTGATGGACGTACGCATGCCCGGTCTGGGCGGCGTGGAGACCGTGCGGCGGCTGCTCTCGGCCGACCCCGGCGCGCGGATCATCATGCTGACGGTCGCGGAGGACCTGGACGGAGTGGCGCTCGCCGTCGCCGCGGGTGCCCGCGGCTATCTGCACAAGGACGCCTCGCGCGCCGAACTGCGGGCGACGGTGACCCAGGCGCTCGCGGACCCGACGTGGCGGCTCGCCCCGCGCCGGCTGCGTTCGGCCGAGATGGGAGCCGCTCCCACGCTCACCGCGCGGGAGATCCAGGTGCTCGAAGGAATGAGTCACGGCCGCTCCAACGCGGAGATCGGCCGGGAGCTCTTCCTCTCCGAGGACACGGTGAAGACGCACGCCAGGCGGCTGTTCAAGAAGCTCGGCGCCTCCGACCGCGCGCACGCGGTGGCGCTCGGCTTCCGCTGGGGCCTGGTGCGTTAGAGCACGGTCGGCAGGACCCCCGTCCGCCCGACGGCGGACGGGGTGGCGGACGCCCCAACTCGGTTTCCCGAGCGATGCCGCATCCTTGAGGTGTGGAGTTCCTCGGGGACGAGTCGTTCGAGCGGGAGGGGAGGGCGCAGCGGATGAGTTCCGGCGCACTTGCTCATAACGCTTCAGTGCACAACTACGAGCCCGGTGGAGTGGATGGTCCGGCGCCGGGGCACCATGGACCGATGCGCGAGGAGGAGGCTTCGAATGCCCATGCGGCCATCGGCGCACTCGTCCATCTCGCCGTCGACGGCGATCAGCAGGCGACCCACGACCTGCTGGCCCACGTCCATCCGCTGGCCCTGCGCTACTGCCGTACCCGGCTGAACCGGCTGCCCGGTGATGCCCGTCACTTCGTGGAGGACCTCGCGCAGGAGGTCTGTGTCGCCGTCCTGATGGCGCTGCCGCGCTACAAGGACACCGGGCGGCCGTTCGAAGCCTTCGTCTTCGCGATCGCGACGCACAAGGTCGCCGATCTCCAGCGGGCGGCGATGCGCCATCCCGGATCCACCGCTGTGCCCTCGGACGAGATGCCGGAGCGGCCCGATGATTCGCTCGGCCCCGAGGAACGGGCGCTGCTCAGCAGCGATGCCGCCTGGGCCAGGAAGCTCCTTGCGAACCTGCCGGAGAATCAGCGCGAGCTGCTGGTGCTGCGCGTCGCGGTCGGGCTGACCGCCGAGGAGACCGGGCAGATGCTGGGGATGTCCCCCGGCGCGGTCCGGGTGGCGCAGCACCGGGCGCTGAGCCGGCTGCGGGCACTGGCCGAACAGTAGGAAGCTCCAAGCTCCGGTGATCATGCAGATCGTGGAATGAGACGCCTCCGGAGCCCGTTAGCATGGACATCCGCACCGATCAAGGCCATTTGGGGAAGGTGTCATGACTGCAAACGTCGACGGAGTGCCCGAGAAGTTCGCGACGCTCGGGCTGACGTACGACGATGTGCTGCTGCTGCCGGGCGCGTCGGACGTGCTGCCGAGCGCGGTCGACACCTCGTCCCGGATCTCCCGGAACGTCACGGTGAACATCCCGCTGCTCTCCGCGGCGATGGACAAGGTCACCGAGGCCCGGATGGCCATCGCCATGGCCCGTCAGGGCGGTGTCGGCGTGCTGCACCGCAATCTGTCGATCGAGGACCAGGCCAACCAGGTCGACCTGGTCAAGCGCTCCGAGTCCGGCATGGTCACCGACCCGATCACCGTGCACCCGGACGCGACGCTGCGCGAGGCCGACGAGCTGTGCGCCAAGTTCCGCATCAGCGGTGTGCCGGTCACCGATCCGGCGGGCAAGCTGCTGGGCATCGTCACCAACCGTGACATGGCCTTCGAGTCGGACCGCAGCCGCCAGGTGCGCGAGGTCATGACCCCGATGCCGCTGGTGACCGGCAAGGTCGGCATCTCCGGCGCGGACGCCATGGAGCTGCTGCGCCGGCACAAGATCGAGAAGCTGCCGCTGGTCAACGACGCGGGCATCCTCAAGGGCCTGATCACGGTCAAGGACTTCGTCAAGGCCGAGAAGTACCCCAACGCCGCCAAGGACGCCGAGGGCCGGCTGCTCGTCGGCGCGGCCGTCGGGGCGAGCCCCGAGGCGCTGGACCGGGCCCAGGCGCTGGCCGAGGCCGGGGTCGACTTCCTGATCGTCGACACCTCGCACGGTCACAACAGCAACGCCCTCAACTGGATGGCGAAGATCAAGTCGAGCGTCCCGGTGGACGTCATCGGCGGCAACGTCGCGACCCGCGACGGCGCCCAGGCCCTGCTCGACGCGGGCGTGGACGGCGTCAAGGTCGGTGTCGGCCCCGGCTCGATCTGCACCACCCGGGTGGTCGCCGGTATCGGTGTTCCCCAGGTCACCGCGATCTACGAGGCGGCGCTCGCCGCCCGCGCGGCCGGTGTCCCGGTGATCGGCGACGGCGGCCTGCAGTATTCCGGCGACATCGGCAAGGCCCTCGCGGCCGGCGCCGACAGCGTGATGCTGGGCAGTCTGCTCGCGGGCTGCGAGGAGTCCCCGGGCGAGCTGCTCTTCATCAACGGCAAGCAGTTCAAGTCGTACCGCGGCATGGGCTCGCTCGGCGCGATGCAGACCCGCGGTCAGGCCAGGTCGTACTCCAAGGACCGTTACTTCCAGGCCGAGGTGTCCTCCGACGACAAGCTGGTGCCGGAGGGCATCGAAGGCCAGGTGCCCTACCGGGGCCCGCTGGCGAACGTACTGCACCAGCTCGTCGGCGGTCTGCGCCAGACGATGGGCTACGTGGGCGCGGCCTCCGTCGACCAGATGGAGAGCAAGGGCCGGTTCGTCCGGATCACCTCGGCGGGCCTCAAGGAGAGCCACCCGCACGACATCCAGATGACGGTCGAGGCGCCGAACTACACCCGGCGCTGAACTGCCCGCGTACTACCGCACAAGCCCGACCGGCCGATGGCCGGCCGGGCTTCGGTATGAGCGTCGGGGATACTGGAACGGCATACGTAGAGGGAAAGGCCACACATCGTGACTGAGATCGAGATCGGGCGCGGCAAGCGCGGCCGCAGGGCGTACGCGTTCGACGACATCGCCATCGTGCCGAGCCGGCGCACCCGGGACCCGAAGGAGGTCTCGATCGCCTGGCAGATCGACGCCTACCGCTTCGAGCTGCCGTTCCTGGCCGCACCGATGGACTCGGTCGTCTCGCCGCGGACCGCCATCCGCATCGGCGAGATGGGCGGCCTCGGCGTGCTGAACCTCGAAGGCCTGTGGACCCGGTACGACGACCCGCAGCCGCTGCTCGACGAGATCGCCGAGCTCGACGGGGAGACCGCGACCCGTCGCCTGCAGGAGATCTACGCGGCCCCGATCAGGGAGGAGCTGATCGGTCAGCGCATCAAGGAGGTGCGCGATTCGGGCGTGGTCACCGCCGCGGCGCTCTCCCCGCAGCGCACCGCCCAGTTCTCCAAGGCCGTGGTCGACGCGGGTGTCGACATCTTCGTCATCCGCGGTACGACGGTCTCCGCCGAGCACGTCTCCGGCGCGGCCGAGCCGCTGAACCTCAAGCAGTTCATCTACGAGCTGGACGTCCCGGTCATCGTGGGCGGCTGCGCGACCTACACCGCGGCGCTGCACCTGATGCGTACCGGGGCGGCGGGCGTCCTCGTCGGCTTCGGCGGCGGCGCCGCGCACACCACCCGCAATGTCCTGGGCATCCAGGTGCCGATGGCGACCGCGGTCGCCGATGTGGCGGCGGCCCGCCGGGACTACATGGACGAGTCCGGCGGTCGTTATGTGCACGTCATCGCCGACGGCGGCGTCGGCTGGTCCGGCGACCTGCCGAAGGCGATCGCCTGCGGCGCGGACTCGGTGATGATCGGCTCCCCGCTGGCCCGTGCCTCGGACGCCCCCGGCCGGGGCCGCCACTGGGGCATGGAGGCCGTCCACGAGGATGTGCCGCGCGGCAAGCTGGTGGACCTGGGCATCGTCGGTACCACCGAGGAGGTGCTGGCGGGGCCTTCGCACATCCCGGACGGCTCGATGAACTTCTTCGGGGCGCTGCGCCGCTCGATGGCGACCACGGGCTACAGCGAGCTGAAGGAATTCCAGCGCGTCGAGGTGACGGTGGCCGACGCACAGCACAAGCGCTGAAACCGGCTCGGTCCGGACACCCGAATCCCCGCTGCCGTACGCGAACGGCAGCGGGGATTCGTGGTGTCCGCGGTCAGACCGCCCGCTTCATGCCGGCGAAGGAAGCGCACACCGCGATCACGATGAAGACGTAGCTCATGAAGTCCGAGTCGGCCCGCCAGGCCTCGTTGAGCAGACCGAAGTGCTGGAAGAACAGCTCGGACACGGAGACCGGGAGGTGCTTGGCGGCGATGATCGCCTCGCCGAGCAGCTGGCCGAAGTAGATCGAGGCCAGCGAGAGAACGGCGCTGATCCCGGCGAGCGCCACGTGGTCGCCGCCCACCTTGCCTGCGGCGAAGCCGACGATGAAGCCGACGGCGATGGCCGCGTAACCGATCTCGTGGCTGGTGGCGCCCAGGATGCCGCCGTAGGCGGCCCCCACGGCGATGGCCGCGACGAGGGCCACCACCACACCGCCGGCGAGGTTTTTCCGCACCGGGGCGGGCGGCGGAGCCATCGGGTAACCGAAGCCCTGCGGCGGCTGGGCCGGCTGCGACGGGTCGGACGGGTACGGCGGTGGTACGGGCTGGCTCATGCTGGATCCCCCCTGGGACGACTACGCACTGGTGTGCGGTAAGCGAACGCCGCAGGCTAGCAGTCCGCAGCGCCAAGGGGGGTGGGCGGGCTCCTGCGGTTGTGGAGGCCGTGGCGGGTGGTTGCTCGTCTCAGAGGCGGTGGGCGGCTCCGACCGGGGTGGCGCCCCGGGTGTCCAGCAGCAGCTGGGCCTTCACCGCAAGGCCCTGGAGGTCGTAGGTGCGGTGGTGCTGGAGGAGCAGGGTCAGATCCGCGTCCGCCGCGGCTTCGTAGAGGGAGTCGGCCCGCGGGACCGGTACGTCGCGGATGCGCCAGTCGGGGACGTACGGGTCGTGATAGCTGACCGACGCGCCGAGGTCCATCAGCCGCCGGGCGATTTCGCCGGCCGGGGAGTTCTCCTGGTCCGCGAGGTCCGGTTTGTACGTCACGCCGAGCAGCAGCACCCGGGCGCCGCGGGCGGATTTGCCGTGCTCGTTGAGCAGGGTGGCGGAACGCTGGATGACGTACTGCGGCATACGGTCGTTGACCTGCTGGGCGAGTTCCACCATGCGCAGCGGGCGAGCCGCGTGCGGCGGCCCCGCGGTGTCCACCGGGACGCCGTGGCCGCCGACGCCGGGGCCGGGGCGGAAGGCGTGGAAGCCGAAGGGCTTGGTCTCGGCGCAGCGGATGACGTCCCAGAGATCGACGCCGAGCTCGTGGCAGAGCATCGCCATCTCGTTGACCAGCGCGATGTTGACATGGCGGAAGTTGGTCTCGAGCAGCTTGGTCATCTCGGCCTCGCGCGGGCCGCGGGCCCGCACCACCTTGTCGCTGAGCCGCCCGTAGAAGGCCGCGGCCGACTCGGTGCAGGCGGGGGTGAGACCGCCGATGATCTTGGGCGTCGCGGCATACGGGTGATTTCGGCTGCCCGGGTCGAGCCGGCTGGGGGAGTAGGCGAGATGGAAGTCCCGGCCGGCCCTCAGTCCGGAGCCCTCTTCCAGCAGGGGGCGCAGGATTTCCTCGGTGGTGCCCGGATAGACGGCGGATTCGACGATGACGGTGGTGTGCGGACGCAGCCGTGCCGCGAGTGCGCGGGTCGCGTCGGTGACCGGGGCGAGATCGAGTGCCCGGTCCTCGCCGAGTGGCGTCGGCGCACAGATGACGGCAGTACGGACCCGGCCCAACTGGGCCGGATCGGTGACCGGCCGGAAGCCCCCCGAGAGCATCCGGCGGATGTCGGCGGCGCTGAGTGAACCGTCGACGGGGGTGTGCCCCGCGGACAGTTGCAGCAGCCGGTGCGGGTCGGTGTCGTAACCGATGGTTTCGAGGCCGGTGGCGACAGCGGCCTGGGCGAGCGGCAGGCCGAGGTGGCCGAGTCCGATGACGGCGAGATCTGCGGGCATGGGGTGGTCCGTCTTCCCAATAGCCGGAGGGGGACGATGACGCAAGTCCTGTGGACAGCGCAATGTCAGGTTAGGAGTAAATATGACCGATTTGCGGTATTGCGCGGTTCATGTCGGCCGAGTGTTGTCCACAGGCGGTGGCTGAAGTCGTCGAAGGCGGACAGAATCGGGGGTGAACGACCGACCCGATCTACGCGGGAGGCAACAGTGAGGACAGCGACACTGGGACCCGACGATCGCACCGAGGCGATCGCCGGTATGGCCGAGCGTGAACTGGACGTACTGGTGGTGGGCGCCGGTGTGGTGGGCGCGGGGACGGCGCTGGACGCCGCCACGCGTGGCCTGGCGACCGGCCTCGTCGAGGCGCGGGACTGGGCATCGGGCACATCGAGCCGGTCGAGCAAACTCATTCACGGCGGATTGCGCTATCTGGAGATGCTCGACTTCGCCCTGGTCAGAGAGGCGCTCAAGGAGCGCGGCCTGCTTCTCGAGCGGCTCGCCCCGCACCTGGTGCGGCCGGTGCCGTTCCTCTACCCCTTGCAGCACAAGGGCTGGGAGCGGCTCTACGCGGGCTCCGGTGTGGCGCTCTACGACGCCATGTCGTTCTCCTCCGGACATGGCCGCGGGCTGCCGACCCACCGCCATCTGACCCGTAAGCACGCCCTGCGGGTGGCACCGGCCCTGCGGAAGGACGCTCTGGTCGGAGCCCTGCAGTACTACGACGCGCAGATGGACGACGCGCGCTACGTGGCGACCCTGGTGCGGACAGCCGCGAGCTACGGCGCGCTGGTCGCCAACCGGACCAAGGTGGTCGATTTCCTGCGCGAGGGCGAACGGGTCGTCGGCGTCCGGGTGAAGGACGTCGAGAGCGGCGGGGAGCATGAGATCCGCGCCAAGCAGGTGGTCAATGCCACCGGGGTGTGGACCGATGACACCCAGGCGCTGATCGGTGAGCGGGGGCAGTTCCATGTCCGGGCGTCGAAGGGCATCCACCTGGTCGTACCCAAGGACCGCATCCACTCCACGACCGGGCTGATCCTGCGGACCGAGAAGTCGGTGCTGTTCGTGATCCCCTGGGGCCGGCACTGGATCGTGGGGACCACCGACACGGACTGGGATCTCGACAAGGCGCATCCCGCGGCGTCCAGCGCCGATATCGACTACCTGCTGGAACACGTCAACTCGGTGCTCGCGGTGCCGCTGACCCGGGACGACGTCGAGGGGGTGTACGCGGGCCTGCGGCCGCTGCTGGCCGGCGAGTCCGACGCGACCAGCAAGCTCTCCCGGGAGCACACGGTCGCGCATCCGGTGCCCGGCCTGGTGGTGGTGGCCGGCGGCAAGTACACGACCTACCGGGTGATGGCCAAGGACGCGGTGGACGCGGCGGTGCACGCCCTGGAACAGCGGGTCGCCGAGTGCGTCACGGAGAACGTGCCGCTGATCGGCGCCGAGGGCTACAACGCGCTGTGGAACGGCAGGGCGCGCATCGCGGCACGGACGGGTCTTCATGTGGCCCGCGTGGAGCACCTGCTCAACCGCTTCGGCGCCATGACGCAGGAGTTGCTGGAGCTGATCGAAAAGGATCCTTCCCTGGGCGAGCCGCTGACGGGTGCCGACGACTATCTGCGGGCCGAGGTGGTCCATGCCGCGTCGCACGAGGGCGCACGCCACCTGGACGACGTGCTCACCCGCCGCACCAGAATTTCGATAGAAACCTTCGACAGGGGCACACGCTGTGCCAGAGAGGCCGCTGAGCTGATGGCACCGGTGCTCGGCTGGGACAAGGGTCAGATCGAAAAGGAGATCGAGCACTACGAGAAGCGGGTGGAGGCGGAGCGGGAATCGCAGCGGCAGCCGGACGACCTGACCGCGGACGCGGCGAGGCTCGGCGCTCCGGACATCTCGCCGCTGGCATGAGTTCCCCCGGGGCCCGGCCACGGGGGGACAGCCGGGCCTGCGGACCCCGCACCATCACCGGTCCTGGAGTGAGGGACAATGGTCGCTCTGCCAGGGCGGGTTGAACGCAGAGGGGACGCATGTCGGAGGCGGAGCAGGCGAAGGAACCCACGGGGCGCCTCCTGGCTGGGCGGTACCGGCTTGGAGGGGTGCTCGGTAAGGGCGGCATGGGCACGGTCTGGCGGGCCGTGGACGAGACACTCGGCCGCACCGTCGCAGTGAAGGAACTGCGTTTCCCCTCGGCGATCGACGAGGACGAGAAGCGCAGGCTCGTCACGCGCACCCTGCGCGAGGCGAAGGCGATCGCCAGGATCCGCAACAACGGAGCGGTGACCGTCTACGACGTGGTGGACGAGGACGACCGGCCGTGGATCGTCATGGAACTCGTCGAGGGCTGCTCGCTCGCCGAGTTGGTGCGGGAGAAGGGCGTGCTCACCCCCAGGCGCGCGGCCGAGGTGGGCCTCGCGATTCTCGACGTGCTGCGGCTGGCGCACCGTGAAGGCATCCTGCACCGTGATGTGAAGCCGTCCAATGTGCTGATCGCCGAGGACGGCCGCGTCGTGCTGACGGACTTCGGCATCGCACAGGTCGAGGGTGACCCGTCGGTGACCTCGACCGGCATGCTCGTCGGCGCCCCCTCGTACATCTCGCCGGAGCGCGCCCGCGGTCACAAACCCGGCCCTCCGGCCGACCTGTGGTCGCTCGGCGGGCTGCTGTACGCAAGCGTCGAGGGCGCGCCTCCGTACGACAAGGGGTCGGCCATCGCGACCCTCACCGCAGTGATGACCGAGCCCGTCGACCCGCCGAAGAACGCGGGCCCGCTGACGGAGGTCATCTACGGCCTGCTGGCGAAGGACCCGGCCCAGCGACTCGACGACGCGGGTGCCAGGACCCTGCTCAACGCGGTGATCAACGCCCCCGATGCGCCGGAGCGGGCGGAAGAGCCGGTGCCCTTGGACGCCACCCGGGTGGTTCCGCTGCCCCCGGCGCCGGACGAGCCGAAGGCCAAGGCCAAGCCGGTGGCGAAGCCGAAGCCGAAGCCGAAGTCCCCGTCCGGGCTCCGGGCGGAGCCCGGGCCGAAGGCGCTCGGTGCGACGGCCGCAGAGCCCGCTGCACCCCGGGAGTTCAAGGTCCCCAAGGTGCTGGACACGGCTGCCGCGGAACGCGTGCGCAGCGCGCTGAAATCCGTGCGCCAGGCGAGAGCCGAGGCCGCCCCGGCCAAGCCCGCCGGTGCGGTGGGCGGGCCCCCGGCCCGGGCCAGGGCGCCGCTCACCGACGTCGTCCCGCGCCGCACCCTGGTGATCATCGCTGCCGTCGTCGTCCTGGTTCTGCTCGGGACCGTGCTCGCCTTCTCGCTGGGTGGCGGCAGCAAGGACAATGACAGCAAGGCCAAAGCCGGCACCGGCACTTCGAGCGGAACGAGCGCCGGGGCCGACAGCACGGGCAAGGCGAAGCCCGACGAGCCGAGCGGCAAGACCGGCCAGGACGCGACCGGCGATCAGGGGAACGGCAAGGCGAAGGGGAAGAACGGTGGCGCCGCGTCATCGAAGACCGATGGCCCGTCATCGACCGCGCCGTCCGGTTCCGCACTGCCCGGCGGGTACAAGACGATCACCGACGGCCGGTTCCACTTCTCGATGGCGATGCCCGCCTCGTTCAGCCGCGGATCGATAGCCGGTCAGAACTCGGGCGGCATATACAGCGCCCACCGGGACTTTCCGCGCGTCCAGGTCGATTTCACCGACTCTCCCAAGAACGACGCCGCTGCCGCCTGGCGGGCCGCGGTGACGGCGGTCTCGGGCAGCAGCAACTCCTACAAGCATCTCGGCATCGCCAAGGTCGACTACAAGGGGTATCCGACCGTCGCCGACTGGAAGTTCGAGCGGGAGCAGAACGGCGAACGTGTCCGGGTGCTCAACCGCGGATTCAAGGTGGACGCCCACCGCGGCTACTCCATCATGATCAGCTGCAAGGCGAGCGAGTGGGACGGCGACGCCTGCCGCACGCTGCGTGATACGGCGTTCAGGACGTTCAGCCCCAAGAAGTGACCGAAAACACGTATCGTGAGAGGACGCGGACCGTACGCAGCCGCAATGGGCCCGTAATCGACCGCAATTGACGGTTTGGTGGGGTCCCCTGACCAAGGAACAGCGCGCTTCGGGGAGGCGTCGTGGACGAGTATGCGGGAAGGGTGCTTGCCGACCGCTACCGCCTTCCGCTGCCGCCTTCCGATGAGTTCGAGCTTGCCGAGACCCGCGCCTTCGACACCTACAGCGGACAGGAAGTCCTGGTCCGACAGGTGCCGTTGCCCGAAGTCGTCGATGCCGAGGTGCTGGACGACGGCGCAGCTGCCGGCCTCGGGCCAGGTTCCGGCGTGCCGTCTCCCCGGCGGCCCTCGGCGGGCACCACCCGGCGGCCCACCGAGCCGGCCGTACGGCGGGCGATGGAGGCGGCGCAGTCCGCCGCGCAGATTCCAGACCACCCCCGGCTGGACCAGGTCTTCGACGTGTTCGCGGAGGGCGGCTCGCTGTGGGTGGTGAGCGAACTCGTCGCGGCCAGGCCGCTGGCGGCGTTGCTCGCCGAGAAGTCGCTGAACCCGTACCGGGCGGCGGAGATAGCCGCCGATGTGCTCACCGCGCTGCGGGTGCTGCACGCCCACGGCTGGACGCACCGGAACATCACCGCCCGCACGGTGCTCGTCTGCGAGGACGGCAGGGTGGTGCTGACCGGACTGGCCTCGGGCGCGGCGGAGGAAGCGCTGTGCGGCTACGACCCGGTGCCGGCACCGGACTTACCGCCGGAGCCGAGCCCGCCGGAGCCGAGTCCGACCGAGTCGGGCCCGCCGGAGCCGAGCCCGCAGGAGTCGGATCCGCAGGCGCGGTACGAGCGTCCTTACGGCGACACGATGCCCGGACAGCGGCAGGCCCCCACCGCCGGCCCGAGTGCGGGCCCCGGGGCCGATGCCGCACTGCCCGCCGTGCCCACCCTCCGGGGCGGCGGCTCGGGAGACATCAGGGCCGCCCGCGCCGGTGCGATCGCCGCCTACCGGGCGGGCACCCGCGCCGCCGCCCGGGTGAGTGACGTCGAGCGGCAGGAGGTGGCAGGCCACTGGTACGACACCGAGCCACGCCCCAGCGACCCCGTCCTGCCCTCGCAGCCCACGGAGCGGCCCGCAGTCGCCGGGGGCTGGGACCGCGCAGCCGCGGAGTCCGTCGTGCCCGTACGCCGCGGCCCCGCGACACCGCTCGCGGCCGAGCGGGCCAGACAGGCGCGGATCGCCGTCGTCGGGCCGGTCACCGAACGCTGGGCGCCCGAACAGGCGGGCCCGGTCCATGAGAACTGGCAGCTTGCCGCCCCGGTCGGTCCCGCCACCGACCTGTGGGCGCTGGGCGCGCTGCTGTTCCGGGCCGTCCAGGGCCATGCCCCGTATCCCGAGGAGAGCGCGGCCGAGCTCGTCCAGCTGGTGTGCGCCGAGCCGCCCGCGTTTGCCGAGGAGTGCGGCCCGCTGCGGCCGGTCGTCGAGTCGCTGCTGCGTCAGGACCCGACGGAGCGCCCGGACATGGAGGAGCTGCGCGGCTGGCTGCGTTCGCTCGTACGGTCCGCGCCGGAGCCGGACGCGGGCCAGGGCATCGTGCCGGTTCCCGCCGTCGACGCCACGCGGCTGCCGATCGTACGGCGCAGAGGCGAGCTGGTCCGCAGGCGCCGCAACCGCAAGGCCGCCGCGGCCGACATGCACGGCAGGCATCGCCAGCGGAAGCGGGGTGACCGGCGCGGTGAGACCGAAGCCGTCCCGTCCGTACAGGCGATGGAGCCGGTCGCCGCTCGCCGGACCGCCCCACAGTGGTCAGCGCAGCCCCGCGGCGGCGGGCAGCCGCGCTCGCTCGGCCGCACCCTGGTCATCGTCATCCTGGTCGTGCTGATCGCCGCGCTGGTCTACGCGCTGAAGTTCATGCCCGAGGCCGGGACCCGGCAGTCCGGCAGCAGTGGTTCACCCACCGTCGTTCCCACCGGGACAGCGACCGGGGCTTCCGCCGGGACCTCCGCCGGGAAACCGGACACCGGGCCCTCGCAGCAGTCGCAGTCACCCGGGGCGCCGCAGGGCACCGAGCCGGACAGCGGGGGACCGGCCGCCGGGTACGCCGTTCGCAAGGACCCCGAGGGATTCAGCGTCGCGGTCGACAAGGACTGGGAGCGCCGCCCGGTCAACGACGCCGGACAGATCCGGTATCTCGGCGGCGATTTCGAGCTGATCGTCGTGCCGGGCCGCGACAGCGTGAAGGACGACGGCGCCGACCCGATGGCGTATCAGCGCAACAAGGAGCGTGAACTCAAGCCGTTCCGTGACTCCACGTGGTCGTCCGCTGCCGGGCTGCGCCGGATCGACGTCGGGACGCAGGCCATGGCGGAGGGACAGTTCACCTGGCAGGACAGTAGCGGCCGCGAGGTTTTCGTCCGCAACGCAGCGATGATTATCAACGGTCGGTACCACATTGTGCAGGTCATCGGCCCCGAGTCGCAGCGCGACAAGGTCACCGAAATCTACGAACAGGCCGTTGCGGGCTACCACGCCGACACGTAACCACCCCGCAGGCAAAGGGTGGTGGGCTCCCGTCACAGTGCGGTATCACGGTCCGCCCCGAGGTTCCACGACCGAACCTCCGTCCGTAACCTGGCAGTCGAGGGAACGGGGACAGGGGCACGTGGAACACACTCACAGCGCGGACTTGGTGCTCGCGGACCGATACCGGCTCGGCGAGCTCATCGGCCGTGGCGGTATGGGCAAGGTCTGGCGCGCCCACGACGAAGTGCTGCACCGGACCGTAGCCGTGAAGGAACTGACGGCCGGTCTGTACGTGGCCGAGGCAGACCGCGTCGTCCTGCATGCCCGGACCCAGAAGGAGGCGCGCGCCGCCGCCCGGATCAACCACCCGGGCGTGGTCACGGTCCACGACGTGATCGAGTACGACGACCGTCCGTGGATCGTCATGGAGTACGTCGACGGCCCCTCGCTCGCCGACGAGGTCAAGGAGTCGGGCCCGCTGTCACCCGCCGAGGCCGCCCGGGTCGGGCTGCACGTGCTGGGCGCGCTGCGTGCCGCGCATACCGCGGGGGTGCTGCACCGGGACGTGAAGCCGGGCAACGTGCTGCTCGCCCGGGACGGCCGGGTGCTCCTCACCGACTTCGGGATCGCCGCGATCGAGGGGGACACGGAGATAACCCGGACCGGCGAGATCGTCGGTTCCATCGATTACCTGGCTCCCGAGCGGGTCTACGGCGAGGCTCCGGGCCCGGCATCGGACCTGTGGTCGCTGGGCGCCACGCTCTACACCGCCGTCGAGGAGCGTTCCCCCTTCCGCCGCACCTCGCCGATCTCCACCCTGCAGGCGGTGGTCAATGACGAACTGCCGCGGCTCGACCGGGCGGGTCCGCTGGAACCCGTCATCACCGCGCTGCTGCGCAAGGACCCCGCCGACCGGCCCGACCCCGTCGAGGCCGAGCGGATGCTGCTCGACGCGATGGAGGGACGCCGCCCGAAGGAGGCCCAGGCGTACGTCCCGACGCAGCTGCTCGCGGAGGGGATGCTGCAGGAAGCCACGACCCACCGGCAGGCGATACCGGACCCGGTGGCCGAACCAGCCCCGCCCCGCACAGCCGGACCCCGGCGCCGGCGGCTGCGTACGCTCGTACTGGTGATGGTCCTGGCGGTGCTGGCCGGTGGAGTGGTCGGCTTCGGCGCCATGAAGTACAAGAACCGGCACGGCAGTTCCACCGCAGGCGAGGTGCGGACGCCCGGGCCCACCCCGCGTGGCGGAAAGCCCAAGTCGCATCAGGGTCTGCCCGACGGCTGGAAGCGGGTGCAGGACCCTGAAGGGTTCAGCCTCGCCGTACCGGATGGCTGGGAGCGCCAGACGGACGGAACGGGGGAGATCGACTACACGCCCGACGACGGCAACCACTTCATCCGGATCAGCGTCGACAACAGCCCGGACTACGAGACCCCGTATCTGCACCAGCTGGCTCTGGAACCTCAGCTCGATCGGCTGCCGGACTACAAGCGCCTGACCCTGCACGTCAACAACTTCCGGGACCAGGATGCCTCGCTCTGGGAGTTCACCTGGACCGAGACCAAGGACCACCCGGGCCTGCGCCGCGCCATCGACCAGATGTACAACGTGGACCACGGCCGGGCAGAGTACGCGATCTACATGGGTGGTCCGGCCGCTGACTGGAACCGCCAGCGGTTCGACACGGTCCTTCGCTATTGGCAGCCGCCGAGCTGACCACCCGGCGCGGGGAACGTAGGGGAGCACGAGTGCCACACGACGAACCATCGCGGAACAGCCGGCTGATCGCCGGGCGTTACCTGCTCGGTGACCGGATCGGCCGAGGCGGTATGGGCACCGTCTGGCGGGCGGCCGACCAGCTGCTCGGCCGCGAGGTCGCCGTCAAGGAGCTGAATCCGGAGAGCGGAGCGGCCACCGCGTCGGCGCTGCGCGAGGCGCGTGCGGTGGCGCAGATCAAGCACCCGCAGGTGATCGTCGTGCACGATGTGGTCGTCGAGGACGAACGTCCGTACATCGTCATGGAGCTGGTGGTCGGCGGCTCGCTGGCCGACCGGCTCAAGGACCACGGACCGGTCGACGCCCGGGAGGCCGCCGGAATCGGAATCGCGTTGCTCGGCGCGCTCCGGGCGGCACACGCCCGGGGGGTGCTGCACCGGGACATCAAGCCCGCCAACGTCCTGCTGGAGGACGGCGGCCGGGTGGTGGTGACCGACTTCGGGATCGCCCGGGTCGCGGGAGCCACGACGATCAGCGAGACCGGGGCCTTCATCGGCTCGCCCGAGTACACCTCTCCCGAGCGGATGCAGGGCGGGACCGCCGGTCCGGAAGCCGATCTGTGGTCACTGGGCGCGCTGCTGTGTGCCGCGCTGAGCGGTGAATCGCCCTTCCACCGCGACTCGCTGGGCGGGGTGCTGCACGCCGTCGTCGCCGAAGAGATCCGGCCACCCGCTGCGGCGGCCCCGCTGCTCCCCGTCGTACACGGGCTGCTGGCGCGGGACCCGGCACAGCGGCTGACCGCCGACGAGGCCGAGCGGCTGCTCGCCGGTTACCTCTCCACGGACCCGGCCGCCGACCCGGAGCCGGCCACCGTCCCCGCGCAGGCCCCGGTCCCCGTGCCAGCCCCGGTTCCCGAGTCGGCCACGCTCCCGCAGCCGGCCGGGGCCGCCACGCCACCGTCCCCGCCGCCGCGTCGGCGGTTCACCGGCCGTACCGCCCTGGTCGCCGCGGTGCTGGTGGTGGCGGTGGCCGGTGCAGCCGTCGCGCTGGTCGTCCGGGGGGACGGCTCGTCGACGGGCAAGGCCGCCGCGGGCCGCAGCGCACCGGCGCACGAGCCGTCCATGGCGTCCCCTGCGCCGGCCCCGACCGTCACGGTGACCCGGCAGCCCGCTGCCACGGCCGCCGGAAAGGGCGGTTCCGGCGGCCGCGACGCCCGTCCGGTCAGTTCCGCGTCCGGTGGTTCCGACGCCCCGGCCGGTTACCGCACCGCAGACGATCCGGGTGGCTTCTCGCTCGCCGTGCCCAGCGACGCCACCCGCTGGACCGATGGCGAACGGATCTACTACATGACGCCGGACAAGGTCTTCCGGATCGGCATCCGGGTCCACGGAACCACCGGCGACGGCCCGCTCGCCGCCCAGCGCGCGTCGGACGCCGCGGGCCCCTCCACCAATCCGGGCTATCACGACGGCCGGGTCACCGCCACCACCCACGACGGACACGACGCCGCGCTCTGGGAGTTCAGCTGGAACGGGTTCTCGAAGGCGGAGGGGCAGCGCCACACCTATGACCTCTGCTGGGAACAGGACGGCCACCTCTACGACGTCTGGGTCTCGGCCCCCGTCGGCAGCGTCGCCACGGCGAAACGGCACTTCGAAAGGGCCGTGGACTCGTTCACGGCCGCCGGCTGAGGCGGGTAGGGGTCAGTAGGTATGGACGAGCGATCTATTGCGCCAGGATGGAGATCATGAGCGACAACGGGGGGCGGGCCGACGAGCCCACAAGCTATGGTCTGCGGCCACCCGCACCGCGGCAGCCCGCAGCAATGCAGCCCGAAACGCAGCGACCCGAAACGCAGCGACCCGAAACGCAGCGGTACGAACCGACGCAGGTGTCCGCGGTCCGGCCCCCCGCCGATGCCGACGTGGGGCGGGTCCTGGGCGGCCGTTACCGTCTCGTCAGCCGACTGGGCCACGGCGGGATGGGTACGGTGTGGCGCGCGCACGACGAGGTCGTCGACCGCGATGTGGCGATCAAGGAACCGCGGATTCCGGACAATCTGCCGGCCCGTGAGCGCGAGAACGTCTATCTGCGGATGCAGCGCGAAGCGCGTGCCGCGGCCCGGATCGATCACCCCTCCGTCGTCACCATGCATGACGTGGTCGTCGAGGACGGCAAGCCGTGGATCGTGATGGAGCTGGTGCACGGCCCCTCGCTGCGCGACCGGCTCAGCGAAGGCACCCTGGACGTCAGGGAGGCCGCGCGTATCGGCCTCGCGGTACTCGGCGCATTGGGCGCGGCGCACGCGGCGGGCGTGCTGCACCGCGACGTCAAGCCGGACAATGTGCTGCTCGGCCGTGGTGAGCGCGTGGTGCTCACCGATTTCGGCATCGCTCAGGTGGAGGGGGAGCAGGGCCTCACCGAGACCGGCGCGTTTGTTGGCTCGCCCGAATTCATCTCCCCCGAACGGGTGTTGGGGCAGCGCCCCGGTCCCGAGTCCGATCTCTGGTCACTGGGCGTGGTGCTCTATGCGGCGGTGGAGGGTGTGTCTCCGTTCCGCCGCTCGAACACTCCTGCCACGTTGCAGGCCGTACTGAGCGCCGAGCCACAGGTGCCGGCTCGTGGCTCGGGCCCCTTGGGCACACTGGTGATGCAGCTGCTGCGGAAGAATCCGGCGGACCGGCCGGACACGGCCGAGATCCGGCAGACGCTGGATTCGGTGGCCCGTCCGGCCCGGCCGACCGCCGTGCAGCCGCGTGGTTTCGGTCCGGCCGGGGCGCTGTCGGATCCGTCGGCGACCAACATCTGGGTTCCGCCGGTCCTGCACCGCAACCGCAAGGCCCAGTACGGCTTCGGCGCCGCGCTGCTCGCCGTGGCGGTCGTACTCGTGCTGATCTTCGCCGACCCGTTCGGCGGCGGCGGCCTGCCGTCCGGCTGGCTGGTGCGCCCGGAGACCGAAGTGCTCAAGGCGGACGTCGCCGTACCCAAGGACTATCAGCGTGTCGAGGGGGACTCCGACGACAACAGTGTCACCTACTGGGATCCCAGCGGAGTCTTCTCCGTCTTCGTCGACCGGGTGGACACCGCGACCGCCGACCCCGCCGCCACCGATGACGACACGGTGATCGGCCCGGACCCCGACGCCTGGAAGAAGCACTACGAATCCGGCGGCGACAGCGGAACGGAGCTCTCGAAGCCCCACGTCACCGTCAAGCCGTTGGACCATCAGGGGCAGCAGGCCTCGGAGATCATCACCGACTTCGTGGATCCCTCGGACAGCAGCGACACCCCGGTCATTCACCGCTACCACGAACTGCTCGTCCCGGGTCAGGCGAACAGCAAGCACAAGGTCACGGTCTACTGGCGGCTGCGGGTCACGGGACCCGCGCACGGCTGGGCCGCGAAGGTCGGCGACCAGCTGTTCTCGGACGCTGCCGCACATCTTCGGATCGACGGGCTCTGAGCCGCCTCCCGCATGATCGAGCGGCACAAGCCACCTGATCAGGGCTTATGCCGCCAGTGATCGCTGGCGGTATAAGGGGGGATCGTGAAAAGGTGTTACCGATGGGTACCGAAAGTGTCCGCCGAGGCATAGCCTCCCCTCATGACGGACTCGCAGGCTCCCACCGCCGCCGCCCCCCACGGCACGAACCCGATCGCCCCCGCGCCCGCCGGTGTGCGCACCGCTGCCGATGTGGTCACCCCCGAGGTGGTCGCCCAGCTGACCCGCGACGTGGTCGGTTCCGGGCGCACCGCCAACCACACGCCGTTCACCGGTGAGAAGCTGGCGGATCTGCCCGAGTCCACCCCCGAGGACGTGGCGACCGCCTTCGAGCGGGCCCGCGCGGCGCAGCCCGCCTGGGCCGCGATCCCCGTCCGCCGCAGGGCCGCCGTCCTGCTGCGCTTCCACGACCTGGTCCTTTCCCGGCAGGCCGAGGTGCTCGACCTCATCCAGCTGGAGACCGGCAAGGCCAGGCTGCACGCCCATGAGGAGGTGCAGGCGGTCGCGGTGGCCGCGCGCCACTACGGCCGCAAGGCCCCCTGGTACCTCAAGCCCAAGGGTCACACCGGCGCGGTGCCGACCCTGACCAAGGTGACCGAGCTGCGTCAGCCGCGTGGCGTGGTCGGCCAGATCGCCCCCTGGAACTACCCCTTCGAGCTGTCCGTCGGCGACGCCCTGCCGGCTTTCGTCACGGGCAACGCGGTGGTGATGAAGCCCGACACCGAGACGGTGCTGACCGCCCTGTGGGCCCGCGATCTGCTGATCGAGGCGGGTCTTCCGCGCGAGGTCTTCCAGGTGGTCATCGGCGACGGCCCGGTCGTCGGTCCCGAGCTGGTCAAGCACGCCGACTACGTCTCCTTCACCGGTTCCACCCGCACCGGCCGCGAGGTGGCCCAGGGTGCGGCGGCCCGGCTCGTCGGTGTCTCCCTCGAACTCGGCGGTAAGAACGCCATGCTGGTGCTGCGCGACGCCGACGTCGAGAAGGCCGCTGCCGGAGCCGTCCGCGCCTGCTTCTCGTCGGCGGGTCAGCTCTGCATCTCCATCGAGCGGCTCTACGTCCACGAGTCGATCGCCGACGACTTCGTCGAGCGCTTCGCGGCCCGTACCCGGGCGATGCGTCTCGGCAATTCCCTCGCCTACGGCGCCGACATGGGTTCCCTGGTCGGCGAGCGCCAGCTGGAGACCGTGCAGCGGCACGTCGACGAGGCCGTGTCCAAGGGCGCCAAGCTCGTCGCCGGTGGGGTGCACCGCCCGGACATCGGCCCGCTGTTCTACGAGCCGACGATTCTCGACGGTGTCGAGGCGCCGATGTCCGTCTGCTCCGAGGAGACCTTCGGCCCGGTCGTCTCCATCTACCGCTTCAAGGACGAGGACGAGGCGATCGCCATCGCCAACGCCACGCCCTACGGCCTCAATTCGAGCGTCTGGACCAAGGACGGCAAGCACGGTCACGCGGTCGCGGCCCGGCTGCGCACCGGCACGGTCAACATCAACGAGGGGTACGCCCCCGCGTACGGCAGCGTGCAGTCCCCGATGGGCGGCATGAAGGAGTCCGGCCTGGGCCGCCGGCACGGCTCCGAAGGCATCCTGAAATACACCGAGGCGCAGACCGTCGCCCATCAGCGGATCATGCCGATGGCCCCGTCGTTCGGCATGAACGACGAGAAGTACGCCGCGTTCATGAGCCGCAGTCTCAAGGCGATGAAGGCCTTCCGCCTCCGCTAGTTCCTCACGAGGAGAGTCCATGGCACAGGAGAGCTCCGTCCGCAGCGAGGACGGGGAACAGGGCAACGACATCGCGCACGACGACGCCGCTTACGACTATGACGTGCTCGTCGTCGGCTCCGGCTTCGGCGGTTCCGTCACCGCGCTGCGACTGACCGAGAAGGGTTACCGGGTCGGCGTACTCGAAGCGGGCCGCCGCTTCACCGCCGGGACGCTGCCCAAGAACTCCTGGGACGTCAAGAACTACCTCTGGGCCCCGGCGCTCGGTCTCTACGGCATCCAGCGCGTCCATCTGCTCGGCAACGTGATGGTGCTCGCCGGGGCGGGCGTCGGCGGTGGCTCCCTCAACTACGCCAACACGCTGTACGTCCCCCCGGCGCCGTTCTTCGCGGACCCCCAGTGGGCGGACATCACCGACTGGCAGTCCGAGCTCGCGCCGTACTACGACCAGGCCAAGCGGATGCTCGGGGTGCGGCTGAATCCGACCATGACGCCCGCGGACGTCCACCTGAAGGCGTCCGCCGAAGCGATGGGCGTCGGTGACTCCTTCCACCTGGCACCCGTCGGGGTCTTCTTCGGCGACGGAAAGGACGCCGGAGGCGCGGCACGGGCGAAGCCCGGAACAGCGGTCGACGACCCGTACTTCGGCGGGGCGGGACCCTCGCGCAAGGCGTGCACCGAGTGCGGCGAGTGCATGACCGGCTGCCGGCACGGCGCGAAGAACACCCTCACCGAGAACTACCTCTACCTCGCCGAGAAGGCCGGTGCGGTCATCCACCCGCTGACCTCGGTGACCGCGATCGCCGAGCACGGCGAGGGCGGCTACCAAGTCACCACCGTCCCCACGAACGTCCGCAAACCCGCGCCGAAGGTGCTGCGCGCACGCCGGGTGGTGGTCGCCGCCGGGACCTACGGCACCCAGACGCTGCTGCACACCATGCGCGACCAGGGTCTGCTGCCCCGGATCTCCCCGAAGCTCGGCGAGCTGACCCGCACCAACTCCGAAGCGCTGGTGGGCGCGCAGACCAGCAACCGCCGCTACCGCAAGAAGCACGGCACCCCGAAGGCCGACTTCACCCGGGGCGTAGCGATCACCTCGTCGATCCACCCGGACGGCGACACCCACATCGAGCCGGTGCGGTACGGCAAGGGGTCCAACGCGATGGGCGCCATGTCCATCATCCAGGTCCCCTACGGTTCACGGCGCGTGCTGGGCTGGCTCGGCAATGTCGTCAAACACCCCTCCGCGGCCGCCCGTTCGTTCTCCAACCGGCACTGGTCGGAGCGGACCATCATCGGTCTGGTGATGCAGTCCCTGGACAACTCGCTGACGACCTACCGCAAGCCCGGCGGCATCGGCAAGGGCCTGCTCACCGCGAAGCAGGGCCACGGCGCGCCCAACCCGAAGCAGATCGCCGCGGGCACCCGGGCCGCGACGCTGATCGCCGAGGAGATCAACGGCTTCGCCGGTTCGAACGTGGGCGAGCTGATGGGCACACCGCTGACCGCGCACTTCCTCGGCGGCTGCCCGATCGGCGCCTCCGCGGACGACGGTGTGCTCGACCCGTACCACCGGCTGTACGGCCACCCCGGCATCTCCGTGGTCGACGGCTCGGCGGTGTCGGCGAACCTCGGCGTCAACCCTTCGCTGACCATCACCGCGCAGGCGGAGCGCGCGATGTCCTACTGGCCCAACAAGGGCGAGGAGGACCCGCGCCCCGGGCAGGACCAGGCATACCGGCGCCTCGCCCCGGTCGAACCCAAATCGCCGGCGGTGCCCGCGGAGGCCTTCGGCGCGCTGAAGCTGCCGTTCCTCGGGATGCCGGCGATGCCACCGAAGAAGTAATCCGGCACGCCCGGCACGACCCGCTCCGGCACGCCCGGCACGATCCGTCCCGGCGTGCGGGAGGGCTGCACCCCCCTCCGAGTGCAGCCCTCCCGAGTCCGGCCGAGGCCCCGCCGTGGTGCGCGTGCGCACAGCTGGGGCCTTTGGTGGTTCCGCATGGATGACCCGCGAACCCGGTGAATGGTTGCTTCCGGATTCACAAAACATTTATGTGACCTATGTCACCGCATCGATGCCGCCGGCGATGGCCGGGCAACGGCAACGGCAAGGGCCCCGTGGAAGGAATTCCACGGGGCCCTGAAGAAGTGCTGCGGACGCGCGTCCGATGATGGGGATCTGCGGGGGTGGGAACCCGGGGGGACCGGGCCGTCGGCCCCGGGCGTCCCCGGAACCGACCGCCTTGGAGTGACCGGGCCGCTGTCCCCTGCCGTCCGGTCACGCACGCCGAAGTGTGGTCCCACGACGCACCTGCAGTACGTCACACACCGCGGCGGAGCCACGCGTGGATTCTGCTTTTCTGACGGGCCGCCCCTGGCTGGTGCGGACGTAGGGACCAACGAAGCGCCGTCGAGCCCGGTCACGCGCCGTACGGGTGAGAGCGGGCCCGAACTCAGATACGGAACCCGCCGCCCCGCCAGCCCGGTGCTCAGATCCGTCCCCGGCACAGCTCCAGCATCGTCATCGCCAGACCGGTGCCCGGTTTGCCCAGCGCTTCGCTGTAGTGGCTCAGCACCTCCATCTCGCGCGAGAGGTTCACCCGGCGGCCGCCGGAGGTCATCCGGGCGTCCTGGATGACGGCCGACACCGCGATCCGTTCCTGGATCAGGCCGATGATCCGGTCGTCCAGGCCGTCGATGCGTTCGCGTGCGCCGGTGATCAGCGCGGCCGCTTCCGCACTGCGCGCGCCGGTCTTCTCCGGGGCGTTCGGCGGGGTGTTCGCGGTGGTGACGGACCGGGTGGTGGAGGTGCTCATGTCGGTATCTCCTCGAGGGGCGAGGCCCCCGGAGCCGGCACGGTCCGGAATGCACAGGCGCCCCGGACCTTGTCGGCCCGGGGCGCCTGGGGAAGTGCTTGTCAGTGGATCAAGCAGCACGACCATGGCAGCCGGACGGGCCGGTGCCATAGGTAAAGACGAAGGTCAGCTGCTGATGCATGAGCGCCATTATGCGGGGTCCGGAGGGAGGGGACAAGTGCCCCCCGCCGACCCCGGTAGAATCGACATACCAGACCTCTTGGTGTCCCCGTTCATGCCCCGCCGGAAGGCCGCCCCGTGCCAGCAGCGCCCCCCGCCGCCCCCGACGTCGTACTCGTCGTCGACTTCGGCGCCCAGTACGCCCAGCTCATCGCCCGTCGTGTCCGTGAGGCGCGGGTCTACAGCGAGATCGTTCCCTCCACCATGCCGGTGGCCGAGATGCTGGCCAAGAACCCGAAGGCGATCATCCTCTCCGGCGGCCCCTCGTCGGTGTACGCGGAGGGCGCCCCGACCACCGCACCCGAGCTCTTCGAGACCGGGGTACCGGTCTTCGGGATGTGCTACGGCTTCCAGCTGATGGCGACCTCGCTCGGCGGCACGGTCGACGACAACGGCGCCCGCGAGTACGGACGCACCTCGCTGACCGTGTCCCAGCCCGGCTCGACCCTCTTCGAGGGCACTCCGCTCGACCAGTCGGTGTGGATGTCGCACGGCGACGCCTGCTCCGCGGCACCCGAGGGCTTCACGGTCACCGCCTCGACCGACGTCGTGCCGGTGGCGGCCTTCGAGAACGACGACAAGAAGCTCTACGGCGTGCAGTTCCACCCCGAGGTGCTGCACACCACGCACGGCCAGCAGCTCCTCGAGCACTTCCTCTACCGAGGCGCCGGCATCGAGCCGAGCTGGACCACGACCAGCGTCGTCGAGGAGCAGGTCGCGCTGATCCGCGAGCAGGTCGGCACCAAGCGCGCCATCTGCGGGCTCTCCGGCGGCGTGGACTCCGCGGTCGCCGCCGCGCTCGTCCAGAAGGCCATCGGATCCCAGCTGACCTGCGTGTACGTCGACCACGGTCTGATGCGCAAGGGTGAGACCGAGCAGGTCGAGAAGGACTTCGTCGCGGCCACCGGCGTCCAGCTCAAGGTCGTCGACGCCGAGGAACGCTTCCTGACCGCACTCAAGGGCGTCTCCGACCCCGAGGAGAAGCGGAAGATCATCGGCCGCGAGTTCATCCGGGTCTTCGAGCAGGCCCAGGCCGAGATCATCGCCGACGCGGGCGAGGACGTCGCCTTCCTGGTGCAGGGCACCCTCTACCCGGACATCGTCGAGTCCGGCGGCGGCACCGGCACCGCCAACATCAAGTCCCACCACAACGTGGGCGGGCTCCCCGACGACATCGAGTTCGAGCTCGTCGAGCCGCTGCGGCAGCTGTTCAAGGACGAGGTCCGGATGGTCGGCCAGGAACTCGGCCTGCCCGACGAGATCGTGCACCGCCAGCCCTTCCCCGGCCCCGGCCTCGGAATCCGTATCGTCGGCGAGGTCACCAAGGACCGCCTCGACCTGCTGCGCGAGGCCGACGCCATCGCCCGTGAGGAGCTCACGGCGGCCGGCCTGGACCGCGAGATCTGGCAGTGCCCGGTGGTGCTGCTCGCAGACGTCCGCTCGGTCGGCGTGCAGGGCGACGGGCGGACCTACGGCCACCCGATCGTGCTGCGCCCCGTCTCGTCCGAGGACGCCATGACGGCGGACTGGACCCGGATGCCGTACGACGTGCTCGCGAAGATCTCGACGCGCATCACCAACGAGGTCGCCGACGTCAACCGGGTCGTGCTCGACGTCACCAGCAAGCCGCCGGGGACCATCGAGTGGGAGTGACCTCCCCGGCAGACCCGCACCGCGCCGCCGCCCGGACCTCCGGCCGGCGGCGCGGTCGTTTCTCCGCCGCGAACCCCTTCCCCCCTGTGGTTACCGCGAGGTAGCTTCCCGCCATGACCGATGCGCCAGCCCCCATACCGGTGGAACAGCTCCAGTTCGCCATGCCGCCCGTCCACGAATCGCTCGCCGATGAGCGGCACTACCGCAAGACACGGCTGGCCGGGGCGCTACGGCTGTTCGCCCACTACGGCTACGAGGACGGCGTCTCCGACCACATCACCGCACGCGACCCCGGATACGCCGACTGCTACTGGGTGAACCCCTTCGGCGCGCCCCTGGCGGACATCACCGCGCAGGATCTGATCCTGGCCAACGGCGACGGGCAGGTCGTGGAGGGCCGCCACCATGTGAATCAGGCCGCGTTCGCCGTGCACGCCCAGGTGCACCGGGCCAGGCCCGAGGTCGTCGCCGTCGCGCACAGCCACTCGGTGCACGGGCGGGCGCTGTCCGCGCTGGGCGAGCTGCTCGACCCGATCACCCAGGAGTCCTGCGCCTTCTACCAGGACCACACGCTGTACGACGCATACAGCGGCGTCGTGGTGGACGAGGAGGAGGGTCGCCGGATCGCCGCCACCCTCGGCGACGGCAAGGGGATCATCCTGCGCAACCACGGGCTGCTGACCGTCGGCGACTCGGTGGACGCGGCGGCCTGGTGGTTCCACACCATGGAGCGCTGCTGCCAGGTGCAGCTCGCCGCCCGGGCCGCCGGAAAGCCGGTACTGATCGAGCACGGTGACGCGGTCGCCACCCGCGAGCAGCTCGGCAGTGACCTGGTCGCCTGGATCAACTACCAGCCGCTGTGGCGCCGCATCAGCCGAACGCTGCCGGACACCTCGCCCTGACGGCCTGTTGCCTGCCGTCCGTCAACACAACGGCTCGCACATCACCCCCGCTGACCTGACCTGCTGCGGCCGGCGCGCTTTCCGTACGGCACAATCCCCTTGACTCCCAAGGAAGTTCACGGTGCGGAAAGGGCGGCGTTCGTCGTGGCGTTGCAGGAGACAAGGCAGGACGACGGCGCGTACGCCGGGACGCACGCCGGTGCGCACGGCAGCGGCTGTACATGTCCCGCATGTCCGCACGGCGCACGCGAGGGGCATCGGCGTGCCGTTGCCGCGTTCCTCGCCAAGCGGGACGAGCTGGCGGCCGGGCGGGGGCTGCCCACCGCCGTCGCGCACTCGGCCGGCGCGTCACGGCAGTGGGTCTCCGACGAGTTGACCCAGTCGGCCCGTACGGTGGCCGACCGCAACCGGGAGGCCGGTGAAGCCTGGTTCCACCAGGTGTGGCAGCGCACGCTGCTGCTGGTCTGGGGTGGCGCGCTGGTACTGGCCCTGGTCGAATCGGCGACCGCGATCGGCGCGGGCTGGGGCGCGGCGCGCACGGCGGGTCTACTGGCGGCGCTGGTCACCGCCGGGCTGCTGACCGGCGCGGCCCGCTTCCACCGGGCGCGCGGCGGGCTGCTGGCCCCGCTGATCGGCGAGGACAACCGCCTCTCCACCTCGCGCGCGGTCGCCGGAGTGTGGGTGCTGGTGGCGGTCTTCGCCGTCCTGGTCCTCTCGCTCCAACTGGCCGGCGCGTCCGGCCATGACCGGCGCGACGCCCTCATCGACGGCCTCGAACTGGCCCGGGGCGCCGGCCTGGTGACCGTGCTCGCCGTGGCCTGCCTGATCGCCGTGGTGGTGCGCCGGGTGGTGGCCATCCGGGTGCCGGCCCAGAAACTCCAGAAGGTACCGGCCGACCGCCCCCGCGCCGCCGACCTCCTCACCGACGACGCCGGCCGCGGAAGTTTCGCGGACACGCAGTACGTCCTGCTGAACGCGGTCGCGGCGGTCTTCGCCACGGTCCGCCTGGCCCGCCGTCCCGACCAGCTCCCCGACCTGCCGTGGGGTGTGGCCCTGCTGGTGGCCGTATCGGCGGCGACCTACTTCGCCGGCAAGTGCGCGGAGGGCGGCCGCCCGGTGATCCTTTCGGTGGTCCGCGCCCGCGAGGCCGGCGACCTGGACGCCCCGATCCGTACCGGCGACGACATCGAAATCCGCGGCACCGGCTTCATCCCCGCGGGCGCCGGCACCCCCGACCTGCTGGCCCGCATGATGGTCCGCATCGGAACCGTGCACGTCCATGTCCCCCTGGTCCCGGTCCCCGGAGGCTTCGCCAACCCGACCGACACGGTGCTCGTGGTGCCCGTACCGGTGGAGGTTGAGCCCGGGCGGGTCGAGGTCCGGGTGGTCACAGCGGCGGGTCTGGAGACGGCGCCGCACGAGGTCGACGTCACGGATTAGCACTCCGGCCGGACGCCGGCGGCGTCGTATGATCGGGGCATGGTCGCCCCCGTCACCCGCCGCAGGACAGCCTGGGGCCTGGTTGTTCTCGTGCTGACCGCTTTCTGCTTCTATGCCCTGTCCCCGGTGAAGACCGGGTGCTCCCTCTCCTCCGAGCCGTACGGGTCCAGTTACAGCCCGCACGATGCCGGGCAGTCCTCGGGGCCGACAGGCTGCGGTGACCAACGTCTGCGCTTCCTGACCTGGGTCGGATGACCTACGACCTCATGAACGGTGACGAACTGTCGGGCCTCTGGACGCAGATCGAGAGCTGGCTGGCGCGTCACGCGCCGGGCGACTTCGCGACGCTGAACGCAGGCGCGTCCGACCAGGAGATCGAACGACTGGCGAGCGGCCTCGGGTTTCCCGTCCACCCCGATCTGCGGTGGTTCCTCGGTGTGCGGGGCGGCTGCCGTCCCCCCGGGACGAGCATGGACCCGGGCGCCTTCTTCCTCGGATTCACACTCCTCGACATCGACGGGATTCTCACGGCACACCGCGAACTGGTCGACATCGTCGACGAATCAGTGGCGTGGGTTCCCCTCGCACAGGACTTCACCGGCGACATCGTTTTCGTCGATCACCGTGAAGGGTTCGACGGAGCGGTGGGCATCATGTCGTTCGGTGATCCGGAGCCCACCCACCCATGGCCGTCCCTCGCTTCGATGCTCCAGGACATGATGTCCGCGCTGCGGTCGGGAGCAGCACTCGCCTCGGTGCCGGCGCTGACCCCGCGGGTGCACGAGGAGCGCATGGTGCAGTGGGAGATCCACGCGTGATGGCCGGCGGCCTGCTCACCGGGTGAGCGGGCCGCCGGCCATCCTGGGCGTCCTGGAAGTCGGCGTCCTAGAAGTTACAGACGGTGTTGACGTCGCACGACTCGTAACCCGTCCGGACGAAATAGGCGTCGTTGTCGAGCAGCCGCACGTCCTGGGTGAACCGTCCCAGGTCGCCACCCGCAGCGGTGTTCTGGCCGGTCGTCACGGCCAGACGGCCGCACACCTCGTTCCAGGTGGGGTAGGCGTAGTTCTCGTCGAGTTTGACGGTGAACGTCCCGTCGCCGTTGGCCACCGCGTACATCTGCACGCATTCCTTGCCGGACGTGACCTGCTGTCCGCCGCTCTCCTTGGACTTGGCGAAGGGATACTCATCGCAGCTCGTCCCGATCGCCTTGGGGTTCGGCTTCCATTCCGCGACGGCGAGTTTGCAGATGATGTTCCGGTTGTTGCCGGCGGTCGTCCCGTTGGCCTCACGGTGCAGCGGCTTGTTGTACTTCTTGCTGCCCGGGTGTGAGGCGAGCTTCTCCTGCATGGCGTAGTAGTAGGCGGCAGCCGCAGGGTACTTCTGGGTGTTCAGCGGCAGCGTGGGGGCGGTGCCGGGGAAGACGCATCCGGTGTTGCCGGCGACCTGGTTGTCGCATCGGATGTTGAACGCCGTGTCCCGCCAGCTGTTGTTCGCGCTGCCCTTCATGCCGGGGCCCGTCCAGCTGGTGTCCCAGGTGAAGCTCAAGGTGGCCTGCCCGCTCGCGACCTTGTTCCAGCTGAAGGTCTCCGTGCGCGATACGGCATGCGCGTCGTGCTGCGTGAAGGTGGTGCTGCCCTGCCACGCACCCAGACTGTCCTTGGTGCACGAACTGGTCGCCCAGCAGGTGTTGACGTAGTTGTCCAGGGTCAGGGACGTCGCCTCGCCCTGGAGGTCGGGCAGCGAGAACTGCGACCACACCGTGAACGTCTGCGACTTGGGGTTCAGCTTGATCTGCTGCGTGGTGTGTACGGTGCCGCCTCCGACCGTAGCGCCGTCGTCGTTGGTCACGTTCACGGCGTACGTGCCCTTGATGCAGCCCTCGGTGCGGGTGGACTTCGACGTCACCCCCGAGATGGCGTCACACCAGTCGACCGGACCGGCCGTGGCGGACAGCGCGCGGGCACCGGTGGCCGACTTCCCGGTCCTGGTCTTGCTCCCGGAGGTCGTCAAGGGGCCGGTGCAGACACGGAGTCCGGAGCCGTTCGGCTGCGAGCACTTTTCCGCAGGCTTCGCACCGGTCACGCCGGCGGAGTTCGTCCGCTGCGTGGCGAGCAGGTCGGCCGGCACCGGGGCCGACACGTCCTGCGGGGTCTGCGCCGCGATGTTGTCGATATCGGGCGCGTTCGGGTTCTCCGCCTTGAAGTTGATCGTCGGGAATCCGCTGAAGTCACCGGGCAGCACCGCGATGGCACCCCAGGCGATGTCGTCACTGGCGGTCCCGTCCGATGTGCTGTTGCTCAGCTTGACCTCGGGTGCCTGATCGTTGAAGCGATAGGCGCCCAGCGAGACCCATTTTCCGGCGTTCGCCTTCTGGTCGATGCGCTTGTCGACGGTCCCGAAGGGGGTGACGACCTGGTACACGGCTTGGCCGGTCTGCGCCCCGGTGTCGGGTATGTGCGCGTACAGCTTCGCCTGGCCGCCCTTGACGGCGCTGCCGAGCTTCCAGTCGCCGAGCACCGTCATCAGCCCGCCGTCGCCGCCGAGATGGTCCTCGTCGCGGGTGTGCGCGTACCAGAAGTGGCCGCCGTAGCCGCCACCGATCTGGTGAAGGTCGGCCTTGGCCTCGTAGTGGGTGCCCAGTGTGTCCGGGTTGAAAGTGAACTGGAAGCTGCCGTCCGAGTCCGCCGTGCCGCAGTCGCCCCAGGTCTCGGTCCCCTTGGGTACGGAGGCGATGACCTGTGAGCCGGCGGGCGCTCCGGAGCACACGGGCGTGCCGTCCTTCAGTCGGTAACCGCGCCCCGGCTCCTGGACGAGCGTCTGGTACTTGATCAGTTCGTGCCCGCAGTCGTTGGCGCAGTCGGTCTTCCAGGTGGCGTTGGACTTGTTCCACCAGTACTGCGCGTAGCACTCCTCGGTGCCGCAGTTGGGCGGTGTGAGGGAGTCGCAGTTGTTGGCGCTGTTGCAGAAGACGGTCAGGTCCGGCGAGACCCGGCTGCGCTGGGCGGTGCTGGTCCACCAGGCGGGACGGAAGCCGGCCGAGGAGAAGCCGGACTCGCCCTGCCAGTCCTGGCGGCCGTCGGTGCTGTAGGAGTAGCCGGTGTCGATGGACCAGGCGGCCCAGCCCATCACCTTCTCCTCATAGGGCCAGTCCTGCGGGTGGGCCGCATCGTGGTTGGCCTCGGTGCCGTCCACGTCGGTGTCCATGAACGGGTGGCCCCAGCTCTTCTTGTAGATGGGGTTGGCCGGGTTGTTGTACCAGCCCAGGCCCCAGTGCCCGCCGTTCTCGGAAGCCTTGGAGGGCGGGTTGAAGCCGAGATTGTAGTTCCACACCGCGGTGAACCAGTTCTCGACGTACGCCGGGTCGTCGTCGTTGACGGTGACCTTCTGACCGTCCTCGTGAACCTCGTTCCACTTGTCGGCGAGAATCTTCATGGACGCGGCGATGTTGGTCGCGTAGTCGATCGCCACTGCCTTCTGCAGGGAGGGGGACAGGCTGGTCTCCCCTTCCTTCTCGTGGCCCGCCAGACGCATACCGTCGGTCACCTGGCCGACACCGTAACCGCAGTCCGACTTGTCCCAGTTGATGTTCCAGTACGATTCCGGCATGCCGGGGTCGATCTGGTGGCCGTAATAGCCGTCGACTGCGGCGAGCGGGCTGCCCATCTGTCCCGGGATGGCGCCGGATTCGGCCTGCCACAGGTTGGATTCCTGAGCCATGATGCCCAGCATCACGTTGGCAGGAATTCTGCCGCCACCTGTCAGTGACGGGGGTGGGAAGAGCCCCTGCGGATCAATGGTGCCCAGGCCTGCCTGGTCACGGTAGCCGCCCTGGCGCAGGTACTGCGCACGCAGGTCGCCGCGCACCGCCATGTCGACGGCCCACTCGACCTGGTTGGGGGTGGGCTGGAGCGCTTGCGCCTTGACGTCATTGCGGGAGACCGCGCACCAGCGGTCCGGGTCGGTGGGGTCGTGCGAGATGTCTGCCGAGCTCAGTGTGGTCCTGGCTTGCTTGTCCGGCCCGGAAGCCGCGGTCCGACCGCCGCCCAGTGCGGGTGAGACGGTGCGCTGCCCGGCGGACTTCCCGGGGCCGGCGACCTGCTGGCTGATGTCCGCGCCGGTGCCTGTCGCGGTCGAGGTCACCGTCATGGGTGCGTCGGCCGCAGCGGTCTCGGCGCCGCCGTACTGCGGTGCGGGTTCGGATCCGCTGACGTTCCTGCCCGCGTTCTTGATGTGCGCGAGGCCCGATCGCATCCCGGCCGTCAGGACGGGATCGACGGCGAGTTGGCCTTGGCTGGAGACGTCGGCGCCGGCGTCGGCCTTGATGCGGGTCACGCCGGTGCCGTGGGTTTCCGGAGTGCCGGAGGGGTGGCCGGTGAGGAACACCTTGCTGGAGCCGCCCCGCTTCAGCTCCAGGTCGCCGATCTTGCCCGTGGCGATCGTGACGGGCTCGCCCTTGCCGTGCCATATTCGCGCTCGTGCCGTGGTGGAACCGTGGCTTTCCACGAAGGCCACGTCGCCGCCGTCGACCGGCTGGATGTCGGAGGGGACGCCGCCGGTTGCGACCAGCTTTTTGACCTTGCCGGAAGCGTCGAGGTGAACCAGGTCCGGGCCCAGCGCGGCGATCGTGCCGTCCTGGCTCGGAACGGCGCTGGTGATCTCGCCCTTGGCCGCCGCCTTGCTGAGCGTCTTGCCGGCGGAGTTCACGGTCACGACCCGGGTCTTGGTGCGGGCGGGGTCGTTCATGTCGCGGAAGGCCGTGAAGGCGGCTGTGTGCGTGCCCGGGTTGCACGACGGGTCGAAGTACGCCAGCGACGCGGTGAACGGCAGCTTCGTCACACGGCCGGTGTTGAGGTCGACGATGGCGGTGAAAGCGCCGCCCTGCATCAGGTCGGGCTTGTTGGTGAAGGTACGGGGCGCGTAGACCACGGCGGCATGGTCGTGGTCCATGACGCACTGGTTGCCGATCCAGGAGTCCGCGGGCAGTCCCGGTTCGCTCAACACCGCAGCGGTCTTCCATGCGTACGCCTTGGCGCGGTCGGCGACCAGGACACTCAGGCCGTCGGTGTCCGCAGCAGCGATCACGGCGCGGTCCGTGCTGGTCTTCCATCCCTTGCCCAGCTTCGTGTCCGGGTCGGGGACGTGCCCGGGAGCAAGCGGCTTCTCCTGCTGCTGCGGGGCGGCTTCGGCGCTGGACGCGGCGAAGGCCGGCCCGGCGGCCGGCAGCACGCCCCCAGCCACGACCACGCAGGCGAGCGTGGCAACGAACCCTGTGCGGGGTCGTCTTCTGGATTTCACGGAGCGTCTCCTCATGTGCGCGGACACTTTTTCAGGGCGACGTAGAGCTTGACGTTCTCCGAAGCGTCGAGCGGCTGCCCCGGTTTCGGATACTGATGACATACCTGACCGTGAACACGCTGGATGTCCTGCTGATTGACGGCGCCCTGGTCCGACCCGTACAGGACATCAATGAATTCGTGGTTGTATCCCTTTTTCAGCAGCTCCTTGTAGGCGTGCTGAAAATCATCCCCGATGACTTTTGGCGTCTGCGGGGTCGGGACATGCGCGTCCCAATGAGTCGGACATTTTTCCCCTCGCGGGACGGCGCCGAAGGTGACAGAATTCTCCAGCTTCCCTTTCCTTGTCAGACAGACGCGCCACACATCCGCATGCTGCAGATCGACCGTTCGGCCGAGGTCCGTGGCATCCTGAACGGAAAAGGCGAGGTCTTTGTTGATCGCGCCTTTCATTTTTGTGGGCAAGCTGTCCGGTGGCAGGGTCGCCGATGCTGACGCACTGTGTGTCGCCGAAGCCGCATCATCGGAAGGATGATCCGAGCAACCGACCATCAGGGTCGCCGCCAGAATCAGTCCCACGGCACTACCAAGTGGTTTTAGTTTCAATCGTCCGATCTTCCGTGAATGTGCGGCCTGCGGTAGAGACGGCCGGGGGCAAGGGCGACCTCGTCGCCCTTGCCCCCGACCTGGGAGCCACTCGTCCTGTGGGGCTCGCCGTTATGAAAGGTGCCTGCTCAGCTCACGCCCAGACGGAGGTGCCCGGCCAAGTGGACGGGCTGCAGCCGGTTTCCCAGTGGAGACCACCGGTCACCGTGCCGTCCCAGTCGCCCAAGCACGACCAGATGTGGAGCGGCGTCCCCTCCGCGATCGACAGGTCGTGCTTGACGCTCGTGCCAGAACCGTTTCGGTCCCAGTAGTAGTAATTGCTTGATGCACTTCCGAAACTCAGAATGCCTATCGCTGAGTGCCCGTCCTTCTTCAGGTCGTAGACGGTAAAGATTTCTCCGTACGCCTGAAAATGCGCTTTTCCGGCCGATCCGCTCGCATAAGCGGTGCCGTCCCCGCTCGCCGCTTGGCTGTTCGTCGCACCCGCCAGAGCGAGTGTAATGACGGTGGCGCCGACGCTGACAACCTTCATGAACTTGTTCATTTCTCTCCCCATGAATGATCAGAGGTTCCATGTGTTCAGCAGTCAAGGGGGCGCAGCCCGGCCCTTTTCTCCCCGAAAGCGCGGCCTCCGCCCATCGAAAGATGGATGAATAGATGGCCCCCCATATCGCCTGACGGCGACTTGACCGCGTACTGCACAAGCTAATCACATGAGGCGCACAGGCTGCACAGGAATATTGAGGCCGCCGATCGGACAGTTACCGTGCGTAGCACGAGGGACCTGGCTTGATTTGCATATGCCTGATTCGCCCTGCGGAATTCGTCAACGGAAGGTAGTAGGGCGTGAGCTACCTCACTTCCCGGACGGCGGGCGGTCAGAGCTCCGCTGCCACCTCTGCGACCAGTTCGCCGTCCTGCGCGAGATCGTCCGCGCCCAGCACCGTGAACAGCGCGCGGACCGCGTCAGCGGGGGCCCGCCCCTGCCAGGCCGCGTGCAGCAGGGCGGCGGCGGGGTCGGCCGGGCGGGCAGCGGACGGATCGCGGGTGCCGCGGGCCCAGGCGGCCAGGGCGCGGGAAAGCTGGGGGGTTTCCCGGCCGGCGGCGCGGAGCTCGCGTACCGGGGCGAGCCAGCGTTCCGGGATCTTCAGGGAGCTGTCCGAAGCGATCTGGTGCAGCCGGTGGTGCATCGACGGATTGCCGAAGCGAGCCACCAGGGCGTCCGTGTAAGCGGCGATGTCGAGGCCTTCGGCGGACGGCAGGGTCGGGGAGACCTCCGCGCAGAAGGCCCGTACCGCTTCTTCGCCCCATTCGGTGGCCAGTGCGTCCGCGACCGTGACGCAGCCTGCCCGCAGGCCGAGTTGGGCGATGAGCGAGTGCGCGCCGTTGAGCAGCCTGAGCTTGGTCAGCTGATACGGGGTCACATCCGCGACGAACCGGGCGCCCCCCGTCTCCCAGCGCGGACGGTCCGCTGCGAAGCGGTCCTCCAGGACCCATTGGGTGAACGGTTCGCCGACCACGGCTCCCTCGTCGCGCACCCCCAGCACACCGGCCGCGGTGACCCGGTCTCTTTCGGTCGCCGCGGGAACGATGCGGTCCACGACGGTCGCCGGGAAGGCCACTGCTTCGGTCACCCACTCGAGCAGCCGGTCGCGCTCCGGCCACGGTGCGGCCTGGATGAACTCCCGTACCAGGCGGGCCACCACCGGCCCGTTGGCTGCCATGTTGTCGCAGCACACCATCGACAGCGGGGCGCCGCTCCGCCGGAAGCGGGCACGCAGCCCGTTCGCCACCTGGCCGACGACGGTGGCCGGTGCGTGGTCCGAGTCGGCGCCGAGGTCGGCACGGATCAGCGGATCGGCGAGATCAAGCCCCCCGCCGACGGCATCGCGGCGGTAGCCCTTCTCCGTCACGGTGCTGGTGACGACCGTGACGTCGGACGAGGTGAGCAGCGCGGTCAGCCGCTCGGCGTCGCCGGTGGCGTGCAGGACCTCCACGAGCGAACCGACGACCCGGGTGGACGGCGCGCCGGGGTGGCGCAGGGTCAGCGAGTACAGGCCGTCCTGCGGCCGCAGTGCTTCCACCACGCTGTGGCTGCGCTGGGCGAACCCGGCGATGCCCCAGCCGCCCCCACCGGTGTTCTGTTCGGTGTACACAGCCTGGTGGGCACGGTGGAAGGCGCCGAGCCCGAGGTGGACGATGCGCGGCCGCAGTTCCCGCGGGTCGGCCTGCGGGCGGGTCTCGGGTGGGAGGCCGGGGAGGGCCGCGTACGAGAGGCGGGACATGGGCGCCATCACCAGTCGTGCACGGAGCCGTCGGTACGGCGGCTCACCGGGAGGTACTTGGGGTCGTACGGGAAGCGGGCGGCCGCCTTCTCGTCGAACTCGATACCCAGCCCGGGCCGGTCGGACGGGTACAGCGCACCGTCGCGGTAGGTGTAACCCGGCTGGAACACCTCGTGAGTGAGCGGGTCGTGCGCCATGTACTCCTGGATGCCGAAGTTGGGCACGGTGACGTCGAGATGTACCGCGGCGGAGAGGCTGACCGGGGAGAGGTCGGTGGCGCCGTGCGAGCCGGTGCGCACCTGGTACAGCTCGGCCAGATGGAAGATGCGCCGCACATGGGTGATGCCGCCCGCGTGCACCACGGAGGCCCGGATGTAGTCGATGAGCCGCTCGGTGATCAACTGCTGGCAGTCCCAGATGGAGTTGAAGACCTCTCCGACCGCGATGGGCGTGGTGGTGGCCCGGCGGATGCCGCGGAACGACTCCTGGAGTTCGGCGGGGGACGGGTCCTCCATCCAGAACAGCCGCAGTTCCTCCAGCCGGTGGCCGAGCCGTCCGGCCTCGGTCGGGGTGAGCCTGTGGTGCACGTCGTGCAGCAGATGGAAGCCGAACCCGAAGCGTTCGCGGACCGCGGTCAGATACTGCGGGGCGAAATCCAGGTAGTCCTCGGTGTGCCAGGACTGTTCGTCCGGCAGCGCGGTCGCTGCGGGCTCGTAGCCCTGGCCGTCGCCGTGCCGGATGCCGTAACTGCCGGGCGATCCGGGGACAGCGGCCTGTGCGCGGATCGCGTGGAACCCCAGCTCCTTGAACCGGGCCACGTCGTCCAGGAGTTCAGCGGTGTCCTGCCCGCTCGCGTGCCCGTACACCATCGCGCCGTCCCGGGCCCGGCCGCCCAGCAGGTCGTAAACCGGCATCCCGGCGACCTTGCCCTTGATGTCCCACAGGGCGGTGTCGACGCCGGCGATGGCGGTCATCGTGACGGGACCGCGCCGCCAGTACGCGCCCTTGTACAGGTAGTGCCACATGTCCTCGATCCGCGCGGGGTCGCGGCCGATCAGCAGCGGCACCAGGTGGTCGCGCAGATAGGAGGCGACGGCGAGTTCGCGGCCATTGAGCGTGGCGTCGCCCAGGCCCGTCACGCCGTCGGACGTGGTGATCCGCAGGGTGACGAAGTTACGCCCGGGGGAGGTGACGAAGACCTGTGCGTCGGTGATGGTGGCCATGGGCCGTCCTCTTTCTGCCGGCTGTTCCGGTTCTGCTGGTGCTGCGGTTTCCGCTGGTGCCGCGGTTCCGTTCCGCTGGGTTCCCGACGCGGCCGGGCGGTGATTCACCCGGACCGGCGGGCCTCCCGCTGCGGCCATGGTGCGTATTCATGCCCGCCGCGCCGGGCGGGTGCGGTCTCCGGGAGGAGGCACAGAGCGACGATGCTGGTGGTGATCAGGGCACAGACATAGACCGCGTCCCAGACGTACGAGCCGTCCCCCGCGATCAGCAGCGCTGCGGCCACCACGGTGAACGGCCCGCTGGCGATCATCGAGCCGAACTGCCAGACGATCGAGACCCCGCTGTAGCGCGTGGCCGACGGAAAGAGCTCGGGGAAGTACGAGGCCTGCGGAGCGTAGGACCCCGCATGCCCCAGGGCCAGCCCCGCGACGAGCGCGATGACGATCACGGCGGTGTCCCCGCTGCGTACGGCTTCGAACGCCGGGACGACCAGGAGCAGGTTGAGTACGGCGGCGGCAAGAAACACCGGGCGTCTGCCGACCCGGTCGGTGAGCCGGCCCAGCAGCGGGAGCGCGACGAGTTCGCAGATCACCGCGATGATCACGGCGTCGAGGACGACGCCGGTGTCATGGTGCAGTGAATCGGCGTAGGAGACCAGGAACACCGTGTAGAAGGGGAAGACCGCCGCCTCGACGAACTTCGCGAACAGCCCGCCGACGAGCTCCCGCCGGTGGCCGCGGAACAGGGTCTTCACCGGCGACCGCTCGGGGCGCTGCTCCTTGACCGCGCGGAACGTCTCGGACTCCTCGACCCGGCTGCGTACGAACAGACCGACGGCCACCACGATCGCGCTCAGCAGGAAGGGCACCCGCCAGCCCCAGGAGAGGAAGGCCGCCTCCGACAACTGGTTGTCGAGCAGCGCGAAGAGAGCGGTCGGGATGAGATAGGCAGCCGGGGAGCCGAGCTGGACGAGGCTCGCCCAGAAACCGCGCCGCTCGCGGGGCGCGGCCTCCGCGGTGAGCAGGACCGCACCGCCCTGTTCCCCGCCCACGCCGAAGCCCTGCACCAGGCGGACGAACACCAGGATGACGGCGGCCCAGATGCCGATCTGGTGGTAGGTCGGCAGGCAGCCCACCGCGAATGTCCCGAGACCGGTCAGCAGCAGGGTGAAGACCAGGGCCTTCTTACGGCCCAATCGGTCGCCCACCATGCCCCAGACGAGTCCGCCGAGCGGCCTGGCGAAGAAGCCGACCGCATAAGTGGAGAAGGAGGCGAGTGTGCCGAGGGCGGGATCGACGTCCGGGAAGAAGACCTTGTCGAAAGCGAGCGCGGAGGCCGTGCCGTAGATGAAGAAGTCGTAGTACTCGGCCACCGTCCCGACGACCGAGGCGAACACGATCCGCCACAGCGCCCGACGGTTGGCAGTGCTCTCTGCGGGCAGCACGGGGTCTTCGGTGGCTGCCGGCCGGGTTGGTCCGCTCATGGTGGGGTCCTTGAAGACGGCGGGAACGGAGGGAACGGCGGGACGGCCGTCGGCAGGCCGCCGAGCGGTCGCCGCTTTTGTCTCGCGTCGGCTACCATACAAGTACATCAGTGGAGTCGGTCAAGGGTCCGCACCGGCCGCCACTGCCGCGGCCGGGGCGCCATACGCGGACGTTCGGGGAAAGCGGCCGGGCGGCACCAGGTAGCGTCCGGTCATCGGTCCGAGCAGTGAAGGAGCAAGGGGGAGCTCGTGGCATCCAGCGGAAATGGAAATCTGCAGGGCACACTCGGTCAGGACGGCACGGGGGCCCGGCGGGGTGCCGGCGGCCGGGGCGGCAATACCAGGCAGTGGGTGCACGAGCTGCTGCGCGCACGCATCATCCGCCTCGAGCTCGAGCCGGGCACGGCCCTCTCGGAGAACGACCTCGCCGCAGAGCTCGGCGTGAGCCGGACCCCGGTCAGGGAGAGCCTGATCCTGCTCGGGGACGAGGGACTTGTCGATGTCTATCCGCAGCTGGGCACGTTCGTCTCGCGGATCCGGCTGAGCGACATCACCGCCGCACAGTTCATCAGGGAGGCCCTGGAGTGCGCGGCATTGCAGGACGCCGCGGGGCGCGCCTCGGAACGCGACCTGACCGACCTGCGCCGACTGCTGCGCGCCCAGGAGGACTCGGCGCAGGACGGCGACATGGACGAGTTCTTCCAGCTGGACGAGGACTTCCACGCGCGGCTGATGGCGGTCGGCGGACATGCCCCCGCCTGGCCGGTCGTCGCCCAGGCCAAGGCCCAGCTGGACCGGGCGCGGCGGCTGTCCCTCCCGCTGACCCAGCAGCTGCCGCTGCTGATCGGCCAGCACCGCGTGATCGTCGACCTGCTGGAGGCCCGCGACCACTCCCGCGCCGAGCAGTCGCTGCGCGACCATCTGCGCCTGGTCTTCAGCGACGTGCAGAAGATCCGTGGGCAGCACCCGGAACTCTTCGCGGAGGACGGCGCGGGTGCGCGTCCCCGCAGGCGGTCAGGAGCCTAGGGGCGCAGCCCCCCGGCGGACCGGGGCGGCGCCCCGTCTACCGCCTGTCGGGATTGCTCGGCGCGGGATTGAGCTCCCCGCCCACCCCACACGTATTCCTCACCAAGGCCCAAAACGCGATCCGCGCGGACGGGGGCACCCGGAGAGGCAGAACCCAGACATGGTTCACGGATATCGGACAGAGACGACGCCCGCCGCCATGGGCGGCCCCGCCCGGCGCGGCAGCCGGCGCGCCGACTGGAGGGAGACCGCCCGCACCTACGCCCTGGTCCCCCTCCGCCTCTTCCTCGGCGTTACCTTCACCTACGCAGGTCTCGACAAGCTCACCGATTCCGCGTTCCTGCACGCATCCGGCACCGGCTCCATCGGCGAACTCATGCACTCGGTCCGCGATTCGGCCGCCGTCCCGGCCCTGGTGGACCTCGCCCTGAAGAACCCGTCGGGCTTCGGCTACGCCATGGCCCTGGGCGAACTCGCGGTGGGCGTCGGCACCCTGCTCGGGCTCTTCGGCCGGCTCGCCGCGCTCGGCGGGGCGGCGATCTCGCTCAGCCTCTGGCTGACCGTGAGCTGGCAGACCACGCCGTACTACTACGGCAACGACCTCGCCTACCTCATGGCCTGGCTGCCGCTGGTGCTCGCGGGATCGTCTGTGCTGTCCGCCGATGCCCTCCGGGCGGCCCGGCGCCGGCGTACGCCGTAACTGATCCGGCTCGTCACCCCCGCCACCACCAGACCGGCGATGAGTACCGGCGCGGCGACCCCGGCCGGTGTCACCCAGAGACCGCCCGCATCACCGAGGTAGAGGGCGGCGATGCCCAGCAGCACCAGCCCCGCGACCACCTTCCCCGGCCGGACCTCATGCCGGTACTCACGCCTGGGCGTGCGCAGCCGTTCGTCCCCGCGCTCACGCCCCGAGTCGTCACCGTGCACGGGTCACCTCCGCCTGTCCCACGCCGACCTCCATGCGGAGGTCGAGGGTGCCTGCCGCCTTCCCGCCGGGCGGCGGGTCGAGCGTCACCGTCTTCTTCTGGTCGGGCTGAATGTCGACGTCATTGCCGTCCTCGCCGGGCAACTGGATGTCGCCGATGCCGACGTCGACCCGGAGCCGTACCGTCACATTCTTCGGTACGACCACGACCAGCCGCCCCGCACCGACCTCCGCACGGGTGCCGGCCGAGGCGCCCGCCGGCAGGGCCAGATCGCGGAGGTTCAGGGTGCCGACCCCGGAGCCGACCTCGTACTTCGGCTGCAGAGCGGAGACCGACGCGGGCCGCCAGTCCGTACGGACCCAGTCGGATGTGATGTTCTTCGGCAAGGACGCGGACACCGCGAGCAGCGCCGTGGTGAGCACCGCCAGGATGATCGTGCCGACGCCGGTACGCCCGACGAACGCGCTCACCAGCATGCCCAGGCCGAAGACGGCGAGTGCGCAGGCCAGCCCGATCTGCAGGCTGCTGCCGACCGGCTGGGCGTGCCAGGAGAGCCCGGCGCCGAGACCGGCCGCGCACAGCGCCAGCAGGAACACCCGTCCGCCGATGCCCCGGGGGCCGCGGATCGCGGCAGGAGGCCAGGCCGGTCCTCGGGACGGTGCCGGACGGTCCACCACGGCATCCGCGGGCCCCCACAGATAACCCGGGCCCACCGGCCCCGTGGTGCCGTCCTTGATGATCGGATCCCGCCACCAGGACGGGCTTCCCGGGGACGGCGGCGCCTGGGTCTCCGGCGGCGCGTCGGCCACCGTCTGCGCGGTCACCCGCTGCGCCGCCACCTTCTGCGCGGAGGCCCTGGCCGGGCCGGCCGGTTGGCCGCCGTCCGGGGCGGTCTCCTCCGGTGGCACCAGCCGCCGCCGCTGCGACCACACCGCCGAGCCGCCCGCGGCCAGCGCGAGCAGCGCCGAGAAGACGAGTACCGACACGTAGTGCAGCATCGACAGGAACAGGCCGCAGCCGACCAGCGCGGCGAGCACCGCCGCCATCGACGCGCCCTCGACCCGCCCGGTCAGCAGCCGGTGTCCCTCACTCTCGTCCTCGCCGTCCAGCGGCAGCAGCAGCCAGGCGAAACCGTAGAAGATCAGCCCGAGGCCGCCGGTCACCGTCAGCACCCCGAGCACCACCCGGAAGATCACCGGGTCCAGGTCGAAATGCCTGCCGAGACCGCCGCACACCCCGGCGACCACCTTGTTCCTCCGGTGGCGCCGCAACTGCGGTGCCGGCTCGTACTGCGGCGGCGGGGATGTCATGCGTCCATGGTGACCGGCACCGCGCACGGAAGGGAGCCGTCGCAACCCTGGCCGGTCCCTGATTTCGGTGCGGCGAACCAGGGGGTTTTCCCTGATGCCTCGGTATGCCTGTGCATGTGACGATCGAACCATGCCAGTCGCCCCACCCCGCGCCGCAGGCTCCGGCGCCGCCGAAGCGCCGGAAGAGCCCCCGCTGCGCAAGCTGTACCGCAGCGCCGAGGGGCGCATGCTGGGCGGTGTCGCGCGCGGGCTCGCCGGCCACCTCGGGGTGCCCGTCTCCTGGGTGCGGGCGGCCTTCATCGTGCTGTTCACGCTGGAGGGGCTCGGTGCCCTGGTCTATGTGGCGTTCTGGTTCGTGGTCCCGCTGGGTGCGGGTGGGGTGGATGCCAACCGTTCTGCCTTCGAGGAGTCCCCGGACGGCCGCGCCCGGCTGCTGCGCAAGCCGGACCGGGGCCAGATCGTCGCACTGATCGCGCTGGTCATCGGGGTGGGGATCTTCGCGACGAACGTCGACATCGGCGGCGCCGCGAGCCCGTACATCTGGCCCGTCCTGCTGATCGGCGCCGGTGTCGTGCTGGTCTGGCGCCAGGCGGACAACTCCCGCCGCGCGCACTGGTCCGAGGTCGGTCGCCGCAGCCGGCTGCTCCCGCTGGGACGGGCGCTGGCGGGCGTCGTCCTGGTCGGTACCGGCCTGGCGGCGTTCATCGTGATCCGCGGCTCGGCCGCCCAGCTGGGCAACGTACTGACCGCGACCCTCGCCGTGGTCGCCGGCATCGCCCTGCTCGCCGGCCCCTGGCTGGTGCGGATGACCCAGGACCTCTCGCAGGAACGCCTGATGCGCATCCGCGCGCAGGAACGCGCCGAGGTCGCCGCCCATGTGCACGACTCGGTGCTGCACACCCTCACCCTGATCCAGCGCAACGCCGACGACGGCGGCGAGGTGCGCAGGCTCGCCCGCGCCCAGGAACGCGAACTCCGCGCCTGGCTGTACAAACCCGAGGGCACCGGCAAGGACCAGGACGACGAACCCGAGACCCTCGCCGAAGCGGTCAAGAGCGCCGCCGCCGAGGTCGAGGACAAGCACGGTGTGCCGCTGGAGGTGGTGGTCGTCGGCGACTGCCCGCTCGACGAGAAGCTGTCCGCACAGATGCAGGCCGCACGCGAGGCAATGGTGAACGCGGCCAAGTACGGTGGCGGGGGCGGGGCGGTGCAGGTCTACGCGGAGGTCGAAGGCCGTACCGTCTTCGTATCCGTACGCGACCGGGGCCCCGGCTTCGATCTGGACGCGGTACCCGACGACCGGATGGGCGTCCGGGAATCGATCATCGGCCGGATGCAGCGCAACGGCGGTACGGCGCACCTGCGTTCCGCGCCGGAGGGCGGCACCGTAGTGGAACTGGAGATGGAGCGAGCATGACCGAGACCGAGACCGAGCAGACCACCGAGAGCCGCCGGGTCCGGGTCGTGCTCGTCGACGACCACCGGATGTTTCGCACCGGCGTACAGGCCGAGATCGGCCGGACCGAGACCACCGGCGTCGAAGTGGTCGGCGAGGCGGCCGATGTCGACCAGGCGGTCACCGTCATCAAGGCCACCCGCCCCGAGGTCGTCCTGCTCGACGTCCACCTCCCGGGCGGCGGCGGCGTCGAGGTGCTGCGCCGCTCGGCCGCGCTGATGTCCGACGCGGAGAGCCCGGTCCGCTTCCTCGCCCTGTCCGTCTCGGACGCGGCGGAGGACGTCATCGGCGTCATCCGGGGCGGCGCCCGCGGCTACGTCACCAAGACGATCACCGGCACCGACCTGGTCAGCTCCATCTTCCGCGTCCAGGACGGCGACGCGGTCTTCTCCCCGCGCCTGGCCGGCTTCGTCCTCGACGCCTTCGCCTCCACGGACGCCCCGCCGGTCGACGAGGACATGGACCGGCTGACCCAGCGCGAACGCGAGGTGCTGCGCCTGATCGCGCGCGGCTACGCCTACAAGGAGATCGCCAAGCAGCTCTTCATCTCGGTGAAGACCGTCGAGTCCCATGTCTCCGCCGTGCTCAGGAAGCTCCAGCTCTCCAACCGTCACGAACTGACCCGCTGGGCGACGGCACGACGCCTGGTCTGACCTGCACTTATCGCCGCGTTGCGGTTAGGGTGCGGTCATGACTGCGCAGGCCTACCTCTCCGAACTCTTCTCGCTGGACGACCGGGTCGCCCTGGTGACCGGCGGCAGTTCCGGCATCGGCCGGGCCATCGCCGGGGCACTCGCCCGGGCCGGGGCGAGCGTCGTCATCGTGGCGCGCAAGGAGGCGGAGCTGGCCGCCACGGTGGACGAGCTGACGGCCGAAGGCTGCCGGGCGGCGTGGGTGAGCGCCGACCTCGGCATCCGCGACCGTGTGCGTGCGGCGGCCGACCGGGCGGCAGAGCCGTTCGGGGAGCCCGACATCCTCGTCAACTGCGCGGGCGTCAACCTGCGCCCGCCGATGAGCGAGTTGGGCGACGAGGTCTGGGACACCACGATGGCGGTGAACCTGGAGGCGCCCTACCTGCTGGGACAGCGTTTCGGTCCCGGCATGGCCGACCGCGGCTTCGGCCGGATCATCCACGTCACCTCCCAGCAGGCGCATCGGGCGTTCGTCCAGAGCGGTGCCTACGGGGTCTCCAAGGGGGCGTTGGAGTCACTGGCCCGTTCGCAGGCCGAGGCCTGGTCGCCGTACGGCGTCACCTGCAACACGCTCGTGCCCGGCTTCGTGAGGACGCCGCTCAACGCGCGGCTGTCGTCGGACACCGAGAAGGTGGCGGCGTTGGCCGCGCGCACGATGGTCGGGCGGAACGGCCTGGCCGAGGACTTCGCGGGCGCGGCGGTCTTCCTGGCAAGCCGCGCATCCGCCTACGTCACCGGGCAGTCGGTCTTCGTCGATGGCGGGTTCTCCGTTCACTGAGATTCTGCGATCCTGGTCGACTCCGGCCCGTCGTCTGCCGTCCGCACAGAAACGATGTCCCGTGTCCACTGATGAGCTGCCCGTACGACGGTCCGATGCGAGTCCGGCGGAGAAGCCGGGACTCCTCCGGTCTCAGCTCACCCGGGACCGATACGCCGTTCCGCTGTGCGCTGTGGCCGTCACCGCGCCCCTTTACGCGATATGGGCCGTTTTCCTGGCCACCGGTGGCGGCGACCTGGCGGCGCAGCTCGCCTGGGCCGGGTTCGTTTCGCGGTCCCCGTCGTCCGCGTACAACCTCTTCTGGTACGGCGGCATGCACACCGCCAACTACAGCGTGATATCGCCCCAGCTGATGGCGCTCTTCGGAGTCCGGACGGTCAGCGTCCTTGCCGGGCTCGCCTCTTCGTGGCTGGTGGGCGTGCTGATGGTACGCGCCGGGGTCCGCAGACCACTGTGGCCCGCGCTGTTGGCGGCGCTCGCGCTGTGGTGCGACGTGGTGTCGGGCCGGACGACCTTCGCACTCGGCACGGCGTTCGCCCTCGCGGCGTGTCTCGTGGTGACCGGTGGTGCGCGCAAGCTCGTCGCCGCGCCGATGCTCGCCGCGCTGGCGACCCTGGCGAGCCCGGTCGCGGGCCTGTTCCTCGTCGTGGCGGGCGCCGGCTGGCTCCTCGCCGGAGACTGGCCCAGGGCGTCGGTTCTGCTGCTTCCGCCCGCGGTCGTTGTCGGCGCGACGACGCTGCTGTTTCCGTTTCAGGGTGAGCAACCCATGTCCCTGGGCCGGGTCTGGCAGCCGTCCTGTCTCGCTCTCGCCGTTGTGGTGTTCGCCCCCCGGGCCTGGCGGGTGCTGCGGAACGCGGCAGCGGTCTACGCAGTGGGCATCGTCCTCACGTATCTCATTCCGTCCCCCATCGGCACGAACGTCGAACGACTCTCCGAACTCGCCGCACCGGCGGCCCTGCTCGCCTGCGCCCTCCAGCCCGTCCCCCGCCGGCTCCGGTCCCTGGTGAGTATCGGAGCGGCCGTCTCGGTCGCCGTATCGTCGGGCTGGGTGATCAAGAAGACGGCGGATGACATAACCGTCTCCACCGAGGTGCCGGCCTGGGCATCGCACACCGACGGCGTCGTACGCGAACTGGCGGCCCTCCGTGCCGACCGGACCCGGGTGGAAGTCGTCCCGGCCCGCAACCACCGTGAGGCCGACGTGCTGGCGTCCCACGTGAACATGGCCCGTGGCTGGAACCGGCAACTGGACGTGGAACGCGGACGGCTCTTCTACGACGGCACGCTGTCCGAGGCCTCGTACCGCGACTGGCTGAACCACTGGGCGGTGGGCTACGTCGTCCTGCACGACGGCAAACCGGACGGCCCGGCAGAGCAGGAGGCCGCTCTCGTACGGTCCGGGCCCGGCTGGCTCGACCCGGTCTGGCACGACAGCCACTGGAGCATCTACCGCGTACGCAGCGCACCGGCACTCGTCACCGGCCCGGCACAGGTCGTCTCGTCCGACGGTTCCGAGGTCGTCATCAAAGCCCGCCGCAAGGGGCCGGTTCTCGTGCGTATCGTCTTCTCGTCCTGGCTGCACGCCGACGGTGGCGCGTGCCTGAAGCGGGCGGGTGACTGGGTGCGGCTCACGGCCCCGGCTGCCGGGACGTACCGATTGAGCTCCGAGTACCGGCTCCCGTGGGCGAACGGCTGCTGATCCCGCAGGCGCCCCGCTCTCCCCTCGAAATATGACGCAGGTCACACCAGCCTCGCGTCACGAACGGAAGGGCAGCTTGCGTCTGGTGGTCGTCCGCACAGCGGGAATGACCGACAGGAAAGAGACGGCAGAGCAATGAACGCGACAGCAGCGCAGCAGCACGAGGTCCTGGTCCTGGGCGCCGGTTACGCCGGGCTCTCCGCCGCGATCCAGCTCGCGGCCCGCGCCAGGAAGCAGGGGAACCTGCGAGTGACGCTGGTCAACCCCTACGACACCTTCACCGAGCGGCTCCGACTCCACATGACCGCCACCGGTCAGGAGACGGCCGAGAGGAACATCCCGGACCTGCTGGACGGCACCGGCGCCGGCTTCGTCCGCGGCTGGGTCACCGCCGTGGACGCCGAGGCGAAAACCGTCCGGATCGATGACGACCGGGTCCTGCGCTACGACACCCTGGTCTACGGCCTGGGCAGCATCGCGGACACCATCGCCGTCCCCGGCGTGGACGACCACGCCCACACCCTCAACAGCCCGGAGGACGCCGCTGTTCTCGCCGACCGACTGACCCGGCTCGACGGCGGGACCGTCGTGGTCGGCGGCAGCGGCCTCACCGGCGTCGAGGCCGCCGCGGAGATCGCCGAGCGGCATCCGGAGCTCCAAGTCGTGCTGCTGGGACGGCGGGAACCGGGGGAGACCATGCACCCGAAGGCCAAGGCCTACCTGGACGCGGCGCTCGCCCGGCTCGGCGTGCGGGTGCGCAGCGGCGTTGAAGTGGCCAAGGTACTGCCGGACAGTGTCGAGCTCGCGGACGGCTCCAGCATCCCGGCGGGCGCGGTGCTGTGGACCAGCGGCACCCGTGTCTCGCCGTTGGCTGCCGCCGCGGGCCTGACCGTCGACGAGCGCGGCCGTGTGGTCACCGACAGCGCGCTGCGCTCGGTCTCCCACCCGGATGTCTACGCCGTGGGCGACGCGGCGGCGATCGGTCAGGGCTACGGCGTGATGCACGGGACCTGTCAGGGCGGTATGCCCACCGGCGTGCACGCGGCCCGTTCGATCCTGCGGGTGCTGGCCGGCAAGGAGCCCAAGCCCTTCCGTTTCGGCTACTACCACACACCTGTCAGCCTGGGCCGGAACGACGCCGTCGTACAGTTCACCCACCCCGACGACAGCCCGCGCCGTATCGTGCTGACCGGCAAGCGAGCCGCGAAGTACAAGGAGACGGTCACCGCCGCGCCGTGGCCGACCTTCGCCCGTATGAAGAAGATGCCGGCCTCGGGCGCCTTCTGGCCGCACGGCGGCCGCTACACCCGGATTCGGAGCGCCAAGTGAACCAGCCGCAGCAGGCCGGACCCGACCAGCTTGCCTTCCAGAAGTACCGCACCCTGCTCTTTTCCGTCGGCTACCGCATCCTCGGCACCGCCGCCGACGCCGAGGACGTGGTCCAGGACGCCTGGCTCAAGTGGTCGGCGGCCGAACGTTCGCAGGTCGCCGACCCCAAGGCCTACCTGACCCGGATCGTCTCCAACCTGGCGATGGAGCGGTTTCGTTCGACCCGCCACCAGCGCGAGACGTACGTCGGGCCCTGGCTCCCCGAGCCGATCCTCACGGGCCCGGACACCGCTGACGGCGTTGCCACGGCGGACTCGGTCTCCATGGCCCTGCTGGTTGTGCTGGAGACACTGAGCCCCCTGGAACGCGCGGTCTTCGTGCTGAAGGAGGTCTTCGCCTTCAGCTATGCGGAGATCGCGGAGGCGGTGGAACGCTCGGAGGCGGCGGTCCGGCAAGCCGCGCACCGCGCCCGGGAGCACGTCCAGTCCCGCCGGCCCCGTTTCACCGCGGACCGCGCCCGCCAACGCGACGTCACCGAGCGCTTCTTGGCGGCGACGTCGGGCGGCGACATCAACACCCTCATGGAGCTGCTCTCCCCGGACGTGACGCTGTGGACCGATGGCGGCGGCAAGGTCCGCCAGGCCCTCAAGCCGGTCGTCGGCCTGGAGGCCGTGGCCCGTTGGTTCGCCGCGCTCGGCACCGCGACCTACCAGGGCATCGAGCCCGGGCAGATGCGGGCAGAGCTCACCTGGATCAACGGTGGCCCGGGCGTGGTCTTCCGCGGCCCGGACCGCGTGATCGCCACGCTGACCTTCGACTTCGATCCGGCGGGCAGCATCTCGACCATCCACAACGTGGCCAACCCGGACAAGCTCCACGCGGTCGCCGACGGCACTCGGCACGAGCTCTCCTGACCGCTGCCGCAGCACGCTGGCTTTCCTGCGACCGGAAAAGTTTGCGGAGTACTCGCAGGAGTACGCGGAGGCGGAAAAGCGCGCAGTTGCCGTCTGCTGGTACGAGTTCGCGCTGAGACGGTTGAAGAGCGTGTTCTGCGTAGAGGTCGGCGCCTGTCCCGCCACCGTCCACGTCCGGGACTCGAAGCTGGCCGGGAGTTCCCAACTGGCCGTGCCCGCCCCGGCCTGGGCGGCCTTTCTCGTGTAGGCGGTCAGCGGAGCGTGAGGGTGCCCTTCATGTACGGGTGGATCGAGCAGTAGTAGGGGTACGTGCCCGCCTTGGCGGGCGCGTTGAAGGTGACCGTCTGCCCCGGCGCGATGGTGTCGGTGTCGAAGGACTTCTTGTCCTTGGCCGTCACGGTGTGCGCTGCCGAGTCGTTGTTGGTCACGGTGATCTTCGTTCCGGCGGCGACCGTGAGATGTGCGGGCTTGAACGCGAAGTCCTTGATCGTGATGTGCGCCGACTTGCCGCTTCCGGACGCCGACGCCGTAGCGGAAGAGGTCTTCGAGCCGCCGCTCGAACAACCGGTCACGGTGGTGAGCACGCACAGTGCGGCCACGGCCGCGACGGCGCACGGCTTGTGGGTGAGGAAGGGCATCTCTCTCCGGTGGTCTCGGACGATCGGGGCAAGCAGGCATAACGGTACGGCTGTTGGCTCGAGTGTTCCGGAGCGGACCGCAGGACGTGGCGATCCACGGAGCCGACCGGGCCGACGGCTCACCCGAACGGATGGCCTCGAGGCGCTGCGTTGCCTATGCCTTCGCCGGACCGCGCCCCGACCCCGGCGGCCGGCCCCGACGGGGGAGGGCGCCGGTATCGCGCGGCAGGCGGCCCGCGTCGGCCAGGGCCCTGCGGAGCAGGAACTCGATCTGCGCGTTCGTGCTGCGCAGTTCGTCGCCGGCCCAGCGGGCCAGCGCGTCGTGCACGGCGGGGTCCAGCCGCAGCAGGACCTGCTTGCGCTGCCGGGCCGCGCGCGGTGGCGGCGGTGCGCCGGATTCGTCCTCGTTCACTGGTAGAGCGAGCCGGTGTTCAGGACCGGCTGTACCGCCCGGTCGCCGCACAGCACGACCATCAGGTTGCTCACCATCGCGGCCTTCCGCTCCTCGTCCAGTTCGACGATGCCCTGCTCGCTGATCCGGATCAGCGCCTGCTCGACCATACCGACCGCGCCTTCGACGATCTGCTGACGGGCGGCGACGACGGCGCCGGCCTGCTGGCGCTGGAGCATCGCGGAGGCGATCTCCGGTGCGTAGGCGAGGTGGCTGAAACGGGACTCGATGATCCGTACGCCCGCGGCCTGCACCCGGGCGGTCAGTTCGAGAGAGAGCTTCTCGGTGATCTCCTCGGCGTTGCCGCGCAGCGACAGCGCGTTGTCGTCGTGGGCGTCGTAGGGATACTCGATGGCGATGTGCCGGACGGCGGACTCGGTCTGGGTGGCCACGAACTCCGGGTAGTCGTCCACCTCGAACAGCGCCTGCGCGGTGTCCTCGACCTTCCACACCACGACGGCCGCCAGCTCGATCGGGTTGCCGTACGCGTCGTTGACCTTCAGGACGGAGGTCTCGTTGTTCCGTACCCGGGTGGAGATCTTCCGTGAACTGGTCAGCGGGTTGACCCAGCGCAGGCCGTCCTGCCGGATGGTGCCGACGTACCGCCCGAACAGCTGGATGACCCGGGCCTCGCCGGGCGCGACCATCTTCACGCCGGTCATGCAGAACAGCGAGACGACCAGCACCAGGATGCCGACGATGATCAGGGCGGCCTTGCTGCCGCCGCCGGTGGAGACCCCGCCGCCGATGAGCAGGCCGAGGCCCACCGCGACACCGAGCACGGTCAGCAGCAGTGCCAGCCCGCCCGCGATGCCGTGCGCGGTCCTTTCCCGGACCTGCGGCGCGGGCATCTCCGGAGTGTCCGCATCGAGCCCCGCCGCAGTGGTCGTGGCGGGGTGCGCGGGGTGCTTCGCAGGGTCTTGGTCGGGCGATCCGGTCATGAAGAGCTCCGTCTCCGGACTCCGGCCGGACCGGAGTCGCATGTCTGCTTGCGGGGAAGAATCAAAGTGATAGCTAATTTAGCACGGTGCGGTAGCTGCCGGCGGCCGACGAGCCGCCGAGCGATGAGTTTGGCCTCCGCGCGGCGTCATCACCTCTGCAACCACCTATGCACAAGGAGGTGCCTTCATGGCATCGCAGGACAACCTCACCGGACTCGGTGTGATTCTCGGCAGTGCGGAGCCCGACCGGCTCGTCGAGTGGTACCGCGCCGTGCTGGAGCCATTGGGCGCCCGTTGGGAAGGGCACATGCTGGTCATCGGACAGCAGTCGATCATCGGGTTCGACCGGCGCGACGATGTCGCGGACACGGCGGCGGAGCCGGGGCGGCACATGGTCAACATCACGGTTCGGGACATCCGCGCCGCTGAGCAGCACCTCGACAGCGTCGGGGTGAAGTGGGCTCGACCCGTCGAGGAGATGGGTGGCGGCTGGATCATCTGCACCGTGCTGGATCCGGTCGGCAACTACCTCCAGCTCCTGCAGGGGCCCGCAACGTCCTGAACCGGACGGGCGCACCCGCCGGGGGCGCCGATGTAAAAAGGGGGCAAAACAGGTAACCCCGGTCGTCGGTTGGGCATCTCTTCACGCGTGATGAGCCTGACGGGGACCCCGTTCTTCCTGACCGCGATTGCCGCGACGGTCATCGCAGTGCTGCTGCCGCTGCTGCTGTGGGGGCGGGTCGCCGGTCCCGCGGCTGTGCGGGGGGCGGTGCGGCTGGGCATGGTGCTGGTGGCGCAGGCGACCGCGGTGCTGACGGTGTTCGTCGCGGTGAACAACAGCAACGGGCTGTACGACAACTGGTCCGACCTGCTGGGCAGGGGCCACCACGTCGTCGCCGCGCCCGACCTCGGACCCGACGGTCTGGGCGGCCTGCGACCGGACGCCGGGCCCCGGCAGCCGGCTGACTTCGCGCCGTCGCACGACCGGCGGATGGGGCGCGGGGTGATCGGCACGACACTGACCGGACGGGTGTCCGGGGTACGCGGTGAGGTGTACGTATGGCTGCCGCCGCAGTACGACCGGCCCGCGTACCGGGACAAGAAGTTTCCGGTGGTGGAGTTGCTGGCGGGCTTCCCCGGGACGGCGAAGGCCTGGTTCGGCAGCCTGGACGTGCAGACCCAGCTGGCGCCGATGATGGCGAGCGGGGAAGTCGCGCCGTTCATCCTGGTGTCGCCGAGGACGTCGCTGCTGGGCAGCCGGGACACCGGGTGCGCCAACGTGGCGGGCGTGGTCGACGCGGAAACCTGGCTGAGCGTGGACGTGCCGAGGATGGTGACCGACACGTTCCGGGCCCAGCGGGGGCCGCGGGGGTGGGCGGTCGCGGGATACTCCGCGGGGGCGCACTGCGCGGTCAAGCTCGCGCTCGCGCACCCCAACCGTTACCGGGCGGCCGTCGGCCTCTCCGGCTACAACGATCCGGCCGCCGAACGCGCGTCCATCACGGCGAAGAACCCGGCCCTGCGCCGCGACAACAACCCGCTGTGGATTCTGCGGCACGCCAAGACCCCGCCCCGTACGGCGCTGTACCTCTCGGGCGCTCCGCGGGACGGCTACCGGGACGGCCTCGCACTGCGGGCGGCGGCCAGGAGGCCGACGCGGGTGCATGTCGTACCGGTGACCGGCGGGCACAGCCGGGCCGTCTGGCGGAAGCAGGTACCGGACGTGTTCCTGTGGCTGTCGGAACAGTTCGCGGGGTCGGCGCCCTACACCGGGCGGGTCGCTCCGGCGAAGGGCATCTGATCGATGGGGGCGATCCGGACCGGCGCGCCGGGATGCGGGGCGTGGATCATCTCGCCGTTGCCGATGTAGATGCCCACATGGCTGATGCCCGAGAAGAAGAAGACAAGGTCCCCCGGCGCCAGCTCCGAGCGGCTCACCCGCCGGCCCGAGTTGATCTGGGTGTACGTGGTGCGCGGCAGCGATACGCCGGCCGAGCGGTACGCCGCCTGGGTCAGCCCCGAGCAGTCGAAGGACGAAGGACCGGTCGCCCCCCATGCGTACGGCTTGCCGAGGGCGCCGTAGGCGAAGGCAAGGGCCTGCGCGGCACGTGAGCTGGGAGCCACCAACGAGCCGCGCAGGGCGGAACGGTCGGCGCGCGGCACGGCGGCTCCGGTGTCCTGAGCGGCGTACTGCGCGCGTTCCGGGGCGGTCAGCCGGGCGAGCAGTGCCTGCGCCGTGCGGATCTTGCTCTGCACGGTGGTCTTCTGCTTCTTCAGATCCGCCTGCTGGGTGCGGAGCTCGCTGATCTTGCGGTCCGCCTCCGAGCGGAGCTGGGCGAGGTCGCCGAGCTGCTTGCGCACCCCGGTCACCTTTGCGGCCTGCAGGTCGTCCGCGCGCTCCACGTAGGCCGCCCGCTCCAGGTACTGCGTGGGGTCGGAGGAGAGGAGGACCTGGAGCGACGGGTCGATGGCACCATTGCGGTACTGGGCCTCGGCGGCCGCACCGAGCGCGTCGCGGGCGGTGTTGAGCTCCTGGGTCCGCCGGGCGGCCTCGTCGTGCAGCGTCCGCAGCGACTTCTCGGTGGCCTGCGTCTCGGCCTTCGCCCCGTTGTACTTGTCGGTGGCGACCTCCGCCTGCTGGTACAGCTGGTCGACCTTGGCCTTGACCTGTGCCCGGGAGAGCTGGGGTTCGGCATGACCGACGCCTTCGAAGGCGGTTGCCGACGCGGCTCCGGCGAGTGCGAGGGTGGCGGCGGTCCGGGCCGCGGGGCCGGTGAGCGGGCGTTGCCTGGGCTTTCGGTGAGCGGCCACGAGGGCGTTCACGTCCTTCCGTACGTCCTTGCCGCATCCACCCGTGTTCGCCCCGGGCGAGCCGGTGAGCCGGCGGACGGATACGTGCCCGGCGGCGGTCCGCACAGGGGGAACGGGCCGCCGCCGGATCTCTCGGCGGTGGTGACCGACGGCCGTCCGATTCCGGACGACGGTGGGGAGCCGGTCACCTGATCAAGAACGTTAAACCCGGGGTTATGGGAACGAGACGTCATGAAAGGTACTGGTCGCATCTGGCCGACCGTGACCGTCAAGGATCATTGGATCTTCGGTGCGCTCGTTGATTGCGTGCCCCTCTGACCGAAGCCGGTGGCGGGGTGGCTAAGGTCGAATTTCATGAACGAACTGATCCATGCCGTTGTCGGCCTGCACATCATCGGCATCGGGGCACTGCTCGGCGGCTTTCTGACCCAGCTCGGCCCGATGCGCTCGGGCACCGCCCGCTTCGGGCAGCCGATGCTGTACGGCGCACTGACGATGCTGGTCACCGGGGTCGCGCTGATCGGCCTCAGCCAGGCCGACGGCTACACCATCAACACCGTCAAGTACGGGATCAAGGCTGCGGTACTGGTGGTGATCCTGGGACTCGTCTACGTGAAGCGTGACGACGACCGGATCGACAAGCGCGTCTTCGGGGCGGTCGGCGGTCTGACCGTCGTCAACATCTTCATCGCACTGCTCTGGACCTGAGCGAGCACTAGCCCGGCCGCACGCTGCCGTGGATCGGCATGTAGTAGATCGACTCCTCACGCACGGACGCACCCGGCTTCGGGGCGTGGATCATCATGCCGTTGCCGATGTACATCCCGACATGGCTGATGTCGTCGTAGAAGAAGACCAGGTCACCGGGGCGCAGATCCTGCGTGGCGACCCGGGTGCCGACCTTCACCTGGTCCCAGGTGGTCCGCGGCAGATCGACGCCGGCCGCCTTCCACGCGGCCTGGGTGAGCCCCGAGCAGTCGTAGGAACTGGGCCCGGTGGCGCCCCAGACGTACGGCTTGCCGATCTGGGCGCGGGCGAAGGCGAGGGCCCGGGCGGCCTTGCCGGAGGACGTGCTGCTGCCGGCACCGGTACCGGTGCTTGGTCCGGTACTGCTGCCGCTCTTCGCCGCCGCCTTCTCGGCGGCCTTGCGCTTCTGCTCCGCCGCGGCCTGCTCCTGCGCCAGCTTCGCCGCCCTGCGCCTGGCCTCGGCCTGCTTCTTCTTCTCCAGCGCCGCCAGTCGCGCCTTCTCCTCGGCGGTCATCCTGGACAGCAGCCGACGCGCCTCGGCGAGCTTCGACTGCACGGTCTCCTTGCTCGACCTGAGCGAGGCCTGCTTTCCGGTCAGCGCCGCCAGACCGCGCGCGGCCTCGCCGCGCTTCTCCGCCGCTGCCTTCTGCTGCACCCGGTAGTCCGCGACCGCCTTGCCCTCCCGGCCGGTCAGCGTGGCCATCAGGTGGTTCTGGTCGAAGTACGACTGCGGGTCGTCGGCCAGCAGCAGCGTGGCGGTGGAGGAGAGGGTGCCTTCGCGGTACTGCGCGGCGGCGTAGTTGCCGAGCGTCCGGCGGGACTCGTTCAGCTTTTCGGTGCGCGCGGCCACCTGATCGAGCAGACCGCCGACCTTCTTGCGCTGGGTCGTCGTGTCCTCTTTCGACTTGTTGTACCTCTCGGTGGCCGACCCGGCTTCCCGGTACAGGTCGTCGACCTTCTTCTGCACCTCTTCGATGCTCGGCTTCGGCTTGGCGGCGGGAGCCGGGGCGGCGCCGGCGCTCTGGGCGAGCAGCGAGACCGAGGCGAGCGCGGCCGTGGTGATGCCGAGGGCGGGGACCGTACTGTGCGAGCGGTTGCGCGGTTTTCGGTGCGATGCCAAGTCGGGCATTCCTTCCGTGAACCGCCTACCGGGTTAGCGGCGGGGGTACCGCCCAGGCCGTGCGACATACGTCATATCCGGTACGTGACGCGGTTCACGGCAGAGCGGACTCGGCGCGGGCCGCTCGCTTCGGCGTGGTTCGCCGACGGGTACGGGCGGTCCTGAGCGAGCAAGATAGCCAACTCCTGTGACGGCTGGGAAGGCTGATGTTCGATATGCCCGATACATTTTCGTGACCTGGGCCCGGCCCCGGAGAGGTTCGGCTCCGGAGGTTCGGCTCCGGAGATACGGCTCCGGGCTGTCGGTGGGTCGGCCTAGACTCGGTAGACGATGAGCAGCCTCTTTGACGACAGTTTCCTGGCGAACCTCCAGCCCTCGGAGGAAGAGCCCCCGCCGCCCGCCGAGGACCCCGCCGGCGGGCCCGGGGACCGGGAAGAGGTCCCGCACGACCTTTTCGGCGGCGCGTTCGACGGGCCCCCGCCCCAGCGGGACGCGTACTACCGGAATGGTGCCCCGCGCCCGGCCGTGGACCCCGCCGCGCTGCTCGAGGGGCTGAACGCCGAGCAGCGCGCCGCCGTCGTGCACGCGGGTTCCCCGCTGCTCATCGTGGCCGGAGCCGGTTCCGGCAAGACCAGGGTGCTGACCCACCGGATCGGGCATCTGCTGGGCTCGCGCGGGGTGCACCCCGGGCAGATCCTGGCGATCACCTTCACCAACAAGGCCGCGGGCGAGATGAAGGAGCGGGTGGCCGAGCTCGTCGGTCCGCGCGCCCAGGCCATGTGGGTCATGACCTTCCACAGCGCGTGCGTCCGCATCCTGCGCCGCGAGTCCAAGAAGCTCGGCTTCACCTCGTCGTTCTCGATCTACGACGCGGCCGACTCGAAGCGGCTGATGGCCCTGGTCTGCCGTGACCTGGACCTCGACCCGAAGCGTTACCCGCCGAAGTCCTTCAGCGCCAAGATCTCGAACCTGAAGAACGAGCTGATCGACGAGGAGACCTTCGCCGGGCAGGCCGCTGGGGGCACCTCCCAGACGGAGTCCGGGGGAGGTTTCGAGAAGACCCTCGCCGAGGCGTACGCGCTGTACCAGGCGCGGCTGCGCGAGGCCAACGCCCTGGACTTCGACGACATCATCATGACCACCGTGCACCTGCTCCAGGCGTTCCCGGACGTCGCCGAGCACTACCGGATGCGCTTCCGGCACGTCCTGGTGGACGAGTACCAGGACACCAACCACGCCCAGTACACGCTCGTCCGCGAACTGGTCGGCCCGTCCGGGGAGGACAAGGCTCCCGGAGAGCTCTGCGTGGTCGGTGACGCGGACCAGTCGATCTATGCGTTCCGCGGCGCCACCATCCGTAACATCCTCCAGTTCGAGGAGGACTATCCGGACGCCACGACCATCCTGCTGGAGCAGAACTACCGCTCCTCCCAGACGATCCTCTCCGCCGCCAACGCCGTGATCGAGCGCAACGAGAACCGCCGCGCCAAGAACCTCTGGACGGAGGCGGGCGAGGGCGCGAAGATCATCGGCTATGTCGCGGACACCGAACACGACGAGGCGCAGTTCGTCGCCGATGAGATCGACCGGCTGACCGACGCGGGCGACGCGAAGGCGGGCGACGTCGCCGTCTTCTACCGTACGAACGCCCAATCCCGTGTCTTCGAGGAGATCTTCATCAGGGTCGGGCTGCCGTACAAGGTCGTCGGCGGTGTCCGGTTCTACGAGCGCAAGGAGGTCCGCGACGTGCTGGCCTACCTACGGGTGCTGGCCAACCCTGAAGACACCGTTCCGCTGCGCCGGATTCTGAACGTGCCCAAGCGCGGCATCGGCGACCGGGCCGAGGCGATGATCGACGCGCTCTCGCAGCGCGAGCGGATCAGCTTCCCGCAGGCGCTGCGGCGGGTCGACGAGGCGTACGGCATGGCGGCCCGCTCGTCGAACGCCGTCAAACGCTTCAACGTGCTGATGGAGGAGTTGCGTACCGTCGTCGAGTCGGGGGCCGGACCTGCGGTGGTGCTGGAGGCGGTCCTCGAACGGACCGGTTACCTCGCCGAGTTGCAGGCGTCCACCGACCCGCAGGACGAGACCCGGATCGAGAACCTGCAGGAACTCGCCGCGGTGGCACTGGAGTTCGAGCAGGAGCGCGGCGAGGAGGAGGGCGCGGGCACGCTGGCGGAATTCCTGGAGAAGGTCGCCCTGGTCGCCGACTCGGACCAGATCCCCGACGAGGACGAGGACGGCTCCGGCGTCATAACGCTGATGACGCTGCACACCGCGAAGGGCCTGGAATTCCCGGTGGTGTTCCTGACCGGTATGGAGGACGGCGTCTTCCCGCACATGCGCGCGCTGGGGCAGGTGAAGGAGCTCGAGGAGGAGCGGCGGCTGGCGTACGTCGGGATCACCCGCGCCCGTGAGCGCCTGTATCTGACGCGCTCGACGCTGCGCAGCGCCTGGGGCCAGCCCTCGTACAACCCGGCCTCGCGGTTCCTGGAGGAGATCCCCGCGCACCACCTGGAGTGGAAGCGCACCGGAGCGATGGCGGCGCCGGCGGGCCCGACGTCCGGGGTCACTTCCTCGCTGACCTCGTCGCTGTCGTCCTCGCGGTCGCGCTCCGGTTCGGGCGGCGCCACGGGCTTCGCGACGCGGCGGGCCGGCGACAAGCCGGTGATCACGCTGCAGGTGGGGGACCGGGTCACGCACGACCAGTTCGGCCTGGGCACCGTGATGCAGGTGACCGGGTCGGGTGCGGACGCCCAGGTGACGGTGGACTTCGGCGACGAGCGGCCGAAGAAACTGCTGCTGCGGTACGCACCGGTCGAGAAGCTGTAGCGGGGCTTCGCTTACGTCGGGTCGAGGCCGTGGCTGCGCAGCCACGGCAGCGGGTCGACGGCTGCACCGCCGTGCGGATGCACCTCGAAGTGCATATGCGGTCCGGTGGAGTTACCGGAGTTCCCCGAGTAGGCGATGACGTCACCGGCCTTGACGGTGCCGGAACGGATCTTGGTGCTGCTGAGGTGGCAGTACCAGGTCACGGTGCCGTCGGGCGCTGTCACCATCGCCATGTTGCCGTAGGCGCTGTTCCACTTGGTCCGGACCGTGCCGTCGGTCGCCGCCATGACCGGGGTCCCGTACGAGACGGGGAAGTCGATACCGGTGTGCACCGACATCCAGTTGACCCCCGCCTGGCCGAAGTAGGCGCTGAGGCCCTTCTGTTTCACCGGCAGCAGGAACTTCGGCCGCGCGGCTTCCTTGCGTGCGGCCTCCTCCGCGGCCTTCTTCTTGGCGTCGGCCTGCCGCTGTTTGAGATCGATGCGCTCCTGCGTGCGGCTGGCGCGGCCGGCGAAATCGTCGGCCTCATGGCTGAGGTTGGCGAGCTGGGTGTCCAACTTGCTGTTGACGGCGACCGGCTTGACGGACGAGGGATCGGCCGCGGCGCGGGTCGTGGCGCCGCTGTCGTCCCCGCTGAAGCCGCCGACGGTCGCGGCGGCGACCCCGGCCACGCCCATCACGCACACCGAGGGGACGGCGACGGTGAGCAGCGCGGAGCGCTTCGCGGGGGTGCGGCGGCGGCCGCGACCGCCGGAGGCGCGGCGGGCGGCGGGCGCGCGGCTCAGCTCGTAGGGGGCGTGGCCCGAGCTCTCCGCCTGCTCCGTGCGGTCCGCGCTGTCGTCGGCGCTCTCCGGGGCCTCCGGGGCGTCCGCGGGGTTGGCGGTGTCGGCGGTTTCCGCGAGGTCCGGGACGTCGGCGATGTCCGCGACGTCGATGGCGCTGAACTGGCTTGTGCCGTAGGCGGTCGGGTCATCGAGGTAGGCGCCCGTGTCGTAGCTGCCGGTGCTTCCGTACGCGTCGGTGCCGTACGTGTCGGTGCCGTACGTGATCCCCGTGCCGTAGTCCTGAGCCGGCCACTGCGTGGTGGCCTGGGCGGCCGTCTCGAACTGGCCCGTGCCGTTCCAGGCGTTGGCGTCCCACTGGCCGGTCGTGTCGTAGTCGGCGGTCGCCGTCCCGTGGGCCGGCGTCTCGTGGGCCGGCGTCGGGAAGGACCACTGGCCGGTGGTGTTGTAGGTGTCCCCGCCGCCTTGCTGGACCTGCTGGGCAGCCGCATGGGCCGCGTCGTAACCGGCCGTCTGTTGCGCCCCGGTGTCCCACTGAGTGGTGTCGTACTGCCCGCTGGGATGTGCCGGGTGCCCTGCCTCGTAATGGCCGGGTAGGTCGCCGAAGAGCGGGTCGGCCGCATACGTGCCGGTGGAGTAACTGCTGCCGGGGTAGCCGCCGGTGGGGTAACCGTGGGTGGGGAGGGAGTCGCTTTCCCCATACCCGGCGTGGGTTTGCTGGTCGTTCACCAACGTCTCTCTCGCCTCGGCAGCAGGGCCTGCCCTGGGGCACCCCCCGGTCCAGAGCAGTGGCGCGACTGTACCCGGCAGTACGCGGCGGCGACAATCTTCGGCGGCCATCGGTGGCTCGCGAAAGGGTCATTCGGCCGTCTTTCGGGGGACTATGGGCGCACCTTTGGTACGGCGTTCGGAGAGCGTTCGAGCTGCCGACCCGCTTCCGGGGCTCCTTTCGAGCCACGGACGAGTCACCGGGGCGAGCCAACGGTACGAGGCCCTCCCTCAGGCCACCGACGCCGCGCCCTCGAGGCCGGTGGTCTCCTGAGCGTCCAGGGCCTGCCGGATACCGGCCGCGACGGCGGGATGAACCGGCAGGGCGAGGTGGCCGATGCCGGTGACCCGGACGTTGGTCGCGATCAGATCCGGGTGGTCGATGCAGGCCGCTTCGACCGGTGCCATCAGATGGTCGAGATCGCTCCAGAAGCTCACGAACCGGGTGCGGCAGCCCACCGCCGGACTGCGCAGCTCCTCGATCAGGTCGGAGTGCGGGAGCATCTGGCGCATCAGGGGATGGGCACTCAGCAACTGGGCCATTTGGGTGCCCGCATGCGGGGTGCCCAGGGTGACCAGGGTCCGCACTCGGACGTCGCCGCCCAGGCGCTGCACGTAGTAGCGGGCGATCAGTCCGCCCAGACTGTGGCCGACGATGTCCACCTGGTGGTGTCCGGTGCGGGCGCAGATCTCCTCGATGTGGCGTCCCAGCAACTCGGCGGCGGCCCGGACGTCGCAGGTCAGCAGCGAGTAATTGAGTGACTCCGCATGGGGGCGGCCGTGCCGGGACAGTGAGCGGCGCAGCAGCAGGAAAACGGAGCGGTTGTCGATGAAGCCGTGCAGCAGGATGACGGGCGGCTGATCACTCACCGCAGCCGCCTCGGCCCCCTGGGCAGCAGCCGGCGTGGAGTCGGGGGTCTCGCTCACGGGCGGGAGGGTCCTGCGCTCGGCCGAGATGCCGGACGGGTAGAGCAACAGATGGCCGGCGAGAATCGCCAGGTCGAGCGCGGTGGCTCGCAGCAGCACCGAAGAGAGGCGCAGGTGCCGAATCAGGCCCCGCGGGCTGAGCAGGGTTCGCGGGCCGGGCAGGAGCTGCGGGCTGAGCAAGGACCGCGGGCAGAGGACGAAGGGCAGGACCTTCATTGGCCGACCTCCTGAACGGCATACGGAGGGTGACGCGGTGGAATCCGTATGCACTCATGGGGTCGCCGGGGAGAGACCGGCCGGTGGGCCGTAGACCGCCTCTCGACTGCGACTCCCGCTTGCACCGGCCCCGAATGCGGCCCATTTGTCTGCCGAAAGGGGGGTACGGCGCGTAACGAATACGTCCCATGTGTGATTTCCCCCTCTCCGGCCACCGCGAAACCGCTGGTTGCGGGATGCTGTGGATAACGTTCGTTCACATCGTGCATGGAGGCAGTGATGGGTGTCGTCGGTCCGATCCGCGTAGTGGTCGCCAAGCCGGGACTCGACGGGCACGATCGCGGCGCGAAGGTAATCGCCCGTGCGCTGCGGGATGCGGGTATGGAGGTCATCTACACCGGCCTCCACCAGACACCCGAGCAGATCGTGGACACCGCGATCCAGGAGGATGCCGACGCCATCGGGCTCTCCATCCTCTCCGGCGCCCACAACACGCTGTTCGCGAAGGTCCTCGAGCTGCTCCGGGAACGCGAGGCGGCGGACATCAAGGTCTTCGGCGGCGGCATCATCCCGGAGGCGGACATCGCACCGCTGAAGGAGCAGGGCGTGGCGGAGATCTTCACGCCCGGCGCGACGACGGCCTCCATCGTGGACTGGGTCCACGCGAATGTCCGCCAGCCGGCCGAGGCGTAGGAAACCGGGCTGCGGGACCTCAGGGGCCCTCCATGGGAGGATCCGCCGTGTGGGAGCTCCCCACGCGGCGGCTGAACCCCGCGCAGCGGGTCACGTCCTCGCCAGCTCCGCCCACATCGCGGCCCGCAGCCGCAACGTGGCCACCAGCCGCTGAAAGGCCTCCGACCAGTAGCCCCCGGCCCCTGGCGACGCCCCCTCCAGCTCGGCGGGTATCGCGGTGAGGGCCTCCAGCCGACGCGCCTCCGCCGGGTCCAGGCAGCGCTCGGCCAGACCCATGACACCGCTGAAGCTCCACGGGTAGCTGCCCGCGTCCCGGGCGATCTCCAGGGCCTCGACCACCGCCCGGCCCAGCGGCTCGGCCCAGGGGACCGCGCAGACGGACAGCAGCTGGAACGCCTCGGACAGGCCGTGTCCCGCGATGAACCCGGCGACCCGGTCGGCTCGCTCGCCGTCCGGCAGCGTGGCCAGCAACTTGGCGCGTTCGGCCGGCGACGCCGTACCGGGCCCGGCCAGCAGCGCACGGGACCACTCGGCGTCGCCCTGCCGCACCGCGGCCCGGCACCATGCGGCGTGCAGTTCCTCGTCCCATCCGTCGGTCACCATCAGACCGACGATCTGCTGCGGTGTACGGCCACCGAGCACCCCGGGCCAAACGGTGAGGGGCGCCGCCTCCACCAGCTGGCCGAGCCACCAGGACCGCTCGCCGCGGCCTGCCGGAGGTACCGGGACCACACCGTCGCGCTGCATCGCCGCGTCGCATTCGTGCGGCGCCTCGACCGCTATGCGGGCATGGTCGTCGGTCCGGTCGAGGCTGACGCAGGTCACCGCACGGCTCGCCATCCGCCCGGCCAGGGCGGACCGGGGGAGCGCGGAAAGCAGCTCGGCCGCCGTGCTGCGGACGTTCCGGCTGCGGTCGGACAGGGCCTGTTCCAGGAAGGGTTCGTCCGCTGCGGTGAGCCCGGTGCGCAGGGAGTCCAGGAACATCAGCCGGTCCTCGGCCCGCTCCGTCGTCCAGGTGGTGCCGAGCAGTTCGAGCCCGGCCGCGGGGGCGTCGGCCCGTACCGCGGCGAGCAGCGCGACTCGCTCGGCGAACAGGCCCTCCTCCCACAGACGCCGGACGGCTCCTGCGTCGTCCGGTGACGGCAGCACGGCTGCGCCGGACGTACCGCGCAGCGCGTACTTCCACTCCGGGTTGAGCCGGGCCAGCCACAGTCCACGCGGTCCGACGAAGGCCAGGGCCTGAGGCCGCAGATCCGTCCGGGCCCGCGCCGCGTCCAGCAGCGCGTCGATGAGCGAGGCCGGTGCCCGGTAGCCGAAGTGGGCTGCCGCGGTCAGCCAGGCGGGCAGCAGCTCGGTCAGATCGGGGGCAGCGCCGCGTCGGCCGCCGGAGTTCGAGGTTCCGGCCCGGTCGGCGAGCAGCTGGGCGAGTCTGTGCCGGGCGGGCGCCGGCGGCTCCGGCCGTGGATCGGGCGGCGCCGGGACCGGCCGAGCCGCGGCGGGCGCGGGGCGCAGACCGGCCCTTCGCCGCACGGTGTGCACGGCGGCGAGGTCCAGCAGCGCCGGGGCGCCGGCCGGCGATGGGCGGCGATCGGTGCCGAGCAGAGCCGCGGTGACGAGCTCTTCCCAGGTGGCGGTGCTGGTCATCGGTTCCCTCCATGGATGGTGCGGATCGGCGGATGGTGCGGGTCGGCGGATGGTGCGGGTAGGCGGATGGTTCCGCTCAACGGTGCAGTGGTACGGCTTCGGAACTGCCGGGCCGCCAGGCCGTGAGCGGGGTGAAGCCGCGGTGGCCGCACTCCCCGAAGACGGTGACCGGCTCTCCGCCGGAGAGCGCGGTGAGCCTCCACAGCCCGGACCGCGACGGTGCATCCGGCGCTACCGGCAGGGCGGACTGTCCTTCGGCGTCGAGCAGTTGCCAGCCGACGCCGTCGCCTGCGTCGGGAATCGGTATGACGGAGCCAAGGGTCACCGGTCGGTCGGTGAGCCAGGGATCGTCGCTCAGCGCCCGACCGTAGGCGGCGAGTGCGCCGCCGACCGTCGTCCCCGACGGCGGGCGTCCCGACTGCGCGGGGATGTCGAACCGCTCGCCGAGCGCGGCCCGCAGTTGACCCGCGCCCGGGTACGCGGTGAGCTCGGCGTCCAGCGTCAGCCCCGTCGGCAGGGCGATTCCCGGTGCCCGCCCCGCTGCCCCGAAGTCCAGCAGTTGGGCCGTCCGGCCGGTCCGGCGGCCGTACAGCCAGATGCGTCGCGTGGTGAGCTTGCCGTCGAAGGTGTCGTACTGCGACAGCACCAGCCAGTGGTCGCGGATGGCCGGGCCGGCGGGCGCGGTGGGAAGGCCGACGCGTGCCCGGACCGTCGCTGCCAGCGGCTCGGGCAGCAGTTCGCGTTCCAGCCAGGCCCGGTCGAGCAGATGCAGCAGGGCGCATTCCTCGAGCAGCCGCACCGGCCAGCCGGACCCCGAGGCCGGTATCGCCCCCAACTCCCGCACTCGGCCGGCCAGTCCGGGAGCCTGCGCGTCGATCATCCGGGCCGCGGTCTCCTCCCACAGGCCGTACCCCGCCTGCTCGGCCGTCGAGAGACCGCCCCGCAGCAGATCCGCCAGCCGCTGCTCCAGCTCGGTCGCCCCCGCGGTGACCCGCTCGGCCCTGCGCTCCGCCCTGCGCCTGGCCGCCTCCGGATCAACCGTCCTGGCCGCCACGGGGCCGGACCCACCGCCCGGCTCCGGCGTCCGCTGCGGCTGCCGTGCTCCCTGCTGCTGCCGTGTGCGGAGCCACTCGCCGGCCCACTCCGGCGGTGTCTCCGTCTCCCGCACCTCGTGCACTTCTGCCGCCCAGAGCAACAAAAGTCCCAGTGCGTGCTTGCAGGGGAACTTCCGGCTGGGACAACTGCACCGGTACGCCACGCCCGCCGTGTCCACGACGGTCCGGTACGGCTTGCTGCCGCTACCCCCGCACAGTCCCCAAACGGCTCCCGAGCCGCCTCCGCACCCCGTTTCCGACCACGGCCCTGATGACCCGAGCCTGCTTCCCGCCTTACGTGAGGCCGCGTCAGGAGCCAGTGCCAGCACCTGATCCACGGTCCAGCGCACCCCCTGTCCCCGGGGGGCCGGGTGTTGTTCCCCGCTGTTTCGCAGCATGTTCCTCAAGCTAGGCGCCGCCACTGACAATCGACCCTGACCTGCGGAAACAGTCGATTGTCAGTGGCATGGTGCACGGTGGGAAGCACATCGGGTCGAATGATCTGGAGGGGGATCCATGACCGCGTCCGACACCACCCCAGCAGAGGTTCTGCGGCCGCACGCCGAAGACGCGTTCGCCCACGAACTGTCGGCACTCGCCGCCGCCGACGACCGGCCGCGTCCCGAGCGTTGGCGGCTCTCGCCGTGGGCCGTGGCCACCTATCTGCAGGGCGGTACGCTGCCCGACGGCACCGTGATCACTCCCAAGTACGTCGGGCCGCGCCGCATCATCGAGGTCGCTGTCACCACGCTCGCCACCGATCGCGCGCTGCTCCTGCTCGGTGTCCCGGGCACCGCCAAGACCTGGGTCTCCGAACACCTGGCGGCGGCCGTCAGCGGTGACTCCACGCTGCTCGTCCAGGGCACCGCGGGCACGCCGGAGGAAGCGATCAGATACGGTTGGAACTACGCCGCGCTGCTGGCCCACGGCCCGAGCCGGGACGCCCTGGTGCCCAGCCCGGTGATGCGGGCGATGGCGCAGGGCATGACCGCCCGGGTCGAGGAGCTGACCCGGGTCCCCGCCGACGTGCAGGACACGCTGATCACGATCCTGTCGGAGAAGACGCTGCCCATTCCGGAGTTGGGCCAGGAGACACAGGCCGTCCGCGGATTCAATCTGATCGCCACGGCCAACGACCGAGACCGCGGGGTCAACGAACTCTCCAGCGCGCTGCGCCGCCGCTTCAACACGGTGGTCCTGCCGCTGCCCGCATCGGCCGACGCAGAGGTCGACATCGTCTCCCGGCGGGTCGACCAGATAGGTCGCTCCCTCGAACTGCCCGCCGCACCCGAGGGCATGGACGAGATCCGCCGGGTGGTCACCGTCTTCCGCGAACTGCGGGGCGGGGTGACAGCCGACGGGCGCACCAAGGTCAAGTCGCCGTCGGGGACACTCTCCACGGCAGAGGCGATCTCCGTCGTCACCAACGGCCTGGCGCTCGCCGCGCACTTCGGGGACGGCGTGCTGCGGCCGGCCGATGTCGCCGCGGGGCTGCTGGGCGCGGTCGTCCGTGAACCGGCGGCCGACCGGGTGATCTGGCAGGAGTATCTGGAGACGGTGGTCCGCGAGCGGGAGGGCTGGAAGGACTTCTATCGCGCCTGCCGGGAGGTCTCGGTATGACGGCATCCTCGACGCCTCACGCGTTCGCCACCCCGTTGCTCCTCGGGGTGCGCCATCACGGACCGGGCTCCGCCCGTGCGGTGCGGGCCGCGCTGGAGGCCGCCACCCCCAGCGCCGTTCTGATCGAAGGGCCGCCCGAAGGCGACGCGTTGCTGTCGCTCGCCGCCGATCCCGACATGCGTCCGCCGGTCGCGCTGCTGGCCCACGTCATGGACGACCCGGGCAGAGCCGCGTTCTGGCCGCTCGCCGACTTCTCACCGGAATGGGTGGCGATCCGCTGGGCCCAGCAGCACCAGGTGCCGGTTCGCTTCATCGACCTGCCGGCAGCCCACTTGCTGGCGATGGGGGAGGAGGAGACTGCTGCGAGTGAAGAGAGGGAGGACGGTCCCGGAGCAGACGTGGGACCAAGCGCGCGATCCGATCCGGAATCCCGTCCGGGACCCGGTGCGGTAAGGATCGATCCCATCGGGGTGCTCGCCGAGACCGCCGGTTACGACGACGCCGAGCGCTGGTGGGAGGACGTCGTCGAGCACCGGATCTCCGGGTCCGCAGACGCCTTGGCGCCGTTCACCGCGCTCGCCGAGGCCATGGGCGTGCTGCGGAACACGTTCGGCGACGGCGGCTTTCCGCACGATGCGGCGCGCGAGGCCAGCATGCGCATCCAATTGCGCACCGCCCAGAAGGATTTCGGACCGGCGGTGGCCGTGGTCTGCGGCGCCTGGCACGTGCCCGCACTTGCCGCGAAGACCACTCTCGCCGCTGACCGCGCCCTGCTCAAGGGGCTGCCCAAGGTCAGGACCGAGATGACCTGGGTGCCCTGGACCCATCGCAGACTCGGCCGCCGCAGTGGTTACGGCGCGGGCATCGAATCGCCCGGCTGGTACGGGCATCTGTTCAGCGCCGCGGACCGCCCCGTCGAGCGCTGGATGACCAAGGTCGCCCAACTGCTGCGGGGCGAGGACCGGCTGATCTCCTCGGCCCACGTCATCGAGGCGGTGCGGCTGGCCGGGACGCTCGCCGCCATGCGGGGGAGGCCGCTGCCCGGACTGACCGAGACGACCGACGCGATCCGGGCGGTGATGTGCGAAGGCTCTGACCTACCGCTCGCCCTGATACACGACCGGCTCGTCGTCGGCGATGTGCTCGGTGAGGTCCCGGACACCTCGCCGGCCGTACCGCTCCAGCGTGACCTGACGCGGGCTCAGCGGTCCCTGCGGCTCAAACCGGAAGCGATCGACCGGGAGCTCGATCTCGATCTGCGGAAAGAGATCGACGCGGCACGCTCCCGGATGCTGCACCGGCTGCGGCTGCTCGGGGTGCACTGGGGCGAGCCTGCCGCAGGCCGGGGGAGCACCGGCACCTTCCGGGAGAGTTGGCGGTTGCGCTGGGAGCCGGAGCTCGCGGTGCGGGTCGCGGAGGCGGGAGTATGGGGAACCACCGTGTTGTCCGCGGCCACCGCCAAAGCCGAGGCACAGGCCATATCGGCGCCCGCGCTCTCGGCGATCACCGCGCTGGCCGAGGAGTGTCTGCTCGCCGAACTGCCGGACGCCCTCCCGGTGGTGATGCGAGCGCTCGCCGACCGTGCCGCGCTGGACACCGACGTCGGACACCTCGCCCAGGCGCTGCCCGCGCTGGCCCGCTCGCTGCGCTACGGAGACGTGCGGTCCACGGACAGCGCCTCGCTGGACGAGGTGGCGGTCGGCCTGGCCGAGCGCATCTGCGTCGGATTGCCACCGGCCTGCACCGGCCTGGACACCGATGGCGCACAGCAGATGCGCACTCACCTGGACGCGGTGCACACCGCCATAGGGCTGCTTCCGGACGGCACCGGCGAACTCCGCGACCGCTGGGCCGATGTGCTGGGCCGACTGGCCCGGCATGACTCGGTTGCCGGGGTGATACGCGGGCGGGCGGCCCGCCTGCTGCTCGACGACGGCCGACTGGCGCAGGACGCGGCGGCGCTGCTGATGGCTCTCGCCCTGTCACCGAGTGCGCCGCCCGCCGATGCGGCCGCTTGGATCGAGGGCTTCGTCGGCGGAGCCTCCGGCGGAGGAATGCTGCTGGTCCACGACGAGCGGCTGCTCGGTCTGATCGACGGCTGGCTGATCGCCGTACCGGCGGATGCGTTCACCGACGTGCTGCCCCTGCTGCGCCGCACCTTCTCGGCGTACCAACCAGGGGTCCGCCGCACCCTCGGTGAGCTGGTCGGGCGCGGTCCGGCCGACGGCAGACCGGGCCGGGCCGCCGCGCTGGAGACCTCAGCGCCCGGCTTCGGCGCCGGGCTCGACACGGAGCGCGCGGACGCGGTGCTTCCGGTACTGCGGCTGATCCTCGGCGAGGGTCATGCCACCGACGGCCATGGCACCGACGGGAACAACGACCTGGTGGGGGTGGGCTGATGAAGGCGGTGGACGAACGGCTACGACGCTGGCGGCTGGTCCTCGGCAGCGAGGCGGCGGACGGCACCGGTGTCTCACTCGGCGGCAAGGACGCCGCGATGGACAGCGCACTGGGCGCGCTCTACGGCAGCGGGCTCCCCGAGGCCGGACGCACGCCTTCCGGAAGCGGCGGCGACCGATCGGCGGGGCTCGGTGCGTCCGCGCCGTCCGTGGCGCGCTGGCTCGGGGACATCCGCAGGTACTTCCCCCGTTCGGTCGTCCAGGTGATGCAGCGCGACGCCATCGAACGGCTCGGACTGTCGGCCCTGTTGCTCGAACCGGAGATGCTCGAGGCGGTCGAGGCGGACGTACACCTGGTCGGGACCCTGCTCTCGCTCAACAAGGCGATGCCGGAGACCACCCGGGAGACCGCCCGTGCGGTGGTCCGCAAGGTGGTCGAAGACCTGGAGAAGCGACTGGCGACGCGCACCAGGGCCACGCTCACCGGGGCGCTGGACCGCTCGGTGCGGATCAACCGTCCGCGTCACCGGGACATCGACTGGGACCGGACCGTCCGCGCCAACCTGAAGAACTATCTGCCCGAGTACCGCACGGTCGTTCCGGAGCGGCTCGTCGGGTTCGGACACGCCTCGCAGTCGGTGAAGAAGGACGTGATCCTCTGCATCGACCAGTCCGGGTCGATGGCGGCCTCGGTCGTCTACGCCTCGGTGTTCGGCGCGGTGCTCGCATCGATGCGTTCCCTCGCCACCCGGCTCGTCGTCTTCGACACGGCAGTCGTCGATCTGACCGACCAGCTCGATGATCCGGTCGACGTCCTGTTCGGCACCCAGCTGGGCGGCGGTACCGACATCAACCGGGCCCTCGCGTACTGCCAGTCGCGGATCAGCCGCCCCGCAGACACCGTGGTGGTGCTGATCAGCGACCTCTACGAAGGGGGGATACGGGACGAGATGCTCAAGCGGGTCGCGGCGATGAAGGCATCGGGTGTGCAGTTCGTAGCGCTGCTCGCACTGTCCGACGAGGGGGCGCCCGCCCACGACCACGAACACGCGGCTGCCCTCGCCGCGCTGGGGGCGCCGGCCTTCGCCTGTACACCGGACCGGTTCCCGGAGGTCATGGCGGCGGCGATAGAGAAGAGACCGCTTGTGTCGTCGGTCACCCCGGGCGATGTCCCGGACACGCTCGGAGCGCACCCCTGACCCGCTCCCCGGTCGGCCCGGGAGGGGCATCACCGCAGCTCACAGGGCAGTTTCCGAGTGCAAGCGATACGCTGGTGCCGGGCGGGCGGGCTGTGACCGTAATCACCGCGCAGGTGTGATCTGCGATTTAGGGACCAAGCTCCCACGGGGATAACCTGCGAGACGGACATGCCGCGTACTCGGACACCGTGTACGCCTCCCTTGTGACAGCGGTCACGTTGCCCTTCGCGGCACGCCCACGCAGAGAACGAACCGCGATCACTACTGCGACGACGATTCAAAGCAAAGGGAGACGGACGCGCGTGGACCTGTTCGAGTACCAGGCGAGGGACCTCTTCGCCAAGCACGGTGTACCGGTGCTGGCCGGTGAAGTCATCGACACGCCTGAGGCGGCGCGCGAGGTGGCCGAGCGTCTGGGCGGCAAGGCCGTCGTCAAGGCGCAGGTCAAGGTCGGCGGCCGCGGCAAGGCCGGCGGCGTGAAGCTCGCCTCCGACCCGGCCGACGCCGTAGCGAAGGCCGACGCCATTCTGGGCATGGACATCAAGGGCCACACGGTCCAGAAGGTCATGCTCGCCCAGACCGCGGACATCGCGGAGGAGTACTACGTCTCCTTCCTGCTGGACCGCACCAACCGCACCTTCCTCGCCATGGCCTCCGTCGAGGGCGGCGTGGAGATCGAGGTCGTCGCGGAGGAGAACCCCGACGCGCTGGCGAAGATCCCGGTCGACGCCAACGACGGCTGCACGCCGGAGAAGGCCGCCGAGATCGTCGCAGCGGCGAAGTTCCCGGCCGAGATCGCCGGACAGGTCGCCGATGTCCTGCAGAAGCTGTGGACCGTCTTCATCAAGGAGGACGCCCTCCTCGTCGAGGTCAACCCGCTGATCAAGTCCGGCGACGGCAAGATCATCGCCCTTGACGGCAAGGTCTCGCTCGACGAGAACGCCGACTTCCGCCAGCCCGAGCACGAGGCTCTCGAGGACAAGGCGGCGGCCAACCCGCTCGAGGCCGCCGCCAAGGCCAAGAACCTCAACTACGTCAAGCTCGACGGTGAGGTCGGCATCATCGGCAACGGCGCGGGGCTCGTGATGAGCACCCTCGACGTGGTCGCCTACGCCGGTGAGAAGCACAACAACGTAAAGCCCGCCAACTTCCTCGACATCGGTGGCGGCGCCTCCGCAGAGGTCATGGCGAACGGCCTGGAGATCATCCTCGGCGACCCGGACGTCAAGTCCGTGTTCGTCAACGTCTTCGGTGGCATCACCGCGTGTGACGAGGTCGCCAACGGCATCGTCCAGGCGCTCGAGCTCCTCAAGTCCAAGGGCGAAGAGGTCACCAAGCCGCTGGTCGTGCGCCTCGACGGCAACAACGCGGAGCTGGGTCGCAAGATCCTGTCGGACGCCAACCACCCGCTGGTGCAGCGCGTGGACACCATGGACGGCGCCGCCGACAAGGCCGCCGAGCTCGCGGCTGCACGCTGACATCGCGCGTCTTCGACACGACAAGGGAACAAGGGCACTAACACCATGGCTATTTTCCTGACCAAGGAAAGCAAGGTCATCGTCCAGGGGATGACCGGCGCCACCGGCATGAAGCACACCAAGCTCATGCTCGCTGACGGCACCAACATCGTCGGCGGCGTGAACCCGCGCAAGGCCGGTACCTCCGTCGACTTCGACGGGACCTCCGTACCCGTCTTCGGCTCCGTCGCCGAGGCGATGGAGAAGACCGGCGCCGACGTCTCCGTCGTCTTCGTGCCGCCGGCCTTCGCCAAGGCCGCGGTCGTCGAGGCGATCGACGCGGAGATCGGCCTCGCGGTCGTCATCACCGAGGGCATCGCCGTGCACGACTCGGCCGCCTTCTGGGCGTACGCGGGCTCGAAGGGCAACAAGACCCGGATCATCGGTCCGAACTGCCCCGGCCTCATCACCCCCGGCCAGTCGAACGCCGGCATCATTCCGGGCGACATCACCAAGCCCGGCCGCATCGGGCTGGTGTCGAAGTCCGGCACGCTGACCTACCAGATGATGTACGAGCTCCGGGACATCGGCTTCTCCTCCGCCGTCGGCATCGGTGGCGACCCGGTCATCGGTACGACGCACATCGACGCCCTGGCGGCGTTCGAGGCCGACCCCGAGACCGACCTGATCGTGATGATCGGCGAGATCGGCGGCGACGCCGAGGAGCGTGCGGCCGACTACATCGCGAAGAACGTGACGAAGCCGGTCGTCGGTTACGTCGCGGGCTTCACCGCGCCCGAGGGCAAGACGATGGGCCACGCCGGCGCCATCGTCTCCGGTTCCTCCGGCACGGCGCAGGCCAAGAAGGAAGCGCTCGAGGCCGCAGGCGTGAAGGTCGGCAAGACGCCGACCGAGACCGCCAAGCTGGCCCGGGCGATTCTGGCCGGCGCGTAGTCACCGTTTGCCTGATCCGGGCCGGTACCCCTCTCGGGGGTACCGGCCCGGTCGCATGTCCGGTGCTACTCGGGTCGCGGGACCAGCCGGCCCGGGCCGTTCGGCCGGGTGGTGCTGAGCTTCTTCCAGAGCTTCTTGTCGGCGGCGGTCAGCTTCTGCGGGCCGCCGCGCGGCGGGACACCCTCGACGCGATGCGGCGGGCCGGTCGGTCGTGCGTAGTGGGTCGGCGCGGTGGCCAGGGCGAAAGCGGTGACCGCGGCGAGCAGCACGACGCAGCTGATGGTGAGCCGCGTCCAGAACCGGGCCTTGCGCTCGCTGCCGGTGCGCACCGCCCGGGCAGTGGCCAGGCCGGGGGCCGGGCCGATCCGGGCGAGCGCGCTCAAACGTTCCTGCAGCAGTCCCGGCGCTCGCAGCTCCGGTACCTGCCGGACGACGGCGGCCCTGGCGTGCAGCAGGCGGCCGGCGGTGGCCGGGGTGCTCGCCTCCGTCTCGGCGGCGGTCTCCGGCAGGTCGAGCCCCAGGCCGTCGTAGAGCAGCAGAGTGCGCCGGTGGGCGGGCGGCAGCGCGAGCAGCGCCGCCCGCAGCGGTGATCCCGCGGGATCGGTGACGGGGTGGTCGGGCTGTTCGTAACCGCGGCGCAGCAGGTACCAGGGCGACACCGCGTACTCGTATGCCGCGGCGCGCACCCACCCCGCTGGATCCGGGTCGGTCGCGACTTCGGGCCACCGCTCCCAGGCCAGCTGGAAGGCGCGTTCGACGGACTCCTCGGCCGGCCGGCGGCGGCCGGTGAGCAGATACGTCTGCTGGGCCAGTGCAGGGGCGGCTTCCGCATAGAGCAGGTCGAAGGCCTCGGCCGGCGTGGCGTTCATGAGGTGCCCGCTGCGCTGCCCCGGGCCATGCACCAGTCTGAAAAGTACATAAACGTATATTGAGTGACACGACCGGCCTTTCGCCGTTACGCCGGGAAAGCGCGTGTCGTTGGCAGCATGGCCGGGTGACCCAGACGACCGAATACCGCCCGCTCCTTCCGCCCCTGCGGAGCCGGCCCACCGCGCTGGCCCACTGTGTGCTGCGCGGTGCCGTCGCGGCGGGTCTCGGGTTCAGCTCGCTGGCGGTACTGGTGATGCTGCTGTGGATCAGCTCCCCGTACCCGGACAGCGGACCCCGCGGCGCGCTGCACGTCACGGCCGGACTGTGGTTGCTCGCCCATGGCACCGCACTGACCAGGCAGAGCACCCTCTCCGGTGCGCCGGCCCCGCTCGGTGTGGCGCCGATGCTGCTGATGCTGCTGCCGATGTGGCTGATCTACCGGGCCGCGCGCGACGCGCTCGACCCCGAGGAACGCCGTCCCGTCGCCACCGACCGAGGCGCCTTCACGGCGGTGACCGGCGGCTATCTGCTGGTCACCGCCGCCGTCCTGGCGTACGCAGCGGGCGGTCCGATGCCCGCGGCGCCGTTGAGCGCACTGCTCCATCTGCCGGCCGCCATCGGGGGTGCGGCCGGGATCGGCGTCTGGAAGGCCAACGGGTGCCCCGGCGGCCCGCTTCCCCGATGGCTGCGTGTCGTAGTGCCCGCAGGCGTACGGACCTCGATCGGGCGCCCCTGGGCGGCCACCGCGCTCAGGTCGGCCGGCGCGGCGACCGCCGTGCTGGTGGGTGGTGGCGCCCTGCTGGTCGGCGGCTCACTGGTGTGGCACGAAGGTGCGGCCCGGGATTCCTTGCTGCAGCTCACCGGGGTGTGGTCGGGCCGGTTCGCGGTGCTGCTGCTGGCGATGGCGCTGGTGCCGAACGCGGCGGTGTGGGCGGCGTCATACGCGCTCGGCCCGGGCTTCGCGCTCGGTGCCGGGGCGACGGCCACGCCACTCGCGATGGCCGGAAATCCCGCCCTGCCGTACTTCCCGCTGCTGGCCGCGCTGCCGACCGAGGGCCGTGGAACCCCGCTGACCTGGGCGGTTGCTGCAATCCCGGTGGCCGCGGGGGTGGTGCTCGGCTGGTTCGCGACCCGGGTGCGGCACGGCGGCCGGCGCCGAGCGCTCCGCGACACCGTGCGCACGGCCGCCGTGGCGGCAGTGGGGTGCGCGATCGCGATGGCGGTACTGGCAGAGCTGGCGGGCGGTCCGCTGGGGACGGGCGCCCTGAGGTCCTTCGGGCCGGTGTGGTGGCGTACGGGAGTGGCGACCCTGGTCTGGACCCTGACCACGGGCATGCCGGTGGCGCTTGTCCGGCACTGGTGGGCAGGGCACCCCGAGAGGGTCGCGCGCAGGGCCGCGGTGACGGCGGCGAAGGACGCGGAGGCGGCGCGAGCGGCGAAGGCCGCGCAGGCCGTTCAAGCCGCGAAGGCGGCGGAGCGGGCGCGGGAGCAGTCGGCGCGGCCGGAGCGGCGGAACTGGTGGCGGCGCACGGCGCCGGTCGGCCCGGACGCCGAGGGCGCGCCGGGCGGGGCGCCCGGCGCCACCGGAGGCAGGCCGGACGATGCGCATGCCCGGGCCGCCGAGGCGGTCGCGGAGGTGCTGAGCGCGGTTCAGGCGCTTGAGGACGCCCTCCCGGCGGCCCCCGTCCTCGCGCCGACCGCAGAGCCCCCGGAGCCCTCGGAGCCCCCGGAGTCAACTGTGGCGCAGGAGAGCGCAGAGCCCCCGATCGACGCCACGGCGTCCGCCGGGACGGGCAGCAGTGCCGGCGTCAGCTCGGGTGACGGTTCTGCCGAAGGGGGCGGTGACCGGCCACCACAAGAGAGAAGCGCGACGGACGCCGATACCACCGACGCCGTTACTGCCGACACCGGTACCGCCGACGCCGAGCCCCCGGACGCCGAGCCCCCGGACGCCGACGCGTAGCAGTGCCGCGACTTTTCCTACTTCTTCGTTCCGAGGATCGGCACCAAAGAGTCCGGGAGATGCGAGTTGCATGCGAGTTGACCCTGCTTGGTCAGCGAGTCGTGCACGCACGTGTAGTAGTCCCGGTACACCAGCTGCGACGTGAACGTGAGCGCCACGATCAGCAGCGCGAGGCCCGCCGTGACCAGTCCGCTCACCGCCGCCGTGATCTGCGGCTTCGACGAGCCGGGGTACGGGCCGGGTGTCGGCGGCGCGGCAGGCGGGCCCGTCGGCGGAGCCGTCGCGTCGGTCCGCGGGTTCACAGCCGGGTGCCCGCCGGCTCGCTGCCGCGGCTCCGCCCGCAGTGAACTGATGCCCCAGTACACCGCGAGGGCGCCGAGCAGCAGCCCGACCTGCGGCAGGTTGAAGAGGGCGAAGAAGAACGCCCACATCCCGGCGAGCAAGGCATAGCGCGCCCGGCGCTGAACGGGGTCCGTCGGGTCCCAGCGCAGCCCGGGGCCCGGGCCGCCCTTACCGCCCTGGCCGCCGTCCGGCTCGTTCGGGCCGCTCTTGGGCCGCTGCGGACCGCTGCCGAAACCGCCGTCCTGGCGGCCCGGCTGCACCGGGCTCCACTGGCTGCCACGGCCGGGAGAAGAGGGTTCGGACGACGAGGACTCCTCGTCACCGTTGGCCGGGTGCCGGGGCTGCCACGGCTGTTCCGGCCGGTCCTCGGGCGGTGGCGCGAAGGGGTTGTCGTCGGGCTCCGTGGAAGAGGGCCGGCGTTCCCGCAGCAGCAGCGAACCCTGCTCCTGCAGTGGGGTGCGGAGAGTCGCGCGGTGGCGTCGGTCCTGCATCTGGTGAACGTCTTCCCCTCATTCGGTTCCCGTCCGGAAGACGGTCCTGTCCCCAGACGCTACCTCCCGGCTGTGGCCCCGTCCCGTGGGGGCCGCTCGGTGTGCCGGTATCGTTGCCGACGGTCGGCGCGTTCGTAGAGTTCCCCGTATCGGGGGATGCGATCAATTCGTATGACCGCACAAGTCGTATCCAGAAAGGGCCCCGCCGTGGCCTCCCCGCACACTCCCGCCCGCCTGGTCGTGCTGGTCTCCGGTTCCGGAACCAATCTGCAGGCGCTGCTCGACGCCATCGGTGACGATCCGGCTGCCTACGGCGCCGAGGTCGTCGCGGTCGGCGCGGACCGTGACGACATCGCCGGACTCGAGCGGGCCCGCCGCGCCGGGATCCCGACCTTCGTATGCAAGGTGAAGGACCACCCGGACCGCGAGAGCTGGGACGCCGCACTGACCGAGGCCACCGCCGCGTACCGGCCGGACCTGGTCGTCTCGGCCGGTTTCATGAAGATCGTGGGGAAGGAATTCCTCGGGGCCTTCGGCGGCCGGTTCGTCAACACCCACCCGGCCCTGCTGCCCGCCTTTCCGGGAGCGCACGGTGTACGCGACGCGCTCGCGTACGGCGTGCGGGTCACCGGCTGCACCGTCCACTTCGTCGACGACGGCGTCGACACCGGCCCGATCATCGCGCAGGGCGTGGTCGAGATCCGGGAGCAGGACGACGAAAGCGCTCTTCACGAGCGCATCAAGGAAGTCGAGCGACAGCTGCTCGTCGATGTCGTGGGGCGTCTGTCCCGTGACGGCTATCGCATTGAGGGACGAAAGGTTCAGGTCGGTGCACACCGAGAATACGGACACCGTTAAGCCCATCCGCCGCGCGCTCGTCAGCGTCTACGACAAGTCCGGTCTGGAGGAGCTGGCCCTCGGACTGCACGAGGCGGGTGTCACGCTCGTCTCCACCGGTTCCACCGCCGCGAAGATCGCGGCTGCCGGCGTGCCGGTCACCAAGGTCGAGGAGCTCACCGGCTTCCCGGAGTGCCTGGACGGCCGGGTCAAGACGCTGCACCCCCGGGTGCACGCCGGGATCCTCGCCGATCTGCGGCTCGACGACCACCGGCGTCAGCTCGACGAGCTGGGTGTGGAGCCCTTCGACCTGGTCGTGGTCAACCTCTACCCGTTCACCCAGACCGTCGCGTCGGGCGCCACCGACGACGAGTGCGTCGAGCAGATCGACATCGGTGGGCCTTCGATGGTCCGTGCCGCCGCCAAGAATCACCCGTCCGTGGCGGTCGTCACCCACCCCCAGCGGTACGCGGACGTGCTCGCCGCGGTCCGCAGCGGCGGTTTCGACCTGACCGCGCGCAAGCGGCTGGCGGCCGAGGCCTTCCGGCACACCGCTGCCTACGACGTCGCGGTGGCCAGCTGGTTCGCGGTCGACTACGCCGCTGACGACGCGGCGTCCGACAGCGGCTTCCCCGAGTTCCTGGGTGCCACCTACGAACGCGGCAACGTGCTGCGGTACGGCGAGAACCCGCACCAGGGCGCCGCGCTGTACCTGTCGGGCACGGGTGGCCTGGCCCAGGCCGAGCAGCTGCACGGCAAGGAGATGTCGTACAACAACTACACGGACACCGACGCCGCGCGCCGGGCCGCGTACGACCACGCCGAGCCGTGCGTGGCGATCATCAAGCACGCCAACCCGTGCGGTATCGCCATCGCGGGCGATCTGGCCGAGGCGCACCGCAAGGCGCACGCCTGTGACCCGGTTTCCGCCTACGGTGGCGTGATCGCCGTCAACCGGCCGGTCACGGTGGCCCTCGCCGAGCAGGTCGCGGAGATCTTCACCGAGGTCATCGTCGCCCCGGACTACGAGGACGGCGCCCTCGAAGCGCTGACCCGCAAGAAGAACCTCCGGGTGCTGCGCTGCCCCGACGCGCCGTCAGCGGCCTTCGAGGTCAAGCAGATCGACGGCGGCGCGCTGCTGCAGGCGGCCGACCGGCTGCAGGCCGACGGCGACGACTCCGCGAACTGGACGCTCGCCTCGGGCGAGGCCCTCTCGGCCGACGAGCTCGCCGAGCTGTCGTTCGCCTGGAAGGCCTGCCGCGCGGTGAAGTCCAACGCGATCCTGCTGGCCAAGGACGGCGCTTCGGTCGGCGTCGGCATGGGTCAGGTCAACCGGGTCGACTCGGCGAGGCTCGCGGTGGAGCGCGCGGGCGAGGAGCGCGCCCGGGGTGCGTACGCCGCGTCCGACGCGTTCTTCCCGTTCCCGGACGGCTTCGAGATCCTCGCCAACGCCGGCGTCAAGGCGGTGGCCCAGCCGGGCGGTTCGATCCGCGACGAGCAGGTCGTGGAGGCCGCCGAGAAGGCGGGCGTGACGATGTACTTCACCGGTACGCGGCACTTCTTCCACTGACGTCGCCGCGGAGTGGACGGCGAAGGGCCGTGGCCCGGCGCGATGCGCGCCGGGCCACGGCCCTCGGTCCTGCAGTGCGCGGGTCAGCCGGCCTTGACGACCACACTGGAGCAGACCTTGTCCGCGAACGTCTGCTTCTTGGCGTCCCAGGCCGGCCACAGCCACCCGATGTAGCAGGCGAGGCTGTCCAGGAAGTGGGCGAGGTAGCGGACGAACGCCATGCCGAAGCCCATGGGCCGGCCGTCGGCCTCCCGCAGCAGGCTGATGCCGAGGGCCTTCTTGCCGATGAACTGGCCGGTGGTGCCCTCCTTGTAGAGCTTGAAGAGGCCGAGCCCGAGGCCGACGAGAAGGCCGATCACGACGACGGCCGATCCCGCGCCACCGCCGATGGCGCCACCGATGCCGACGATGACGCCGTAAGGGATGCCGATGACCAGGGCGTCGAGCACGAGGGCACCGGCCCGGCTCCACCAGCCGGCGTACTGCGGCTGGATGCCGTACCCCGGCTGCTGGTACCCGCCCGCGCCGTACGGCTGGACCGGCGGCGCCTGCGGGTAGCCGTAGCCCGGCTGCGGGGGCATGCCCTGCTGCGGCGGGACGCCCTGCGGAGCCTGCTGCGGGTAGCCATAGCCGGGCTGCGGCGGCTGCTGGGGCTGGCCCTGGGGCTGGCCGTAAGGGTTGTTCGGGTTCGGATCGCCGAAGCTCATGCGGTGTTTCCTCCGTAGGTACTGCGGGGACGACGCGGTTCGAGCGGAGGATTGGTGAGAAAAGCGAATGAAGCGGTCCTGCCCCCCCGGCACTGCCCGCGGCACTGCGGGATCATCGTTCTAAACAACGCATAAGTTTGTCCAGTCACATTGACTATGAGTTGTGCAAGTGCAACTTGGGGGATCGGGGCAAGCCCTGAAAGAATGGCCGTTATGACAGCCCAGATTCTCGATGGCAAGGCCACCGCGGCCGCGATCAAGTCCGACCTGACCGCCCGCGTGGCGGCCCTCAAGGAGAAGGGATTCACTCCCGGTCTCGGCACCCTGCTGGTCGGTGACGACCCCGGCAGCCGGTGGTACGTCAACGGCAAGCACCGCGACTGCGCCGAGGTCGGCATGGGATCCATCCAGCGTGAACTCCCCGACACCGCCACCCAGGAAGAGATCGAGGCGGTCGTCCGGGAGCTGAACGACAACCCGGAGTGCACCGGATACATCGTGCAGTTGCCGCTGCCCAAGGGCATCGACACCAACCGGGTCCTGGAGTTGATGGACCCGGCGAAGGACGCCGACGGCCTGCACCCGACCAGCCTCGGCAAGCTCGTGCTGAACGAGACAGGCCCGCTGCCCTGCACCCCGTACGGCATCATCCAGCTGCTGCGCCATCATGGTGTGGAGATCAACGGGGCGCATGTCGTGGTGGTCGGCCGCGGCATCACCGTCGGCCGGTCGATCCCGCTGCTGCTGACCCGCAAGTCCGAGAACGCCACGGTGACGCAGTGTCACACCGGCACCCGCGATCTCTCCGCCCAGCTCAGGCAGGCCGACATCATCGTCGCCGCCGCCGGCGTGCCGCACATCGTCAAGCCGGAGGACGTGAAGCCGGGCGCCGCCGTCCTCGATGTCGGCGTCAGCCGCGACGAGAACGGCAAGATCGTCGGCGATGTGCACCCCGGCGTCGCCGAGGTGGCCGCCTGGATCTCGCCGAACCCCGGCGGCGTGGGCCCGATGACCCGCGCCCAGTTGCTGGTCAACGTCGTGGAGGCGGCGGAGCGCAGTGTCGGCTGACGCCGCCGCCAGGACCGGTCCCGACGAGCCCGAACCCGAAAGGCCCGACGAACCCGAGGAGCCGGACGAGCCGGACCAGCCGGACGAGCCGGACGAGCCCGAGGCGAAGGGCGTCGTCAGCGCGCCCGGCCCCGAGGGCGAACCGGTACGCACCACCCGGCGCTTCCCCCGGCTGACCCGCGACACCGCCCGGCCGGAGGGCGGCGGCCACGCCGCCGGGAGCGACGCCCCGGCGCCCGCCCGCCAGTGGCCGCTGCTGACGGTGCTCATCGTGGCGGCTGTGGGACTGCTGCTGGTCGCCCTGGACGTCACCCGGGTGGGCCTGCTCGTCATCGGCGCCGCACTGATCGCCGGCGCGGTGATGCGCTGGTGGGTGCGGTCGGTGGGGATGCTGGCCGTGCGCTCGCGGTTCACCGACATGGTGACCTACGGGGTGCTCGGAGCGGCCATCACGCTGCTTGCGCTGATGGTGCAGCCGAAACCCTGGCTGGAGATCCCGTTCCTGGAGGACCTGGTCCATTTCACCGTGCGGTGATCGCCGGAACGCGGGTGCTGCCGTGGTCGGTTGGCCGCACCGGTGGCCCGGAAAATAGTGGGAAGCCGGGGGAGTGCCCCGCGCTGGACGGGGCAGACGACCGGCATCCCCCCACGGGTGTCTGCACCCGACGGTGGCCGCCGGCACCGCCTCACCCCCCCCGGGCGGCGCCGGCGGCCACCGTCGTATGCGGGACGCACCGGGCGTCGGTGGCGCTGTGTGCGGCACTGTGTGCGGCGTGCCACATGGGGGCGGGAGTCGGTCACTCACCGGGTCGGATAGCCTGACGTCGGAAGTCTCTTCACATCAAGATTCGTTCCGGATGTGAGACACCGGGATTTCCCGCACCAGGGGCAGGACCCCTACCGCCAGCTGTCTTACGGAGAACGCCATGACCCGCACTCCTGTGAATGTCACCGTCACCGGCGCGGCCGGCCAGATCGGTTACGCGCTGCTCTTCCGCATCGCCTCCGGCCATCTGCTCGGCTCCGATGTGCCGGTCAGGCTGCGTCTCCTCGAGATCCCGCAGGGCCTGAAGGCCGCCGAGGGCACCGCGATGGAGCTCGACGACTGCGCCTTCCCGCTGCTGCAGGGCATCGACATCACCGACGACCCGAATGTCGCCTTCGCCGGCGCCAACGTCGCGCTGCTGGTCGGGGCCCGTCCGCGTACCAAGGGCATGGAGCGCGGTGACCTGCTCGCCGCCAACGGTGGCATCTTCGGTCCGCAGGGCAAGGCCATCAACGACAACGCCGCTGACGACATCAAGGTCCTCGTCGTCGGCAACCCGGCCAACACCAACGCGCTCATCGCGCAGGCCTCGGCCCCGGACGTACCGGCCGAGCGCTTCACCGCGATGACCCGTCTCGACCACAACCGTGCGGTCTCGCAGCTCGCGCAGAAGACCGGCTCCACGGTCTCGCAGATCCGCCGCCTCACCATCTGGGGCAACCACTCCGCCACGCAGTACCCGGACATCTTCCACGCCGAGGTCGCCGGCAAGAACGCCGCCGAGACCGTCAACGACGAGAAGTGGCTGGCCGACACCTTTATCCCGACCGTGGCCAAGCGCGGCGCGGCGATCATCGAGGCGCGCGGCGCCTCGTCGGCCGCCTCGGCCGCCAATGCCGCCATCGACCACGTGCACACCTGGGTCAACGGCACCGCGGACGGCGACTGGACCTCGATGGGCATTCCGTCGGACGGTTCGTACGGCGTCCCCGAGGGCCTCATCTCCTCCTTCCCGGTCACCACGAAGGACGGGAAGTACGAGATCGTCCAGGGCCTGGAGATCAACGACTTCTCGCGGGCCCGCATCGACGCCTCGGTGAAGGAGCTCTCCGAAGAGCGCGACGCGGTGCGCGAGCTCGGCCTGATCTGAGCATCCGGGCCCGCGCGGCCCGTACCGCACACGATGCCCCCGGCAACCATCCGGTTGCCGGGGGCATCTGTGTGAGTGCCCGCTGCTCAGCCGCGGTGGGCGCCGGGCGTGTAGTGGCCGGGAACCATCCGGGTGGTGACGGCGAAGCGGTTCCAGGCGTTGATCACGGTGATCGCCGAGATCAGATGCGCGAGCTCGGTGTCGTCGAAATGACGGGCGGCGTGTGCGTAGACCTCGTCCGGGACGAATCCGTCGGTGAGCACCGTGATGGCCTCGGTCAGCTCGATCGCCGCGAGCTCCTTCTCGGTGTAGAAGTGCTTCGACTCCTCCCAGCCGCTGAGCTGGACGATCCGCTCGAACGACTCACCCGCGGCGAGCGCGTCCTTGGTGTGCATGTCGAGGCAGAAGGCGCAGTGGTTGAGCTGCGAGGCGCGGATCTTGACCAGCTCCAGCGTGGTCGGATCGACGCCCTGGCGCGCAGCGGCGTCCAGCCTCACCATCGCCTTGTAGACCTCGGGGGCCAGCTCCGCCAACTGCAGGCGGGGTGTGTGCTCCGGGGCGTACTGCGGGGCCTGCTGGTCCGTGTCCGGCTTCGGTTCTGTCGTCATGACTAGAACACTACGGGCGGTGTGGCGCAGGCGTATGGTCCACTTTCATGACAGATTCCTGGGCCACTATCGGTGTCGACCTGCATCTGGACGTGACCGGCCCGGGGCTGCGGCTGGGCCTCACGGACGCGTTGCGCCAGGCCGTGCGCACCGGACGGCTGGCGCCGGGAAGCCGGCTGCCGTCCTCCAGGACACTCGCGGCCGACCTGGGTATCGCCCGGAACACGGTCGCTGATGCTTACGCCGAACTGGTGGCCGAGGGGTGGCTGACCGCCCGGCAGGGTTCCGGTACGCAGGTCGCCCGGCGGTCGGCGCCGCGGCCGGTGAAGAAGGCGGTCGCCGTCCGGCGGCCGGTGCGCCGCGGACCCGTCCACAACCTCAAACCGGGCTCGCCCGACCTGGCGTCCTTCCCCCGCACGGAGTGGCTCAAGGCGGCCAGAAAGTCGCTGCTCGCCGCACCCAACGAGGCGTTCGGCTACGGCGACCCGCGCGGCCGCATCGAGTTGCGGACCGCCCTCGCGGACTACCTGGCGCGAGCCCGGGGCGTCTACGCCGACCCGCAACGCATCGTCATCTGCTCGGGGTTCGTGCACGGGCTGTCGCTGATGGGGAAGGTGCTGCGAAACCGCCGGGTACGGGAGGTGGCCGTCGAGGCGTACGGCCTCGACGTGCACTGGGACCTGCTGGCCGAGGCCGGGATGCGCACCCCGGCGATGCCCTTCGACGCACAAGGGTCACGGACGGAGGCCCTGACCCGGGAAGGCGCGGTACTGATGACCCCGGCACACCAGTTTCCGGTGGGCATCGCGCTCAGCCCGGCCCGGCGCGCGGCAGTCGTCGACTGGGCCCGTACCTCGGGCGGTCTGATCCTGGAGGACGACTACGACGGCGAGTTCCGCTACGACCGCCAACCGGTCGGCGCCCTGCAGGGACTTGACCCGGAACGCGTCGTCTACTTCGGCACGGCGAGCAAGTCCGTCGCGCCGGGGCTGCGGCTGGCCTGGATGGTGGCCCCGCAGGACGTGGTGGGGGAACTGACGGCGGCGAAGGGGATCCACGATCTGTCGAGTGCGCTGGACCAGCTGACGCTCGCCGAGTTCATCACGTCCGGCGCCTACGACCGGCACGTCCGCGGGAAACGGCTGCGCTACCGCCGGCGCCGGGACCAGCTGATGGCCGCGCTCGCCGAACGGGCGCCGGACATCCGGGTGCACGGTATCGCGGCCGGGCTCCACGCCGTACTGGAACTCCCGCCGGGCACCGAGAGTTCCGTCGTGCAGGCTGCCGCCTGGCAGGGGCTGGCCCTGGAGGGACTGAGCCGGTTCCGCCACCCCGACGCGGCCCCGGGGCGCGATGCCCTGGTCGTGGGGTACGGCACACCGACCGACAGCGCCTACCCGGCTGCGCTGGATGCGCTGTGCCGGGTGCTCCCGTAGCGCGCCTGCCGACCAGCGCCTGCCGGCCGTGCGGCTACCGGCCATGCGGGCTGCCGAGGACGGCCTCTAGTCTGTACACCGACAGTTCGAACACGCCCACACCCGGATGGTGCCGGCGACGACGGGGGAGGACAGCGCATGCGCAAGATGAGGTCGAGCGCCGTGGTGCTCGGCGGTATGGGGATGCTGGCGGCCACGCTCACCGCCTGCGGTTCCGACGTGGACAAGCGCTGCGTGGACCCGGACACCTACAAGCAACTGCCGAAGTACGAGTGCAGCGACAGCAACGGACACGGCACGTACTACTACGGCGGCTCGTCGAGGAACGGCAGGATCTCCGGCGGCAGTTTCAACAAGTCCTCGGTGCACCGCGGCGGTTTCGGCGGCGGCTTCCACTCCAGCGGCGGCTGAGCCGGGGCGTACGCGACATCATGCAGCGCCACACCATAGATCCCCGCCCCGGCTGGCAGCAGATCGTCGAGGAACAGGGACTGATCTATCCACTGACCCGCTACCCCGACGATTCGCTGCGCCCCTACTGGGACGAGAGCGCCTACTACTCGTTCTCCCTCCCGGAGGTCGAGGCGCTGGAGGAGGTCGTCGAGGAACTGCACGCCATGTGCCTCGCGGCGGCAGCGCACATCGTCGAGCACGACCGGTTCGCCGAGCTGGGGATCACCGACCGGCGACTCGCCCGGCTGGTCGGCGAGGCGTGGCACCGGCGGGCCGAACTGCCCTCCGTCTACGCACGGTTCGATCTGCGTTACGACGGTGAAGGCCCGGCCAAGATGCTGGAGTACAACGCCGACACCCCGACCTCGCTGGTGGAGGCGGCAAGCCCCCAGTGGTTCTGGATGGAGGACCGCTTCCCCGGCGCCGACCAGTGGAACTCGCTGCACGAACGGCTCATCGCGGCCTGGAAGCGGCAGGCACCGCTGCTGCCGCCGGGGCCGCTGCACTTCGCGCACTCCGAAGCCGACGAGCTCGGCGAAGACCTCATGACGGTTGCCTACCTCCGGGAGACCGCCCAGCAGGCCGGCCTCGACACCGAGGCGCTCTCGGTGGAGCAGATCGGCTGGGACCCGCTGTCCGGTCGGTTCGTCGACGAACGGATGCGGTTCATCCGCAGCTGCTTCAAGCTCTACCCGTGGGAGTGGCTGACGACCGACCGCTTCGGGCCGCACGTCCTCGACACCCTCGACAACGGCGGTTCCACCGGCTCCACTTGCTGGATCGAGCCGGCCTGGAAGATGCTGCTCTCCAACAAGGCGCTGCTGGCCGTGTTGTGGGAGCTGTATCCGGGACACCCCAATCTGCTGGCCGCCTATCTGGACGGGCCCCGTGAGCTTGCCGACTCGGCGACGTCCAGGGGGTACGTCTCCAAGCCGCTGCTCGGCCGCGAGGGCGCGGGGGTCCTGCTGCACGAGACGGGGCCGGACAGCACCGCCGGGTGCGCGGTGCGGACCGACGAGGTCTGCTGCTATCAGGAGCTGGCCCCGCTGCCGGACTTCGACGGCAACCGTGTGGTGCTCGGTGCGTGGGTGGTCGAGGACGAGGCGGCGGGGCTCGGTATCAGGGAGTCGGCGGGGCCGGTCACGGACGAGTACGCCCGTTTCCTGCCCCACGTCATCCTTTAGGGAGCCCGCGGGGGCCGTCAGGTGCTGAGGACGGTCCGCAGCTGGTCCAGGCCCCAGTCCAGATCCTCCTTGCTGATCACCAGGGGCGGGGCGAGCCGAATGGTGGAACCGTGGGTGTCCTTGACCAGCACACCGCGGTCCATCAGCTTCTCGGAGATCTCCCGGCCGGTGCCGCGGGCCGGGGCAACGTCCACACCGGCCCACAGTCCGCGCCCCCGGACGGCCTCCACCGAGCCACCACCCACCAGCAGACCCAGTTCGCGGTGCAGATGGTCGCCCAGCTCGGCCGCCCGCTGCTGGAACTCTCCGGTGCGCAGCATCGCGATGACCTCCAGGGCGACCGCGCAGGCCAGCGGGTTCCCGCCGAAGGTGGAGCCGTGCTCGCCCGGTTGGAAGACGCCCAGTACCTCCGCCGACGACACCACAGCAGACACCGGGACGACGCCACCGCCGAGTGCCTTGCCCAGGATGTACACGTCCGGCACGACGTGCTCGTGCTCGCAGGCGAAGGTCCGGCCGGTCCTGCCGAGACCGGACTGGATCTCGTCGGCGATGAACAGCACGTTCCTGGCCCTGGTCAGCTCCCGTACGCCCGGCAGATAACCGGCCGGCGGCACCAGCACCCCGGCCTCACCCTGGATCGGCTCGAGGAGCACGGCCACGGTGTCCTCGTCGACCGCCGCCTCCAGTGCGGCCGGATCGCCGTACGGGACGACCTCGAAGCCCGGCGTGTACGGGCCGTAGTCCGCCCGTGCCTCGGGGTCCGTCGAAAAACTGATGATGGTGGTCGTGCGGCCGTGGAAGTTGTTCTCCGCGACGACGATCTTGGCTCGGCCGTCCGGCACGCCCTTCGTCCGGTAGCCCCATTTACGGGCCGTCTTCACCGCGGTCTCCACCGCTTCGGCGCCGGTGTTCATCGGCAGCACCATCTCCATTCCGCACAGCTCGGCGAGCTGGGTGCAGAAGGCGGCGAACCGGTCGTGGTGAAAGGCCCGCGAGGTGAGGGTGAGCTGCTCCAGTTGTGCCTTGGCGGCCTCGATCAGCCGGCGGTTGCCGTGCCCGAAGTTGAGCGCCGAGTACCCGGCGAGCATGTCGAGGAAACGGCGCCCCTCGACATCGGTCATCCAGGCACCGTCCGCCGACGCCACGACCACGGGAAGCGGATGGTAGTTGTGCGCGCTGTGCGCCTCGGCGGCGGCGATCGATGTTTCCGTAACTGACACGGGTTCTCCGTTCCTGCCCGGGGTGCGAAACCTGCCGTCTACAGGCCAGGATGCGCCGCTTACCGCCGTCGGTCACGCGCCGCGCGACCGCACCTCGCGTCGCGGCTCAGGCGTCCAGGTCGATCAACTGCTGATGCGGCTCCGGAGGGCCCGGATCCCGGCGCCGACGCAGCACCGCCCAGCCGTATCCGGCGACCGCTCCCACCGCCAGGGCCGCCGACGCCCACCACCAGCCCGCCCGGGACGCCTCCCCGGAGGTTTCCGCCGTGGGCGGGCCGAGCAGCCTGTGCTTCGCCAGCAGACCGAGCACATCGGCCGGGACCCGGTGCCAGCGGAGGTCGTCGTCCTGCGTGCCGACCGCGGGGTCGGAGCGCACCCAGACCGTGGAGTCGTCCGCCACCATCACCTGGTCCTCCCGCTCGATGGCGATGTCTCCGCCCGGCGCCCGGTCGGTCTGCGGCCAGCCGCCCACGCCGCTCAGCCCCCAGACCACGCTGGCCCGCACCTGCGGTGCCCGGTCCTCGGGTGCCGGCTCGGTGTCGGTCGACTGCGGGTTCAGCAGCCCGAAGAGCCGGATGAAGTCGGCGTCCTCGGCGGTCAGCGTCTCGGATCGTCCGCTGCCCGCCGCGATGACCAGCGCCAGGTCAGCGGGCCTGCCCGGGTCCACCGACTGCCCAGTGGGTGCGAGCGCGGCCGGGGCATAGCGCACCGGGACGCCGCCGGGGCCGAACCAGTCCGCCACCGCGCCGCGCACCGGAGGGCTCAGTATCAGTGCGGCCAGCAGTCCGCAGAGCGCCGCGAGCACTGCCCGCCACCGCCTTCCGGCCCAGGTTCGCGCGCGGGTGAACCGCCCGGGCGCCTCCGTCTCGGGCACCCCGGGAAGCGGTGGGGCGAGGCCCGCCGGCACCGATTCGGCGATGATCTGGGCCAGCACCCGCTCGGCCATCGATTCCCCGTCGGCCACCAGGTCGGAGCCCGTCGACGCGCCGAGCCGGCGGCCCAGCGCAGCCAGCTCCTCGCGGAGTCGTGCATCCCGGTCGGTCATCCCCACGCACCTTCCTCACTGCCCTCCGGATCGTCCTGATCGCCCTCCGGTGGCGGCAACAGCCGGCCGAGCTTCTTCAGCCCCCGGTTCAGCCGCGACTTCACGGTGCCCCGCGGCCAGCCCAGTGCCTCAGCCGTTTCCGCCTCGTTCATGTCCAGCAGGTAGCGGTAGGTGACGACCAGGCGCTGTTCCGGGCTCAGCCGGTCCAGCGCGGCCAGCAACTGCTTCCTGCGCTCGTCGTCGATGGCGGCCACCGCCGGGTCGGCCGACTCCGGTATCAGCGGCTCCGCCTCCGTCAGCGCGGCCTCGCGTCCGGTGGCGGAGCGCAACCGCACCGCGGAGCGCACGGTGTTCCTGGTCTCGTTCACCACGATCCGCAGCAGCCAGGACCGGAACGACGCGCCCTCCCGGAACCGGCTCAGTGCCTGATAAGCCTTGAAGAAGGCCGCCTGCACCACGTCCTCGGCCTCCGCACCCGCTCCGAAGGCCGCCGCGGTGCGTAAGGCGATCCCGGTATACGCACGCACCAGCCGCGCGTATGCCTGGACGTCCCCGGCTCTTACGCGTGCGATCACTTCGGCCTCGTCCGCGACTACGGCGTGGCCCCCCTCCCGCGTTCTCACATCTTTGATACACCGCGCGACGGAGATGGGTTCCGCACCTGAGAGAATGCTGTACATGGCCTCTGAAAGTCCCCGCGTGCTCTCCGGGATCCAGCCCACGTCAGGCTCGTTCCACCTCGGCAACTACCTCGGCGCGGTGCGCCAGTGGGTGGCCCTGCAGGAGTCGCACGACGCCTTCTACATGGTGGTCGACCTGCACGCGATCACCGTGCCGCAGGACCCGGCCGAGCTGCGGGCCAACACCCGGCTCGCCGTCGCCCAGCTGCTGGCCTCCGGGCTCGACCCGGAGCGCTGCACCCTCTTCGTCCAGAGCCATGTGCCCGAGCACGCCCAGCTGGCCTGGATCATGAACTGCATCGCCGGGTTCGGCGAGGCCTCGCGCATGACGCAGTTCAAGGACAAGTCCGCCCGGCAGGGCGCCGACCGCGCGACCGTCGGCCTGTTCACCTATCCGATCCTCCAGGTCGCCGACATCCTGCTCTACCAGGCCAATCAGGTCCCGGTCGGTGAGGACCAGCGTCAGCACGTCGAGCTGACCCGCGACCTGGCGGATCGTTTCAACAGCCGCTTCGGTGCGACCTTCACCGTTCCCGAGCCGTACATCCTCAAGGAGACGGCGAAGATCTACGACCTGCAGGATCCGAGCGCCAAGATGAGCAAATCGGCCGTCTCGCCCAAGGGCCTGATCAGCCTGCTCGACGAGCCGAAGGTCTCGGCGAAGAAGGTCAGGAGCGCGGTCACCGACACCGAAACGGTGATCCGCTACGACACCGTGGCGAAGCCCGGCGTGTCGAATCTGCTGACGATCCACTCGACGCTCACCGGCACCGGCATCGCCGAGCTCGAGCGGCAGTACGAAGGCAAGATGTACGGCGCGCTCAAGGGTGACCTCGCGGAGATCGTCGCCGACTTCGTGGTGCCCTTCAGGACCCGCACCCAGGAATATCTGGACGACCCGGAGACGCTGGACTCGATCCTGGCCAAGGGTGCGGAGAAGGCCCGCGCGGTCGCCGCCGAGACCCTGGCGCAGGCGTACGACCGGGTCGGCTTCCTGCCCGCCAAGCACTGAGCCGGGCTCGTGACCTTGGACTCTGGTCAGAGGTCCGGCCCGCCCGCCACACTGCACACAGCGACACCGCACACAGCGACACCGAGCACAGCCGAACCGCACACCCAGGCATCAGACAGCGTCAGACAGCGGAGGAGAACGATGTGGGGACCGTAACGCTCGGCGTTTCGATCGCGGTCCCGGAGCCGTACGGCAGCCTGCTCCAGGAGCAGCGCGCGGGCTTCGGGGATTCCGCCGCGCACGGCATCCCCACCCACGTCACTCTGGTGCCGCCGACGGAGGCCGATCCGAGGTCGCTGCCCGCGATCGAGGCTCACCTGGCGTCGGTCGCCGCGGCGAACCGGGCGTTTCCGATGCGGCTGTACGGGACGGGCACCTTCCGGCCGCTGTCGCCGGTCGTCTTCGTGCAGGTGGTCACCGGCGGGTCGGCCTGTTCCTGGCTGCAACAGCAGATCAGGGACGCATCGGGTCCGCTGGTGCGCGAGCTGTCCTTCCCGTATCACCCGCATGTGACAGTGGCGCACGGCATCTCCGAGGAGGCGATGGACCGGGCGTACGAGGCACTCTCCTCGTTCGAGGCCATGTGGACCTGCGGGTCGTTCGCGCTGTACGAGCAGGGCGCGGACTCGGTGTGGCGCAAGCTGCGGGAGTACGCGTTCGGCGGCGGGGGCGGAGTCGTTCCCGGGCCGAACGTATCGCGCGATACCCCCGCCGCCTCCCGCCCGTGGACCGCCGCCTCGCATCCGTAGCCCGCCGGAAAGAGCCCCGCCGCCGGGCACTGACTCACATCGGCAGACGTCGGAACAGCGGCCTCGGAGCGTGCCGTACCGCCGACATCACGACCCGCAGCGCGCCGGGCACCCAGACCGTTTCGGAGCGGCGGCGGAGGCCGATCTCGATCGCCGCCGCCACCGCTTCCGGCGTGGTGGCCAGCGGGGCCTCCGCCAGGCCCGCCGTCATCCGGGACCGTACGAAGCCGGGGCGGACCACCATCACATGCACCCCGGTGCCGTGCAGGGCATCGCCCAGACCCTGGGCGAAGGCGTCCAGGCCCGCCTTGCTCGAGCCGTAGATGAAGTTCGCCCGGCGGGCTCGCTCGCCCGCCACCGAGGAGAGCACCACCAGGGAGCCGTGGCCCTGGCCCTGCAGGGCCTTCGCGCAGATCAGACCCGCCGAAACGGCCCCCGTGTAGTTGGTCTGCGCGACCTTCACCGCGGAGAGCGGGGCGCTTTCGTCCCGGGCCTGGTCGCCGAGGATGCCGAAGGCCAGCAGGACCATGTCGATGTCGCCCTCGGCGAACACCTTGCCCAGTGTCTTCTCGTGGGAGGACGGGTCCAGGGCGTCGAAATCGACTGTGCGGACCTCCGTGCCCAGCTTCCGCAGCTGGGCCGCGGCTTCGTCGAGGGCGGCGGACCGGCGTCCCGCCAGCCAGACCGTCCTGGTGCGGCGGGCCACCAGCCGGCGAGCGGTGGCCAGGGCGATCTCGGAGGTGCCACCGAGGATCAGCAGGGACTGCGGGGCACCGAAGGCGTCTTTCATGGGCGAGGTCCTTAGGAGCGGATTGGCGCGGAGGATGCGGCAGGGGCGGATGCGGCACGGGCCGCGGGAAGCTGCACAGGCCGGAGACGGCTCAGAGTCCGAGGCGACGGGACAGGTCCGACGTGAAGACCCCCGTCGGGTCCAGCTCCGCGCGCAGTGCGCGGAAGTCGGCCAGCCGCGGATACATGGCCGCCAGCCGGTCCGGCCGTAGCCGGGAGTCCTTCGCCAGGTAGACGCGGCCGCCGGCGGCGGCCACCTCCTCGTCCAGCTCGTCGAGGAAGGCGCCGAGCCCGCTGAGACGCGCCGGGATGTCCAGTGCCAGCGTCCAGCCCGGAACCGGGAAGGACAGCCAGCCGGGATCGCCGTCACCGAAGCGTTTCAGGACCGCCAGGAAGGTGGGGCAGCCGCGCAGGGCGATGCGGCCGACAATCTTGCGCAGCGTCTCCTCCTGCCCGTGGCCGACGACGAACTGGTACTGGACGAAGCCACTGCGTCCGTAGACACGGTTCCACTGCGGAACTCCGTCCAGCGGGTGGAAGAAGGCGGCCAGGCGCTGCAGCTCGCCGGTGCGCCTGCGCGGCGCTCTGCGGTACCAGAGTTCGTTGAAGAGCGAGACCGAGCCGCGGCCCAGCAGGCCCTCCGGGAGGAAGGACGGCGGCGCGGGGAGCGTTCCCGGCCGGAAGGACAGCGGTGTGCGCCGGGCGCGCGCCGGGAGTGCGTCCAGCGGCGCGTGGTCGCCGCGGGTGAGCACCGAGCGCCCGGTGGCCGCGCCCCGCGCCAGCAGGTCGATCCACGCCACCGAGTAGCGGTAGCGGTGGTCGCTCGCGGTCAGCCGGGCCATCAGGTCGTCCAGATCGGTGGCCCGTTCGGTGTCCACCGAGATCAGGGAGGTCTCGACCGGGAGCAGCTGGACGGTCGCCGAGAGAATCACTCCGGTCAGCCCCATCCCGCCCGCCGTCGCGTCGAAGAGCACGGTGCCCGGGGTGGTCGTGTGGACCGAACCGTCCGAGGTCAGCAGGTCGAGCGAGCGGACATGGCGCGAGAACGAGCCGGAGACGTGGTGGTTCTTGCCGTGGATGTCCGCGCCGATCGCACCGCCCACCGTGACGTACCGGGTCCCCGGCGTGACCGGTACGAACCAGCCCAGCGGCAGCAGCACTTCCATCAGCCGGTGCAGGCTGACCCCCGCGTCGCACACCACCACACCGGCGTCGACGTCGATGGAGCGGATGCGGTCGAGGCCCGTCATGTCGAGCACCGCGCCGCCCGCGTTCTGCGCCGCGTCACCGTAGGCGCGGCCGAGTCCCCGGGCGATCGAACCGCGTGCCCCGCAGCCGCGCACCGCGGCGGCCGCCTCTTCGTAGCTGCGCGGGCGGATCAGGTGTGCGGCGGTGGGAGCGGTGCGCCCCCAGCCGGTCACGGGACTCAGCATTCCGGGGCCGGCGGACACGGGGGGCGACGCGGGGGGTGACACAGCGGGTGGCGTTGTAGGCGACGCCGTGGGTGACACGGTGGTTTCGGCAGGCATGAGCCGACCGTATCGCTGGTGTATGGGCGGAAACGGGTGATTGAGGGGGTGTCAGTAGCTATAGGCGTGCTTCCGGGGATATGTCATACAAGAATCTTTCCCCGATGTACGGCCGTCCGGCCGGAATCCTGTCCGGAGAAGGGGTGACGCGATGTGGTCCGTCGACGCCGACCACCGGCTGCTGTCGGTGATGCGCGACTGCGGTACCGACCCACGGGTGGCTGCCGCTGCCCGCGCCCTGTCCTTCAGTGGCGAACACGGCGCCCTGTGGCTCACCGCCGGGCTCGGCGGCGCCCTTGCCGACCGGGCCCGCCGCGGCGCCTGGCTGCGGGCCACCGCGCTGATCGCCGCCGCCCAGCTGGCGAGCATGGGCGTCAAGCGGGTGGTACGCCGCCCGCGCCCACCCGTCCGGGCCCGGCCGCCCCTCGTACGCACCGCGGGCCGCCACTCCTTTCCCAGCTCGCACGCCTCGTCCGCGGTCGCGGCCGCCGTCGTCTTCGGCGCGCTGGGACCGGCGGGTCGTCATGTCGTACCGCCGCTCGCCGCCGCGATGTGCGTGTCACGGCTCGTCGCGGGCGTGCACTATCCGACCGATGTCGCCGCGGGCGCCCTGCTGGGCGGGTTGACCGCCCGGCTCGGTGCGAAATGGATGCGAGGCACCCATGTCTGAAGTGTCCGAGCAGACCGCCGTCCTCCTCGGCGAAGCGTCGCCACCCCTGGCGCCCGACCGCACGGGGCCGGGCGGGACGCTCGGGCTGGCGCTGGGCCTGCTCAGGACGGCCCGCCCCCGTCAGTGGGTCAAGAACATGCTGGTCGTCGCCGCACCCGCCGCGGCCGGCCGGCTGCTCTCGCACGGCACCGGCGCCCGACTGACGCTCGTCTTCGTCCTGTTCACGGCCGCGGCCTCCGCCGTCTATCTGGTGAACGACGCCAAGGACGCCGAGGCCGACCGCGCACACCCCGTCAAGCGCCATCGCCCGGTGGCCGCCGGACAGGTACCGGTCTCCGTCGCCTACGCGGCGGGAGCACTGCTGGCCGCCCTCTCCACCGTCGCCGCCTTCCGGTACTGCAACACCATGACGGCCGTGCTGCTCGTCGGGTACATCACCATGCAACTCGCCTACTGCGTCAGCCTGAAGCATGTCCTCGTGGTCGACCTCGTGGTGGTGACCGCCGGCTTCCTGATGCGGGCGATGATCGGCGGCGTGGCCCTCGGCATTCCGCTCTCCCGCTGGTTCCTGATCACCGCCGGCTTCGGGGCGCTCTTCATGGTCTCCGCCAAGCGCTACTCCGAGTCGGTCCAGATGAACGGTGGGGCGGCGACCCGCGCCCTGCTCTCCGAATACACCACCGGCTACCTGCGCTTCGTCTGGCAGCTGGCGGCCGGTGTCGCCGTCCTCGCCTACTGCCTCTGGGCCATGGAGGGCGGCGGCACATCCCATGACGGCCTGCTGCCGTGGCGTCAGCTGTCGATGATCCCGTTCATCCTGGCCGTCCTGCGGTATGCGGTCTTCGCCGACCGCGGCATCGCCGGAGCACCCGAGGACGTGGTGCTGCACGACCGGGCGCTGGCGTTCATCGGCGTGACCTGGACCGGCCTGTACGCCCTGGCGGTCGCGCACCTGTGAGGGCCGGCCGGCGGGGTAGGCGGATGCCATGGACTGGCTGACGAAGCTTCCCGTTATCGGCCCCTGGGTGGTTCGCCTGATGCGTACGCACGCCTGGCGTTCGTACGAGACCCTCGACCGGGTGCACTGGACCCGGCTCGCCGCCGCGATCACCTTTGTCAGCTTTCTGGCGATCTTCCCGCTGATCACCGTCGGCGCGGCGATCGGCGCCGCCCTGCTGTCCACCGGTCAACTGCACACCTTGCAGCACCGGATCGCCGAACAGGTACCCGGCATCTCGAACCAGCTCGACCTGAACTCGCTGGTGGCCAACGCGGGCACGGTCGGGGTCGTCGCCGGAGCGCTGCTGATCTTCACCGGTATCGGCTGGGTCGGATCGACGCGGGACTGCCTGCGTGCCGTCTGGGAGCTCGACAACGCCGACGAGGGCAATCCGGTGCTGCGCAAGCTCAAGGACGGCGGCATCCTGATCGGGATGGGCGGCGCCGTGGTCGTCTCGTTCGGCGCTTCCGCCGTCGGCTCCACGGCCATCGGATGGATCGCCGACCGTATCGGTCTGCACGACAGCGGCTGGGGTGGCGCGCTGCTGCAGTCCGCGGCCTTCGCGCTCGCCGTGCTCGCCGACTTCCTGGTGCTGATGTACGTCCTGACGCTGCTGCCCGGAGTGGAACCTCCCCGGCGTCGGCTGATCACCGCCGGGCTGATCGGCGCATTCGGCTTCGAGCTGCTGAAACTGCTGCTCAGCGGCTATCTGCGGGGGGTCGCATCGAAGAGTATGTACGGCGCCTTCGGCGTCCCGGTGGCCCTGTTGCTGTGGATCAGCTTCACCGTGAAGCTGTTGCTGTACTGCGCGGCCTGGTCGGCGACGGGGAACGGGAAGGGCGAGCGGATCAGCGACGTGGAAAACGTCGTACCAGATCCGGCAGCGGCCACCGACGATTGACCAGGAACACCCCCGCCGCCAGCAGTACCACCGCCCCGCCGGCGATGGAGAGGGCCATCCCCACTCCCTGGCCCGAACCGTTCGTCCGCGAGGTGGCCGCGGCCTGCGCCGGGGGCTGCTTGCTGGCGGGCGTCGGGCTCTTCGACGGCTGCTTCACCGGGGTCGCCGACACCGGCGCGACGAGTTGGCCCACCGGCGTCACCTTGCCCTCGGCGGCGAAGCCCCAGTCGAGCAGCCGGGCGGCTTCCTTGTAGACCGCCTGGCTCTCCGTCGAGCTCGGGTTCATCACGGTCACCAGCAGCACATGGTTGCCGCGCTCGGCGACGGCCGTGTAGGTCGCCCCGGCGTTCGAGGTGTTGCCGTTCTTCACTCCGGCGATGCCCCGGTACTGGGTGACGCCGTCGGCGCCGGTCAGTAGCCGGTTGGTGTTCTGGATGCCGAAGGTCTCCCGCTTCTTGCCCTTCTTCTGCAGCCCCGGGAACTGCGCGGTGGACGTCGAGCAGTACTCGCGGAAGTCCTTCTTCTGCAGCCCGCTGCGCGCGAAGAGCGTCAGGTCGTACGCGCTGGAGACCTGCCCGGGGGCGTCGTAGCCGTCCGGGGAGACCACCTGGGTGTCCAGCGCCCGCAGGTCCTGGGCGTGCTTCTGCATGTCGCCGACCGTCTTGGCCACGCCGTGGTTCATCGCGGCCAGCACGTGTACCGCATCGTTGCCGGACCGCAGGAAGACGCCGAGCCAGAGGTCGTGGACCGTGTAGGTGAGTCCTTCCTTGATGCCCACCAGGCTGCTGCCCTCGCCCATGCCCGCCAGGTCGGACGGCGCCACCTTGTGCGTCTCGGTGCTCGGGAAACGAGGCATCACGGTGTCCGCGAAGAGCATCTTGAGGGTGGACGCCGGAGGCAGCTTCCAGTGCGCGTTGTGCGAGGCCAGGACATCGCCGGACTCGGCGTCCGCGACGATCCACGAGCGTCCGGTCAGTTTCTTCGGCAGCGCTCCGGCGGAGCCGAGATTCACCTGCGTACCGGGCAGACCGAGCCGGTCGCCACCGACGGTCGACATGGAAGCGGGCGGCTTCGGATCGTCCGCCGTCGCGGCCGACGCGGGCACCGCGCAGAGAGCGGAGAGGAACGACGTGGCGAGGACCGTCAGGGCGGTCTTTTTCACAGCAGACACGGTGGTGAACGTACAGGGCACGACCGGACGGCCGTTCACCGCGGGTGTGACCCGCCGCACGGTGACCCCTGCCGGGCCACCCGGCAGCAGCCGCCCGGAGTACGCGGTCGATACTGAACGTATGAAGCTCAGCCGACCCGTCTCCTGGTTCCTGCTCGCGTTCGGGGTGTGGAGCTGGTTCATCTGGATCACTTTCGTCAAGAACCTGTGGAAGGACGGCAGCGGGCTCGCCTTCAACGACGCGGGCGACCCGACCGCCTACTTCTGGGTGCATCTGCTGCTCGCCATCACGTCCTTCCTTCTGGGGACGGCGGTGGGCGTGATCGGGTTCCGCGGACTGCGCGCGCTTTCACCCCGGCGCTCCGCGGCATGACCCGCAGGACACGCCGTATGCGTTACCACCCGGGGTGCGTCCAACGAGTTGGCGTCCCGTGGAGATTTTCTCTTCCACTTGTGAATTTCGTGTGGTTGGGTTAGCGCCGACTTTGGTTTGACGCGCGACGATCCGTGCGTCCACAGGGTGGGTTGAGGGGTACAGCACCATGCGTTCGATCCGAATGCGGATTCTGGCAATGTGCGTCGTTCTGGCGTGTGTCGGTATCGGCGCTTGGCAGTTGTTGCCCGACGACGGTGGGAGGAAGGACCCGATCACCATCGGGACCACTGATGTCGTCTCGTCGCTGGACCCGGCCGAGGCTTACGACGCCGGCTCGTGGGCTTTGTACAGCAGCCTTTACCAGTCATTGATGACTTTTGACATCGGGTCGGCCCAGCCGGTTCCGGACGCCGCCCGAAGCTGTGAATTCACTGATAACGCGCTGCGTACATTCACCTGCACCATGCGTGACGATCTGACATTCTCCAACGGTCACAAAGTGACCGCGCAGGACGCGGCGTTCTCGTTCAACCGGGTGCTGAGGATGAAGGACGGTAACGGGCCCGCGCCGCTGTTCGCCACCCTCAAGAACGTCGAGGCGGCGGGCGACAAGGTCACCTTCCACCTCAAGTCCCGGGACGCGACCTTCGCTTCGAAGATCGCCACCGGCGGTGGCGCGATCGTGGACCACACCGAGTACCCCCAGAACAAGGAACGCCCCGGCGACACGGTGGTCGGTTCCGGGCCGTACGTGCTCAAGTCCTACAAGGACGGGGTGAGCGCGCTGCTGGAGCCGAACCCGAAGTACCAGGGCGCCATCAAGAAGACCGGCGTGCCGATCGAGATCCACTACTTCAAGCAGCCGGACCAGCTCGACGCCGCCTGGAAGAACAAGCAAATCGACGTGGCCCACCGGGAGATGCCGCCCGCGATGCTGGCGCAGCTCTCCCCGGGTGACCCGAACGCCCACGTCACCGAGGCCACCGGCAGCGAGATCCGCAACCTGGTCTTCAATGTGCGCAAGAGCGCGGCGCTGGCCGACACCGAGGTGCGCAGGGCCGCGGCCCTCCTGGTCGACCGGGCGCAGATCGCCGAGCAGGTGTACAGCGGCACGGTGGAGCCGCTCTACTCGCTGATCCCGCAGGGCTTCACCGGCCACAGCACCGCCTTCTTCGACGCGTACCCGAAGGTCGACGTCACGAAGGCCGGGCAGCTGCTGCGGGACGCCGGGGTGCAGACCCCGGTGAAGTTCAGCATGGCGTACTCACGGACCAGCGTCACCGACGCCGAGGCCGCGCTGCTGAAGAAGCAGCTGGACGCCGGGGGTCTCTTCAAGGTCAAGCTGGTCGGCATGACCGACTGGACGAAGTTCCAGGACGGCTACAAGGCCGGCAAGTTCGACGCGTACACCGTCGGCTGGATCGCGGACTACCCGGATGCCGACAACTACTCCCAGCCGCTCATCGGCACCGGCAACAGCCTCTACAACGGCTACAGCAACAAGCAGGTCGACAAGCTGATCAGCCAGACCCAGCAGTACACGGACCGCGGCCGTACCGCCGAGGATTTCAAGTCGATGCAGGACGTGGTGGCCGACGACGTGCCGGTGATCCCGCTGTGGCAGCGCAAGGACTATGTGCTGTCGAACAACGACGTTTCGGGGGCGCAGTACCTCTCGGACGGGACCGGGGTCTGGCGCATCTGGGAACTGGGCTGGCTGTAGGGCCGGCTCCCGGGCCTCAGGGCCGCTTGCGGGCGGCGGCGGTTTCCGCCATGCCGGGCAGGAAGTCGGTGAACAGTTCGTGCACCTCGTGCACCAACGGTCGCAGCACCCGGAACCGCGCGAGCGCGATGCCCCGCGTGGTGAGCCGCGCCCCCCGGCCCGCGAGCCGGCGGGTCCGTTCGCGGTCGGGCGAGCGGTCGAAGACCCAGTAGAGGACCAGGCCCATCTGGGACAGCCACATCAGCTCGGGGAGCACGTCCACCAGATCCGCGGGCACCTTCGCCTTGGCGCCTGCGAGGACTTCCCGGTGGATGGAGATGGCCGCCTCCCGGGCGGGCTCCGACTGGGTGGAGAAGGGGCTGAGCGGACTCTCCGGATCGGCCGCGTTCTTGAAGAACTGCGCGGCGAACTCGTGGTACGGCGAGGCGACTTCCACCCACGCGGTCAGCACCCCGGCGAGCCGGGTCTCCAGGTCCGTCTCGTGGTCCAGCACCTTGCGCACCGCGGCCCGGTGCTCGGCGCCGATCCGGTCGTAGAAGCCCTGGACCAGGTGCTCCTTGCTGGAGAAGTAGTAATACGCGTTCCCGACGGAGACTCCGGCCTCCTGGGCGATGGCCCGCATGGTCGTCTTGTCGTAACCGCGCTCCTGGAAGAGCCGGAGCGCGGTTTCGAGGATGAGCGTGCGGGTCTGCTCGCTCTTGGGGGCCTTCGCTGCTGTCACGGTGACCGAGCCTAGCCGGGGATCTCGCACCGTTCACCGCAGGGCGGTGCGGTGACGTCCCGGTACTTCGCCGCGGACAGCATGGCGACCCGGACGAACGGTGCCCCGGCCGGGGTGGCGAGCCAGTTGGCCTTGGCCCGGTGGCCGGCCAGGGCCCAGAGGCACACGATCCAGGCGGCGGGTCCCCGGTAGATCTGGCCCCGGTCACCGATCACGGTGATCTCCTCCAGCGTGGCCCGGTGGTCGATCCCGGGGAAGCGTGCCATGGCCTCGGCGGAGGCCGCCGGAACCAGTTGCAGGGGTACGAGCTGCGGTTGACGCAACAGCCAGTGCCGCAGGTGGACACAGAGCGGACACTGCGCGTCGTACAGCACGGTCAGTCCGGTGACCGGGATCCCGCCCACCGCCGCTCAGACCCCGGGGGTCGGCGCGACCCAGCCCTGCGGGGCCACCGGCGGGGTCTGCTCGCGGTCCATGATCCCGCGCCGGCGGAACTTGTTCAGTGCGTAGACATTGCCGAGGTGCATCCCACCGAGGACGAGCAGCACCACGCCCAGCTTCCTCGACAGCGCCTCGAAGACTCCCCGGGCGTCGGTGATGGTGGTGTCGTCCTGGAGGTACAGCGCCACAAATCCCAGGTTGACCAGGTAGAAGCCCACCACCAGCAGGTGGTTGACGGCCTCTGCGAGCTTCTCGTTCCCGTGCAGTACGTCCGCCAGGAACACCCGCCCGTTCTTGCTGAGCGTCCGGGCGACCCAGACGGTCAGCGAGACGCTCAGGACGAGATAAACGATGTACGCGACCACTGTGAGGTCCATGCCCCACCCTCCCTTGAACGCGTTCAAAAGCTGATGTCATGGACTGTAGACCTACTTTTGAACATGTTCAAGCGCGGGGTGGGGTCATCACATGGTGCTCAGCGAACGCGCGTAGTTCAGCCGGCCCATGACCAGGTGGAAGGTGTCCGGGCCGGTGGCCGGGACCATGGTCGCGTGGTGGCGGCCACCGCTGGTCACCGTGACCTGGATGAAGCCCACCGTCTTCTTCTCCTTCATGAGGAGGAAGAACAGACCCAGCAGACAGAACACGGCGAAGACGATCGCCAGCACGATGGCGACCGGCGGGATGCGTTCCTCCGTGCGGGACATGTCCGTCGCGTTCCAGACCGAACCGCGCAGCGGCAGGGTGCCGGCCGGCGTGATGACGCCGTCCTGGACGACGGTGATGTCGCCGATGGACACCAGCGGCGCGCCGCCCCCGACGAGGACGGGGAGGCCGGCCGGCTGGGGCGGGATGTACCCGGGGCCCGCGTGCGGATAGCCGTAGCCCGCAGCCTCGTTGGGGTAGCCGTAGCCCGGCGCACCGGGCTGCTGCTGCGGGCCCCACCGGTAGTCCCCCGACGCGTATGGATTCTGCTCGCTCATCCCGCTCCCCGTTTCGTTCTCACGCGTACGACGTTCTCCTGCGTACGGCTACGGGCAAGATCCTGGCACAGCAGGACGCGCCAGGGCCCCGCCGCCCGGTAGCCGGGAGTGCGGGGCCCTGAGGGGACTGCGGAGGCGTCAGAAGCGGCGGGTGATGAGGGCTCGCTTCACTTCCTGGATCGCCTTCGTGACCTCGATACCGCGCGGGCAGGCGTCCGTGCAGTTGAACGTGGTGCGGCAACGCCACACGCCGTCCTTGTCGTTGAGGATCTCGAGACGCTGCTCGCCGCCCTCGTCACGCGAGTCGAAGATGAAACGGTGCGCGTTCACGATCGCGGCCGGACCGAAGTACTGGCCGTCGTTCCAGAACACCGGGCAGGAAGAGGTGCAGGCCGCGCAGAGGATGCACTTCGTGGTGTCGTCGAAACGCTCCCGGTCCTCGGCGGACTGCAGACGCTCACGCGTCGGCTCGTTGCCCTTGGTGATCAGGAAGGGCATCACGTCGCGGTACGCCTGGAAGAACGGGTCCATGTCGACCACCAGGTCCTTGAGGACCGTGAGGCCCTTGATGGCCTCGATGGTGATCGGCTTCGACACGCCGTTCTTGTCCGGCGCCGTGATGTCCTTGATCAGCGTCTTGCAGGCGAGCCTGTTCTTGCCGTTGATCCGCATCGCGTCGGAGCCGCAGACCCCGTGCGCGCACGAGCGGCGGAAGGTCAGCGTGCCGTCGAGCTCCCACTTGATCTTGTGGAGAGCGTCGAGCACCCGCTCCTTCGGGTCGATGAGGACCTCGAAGTCCTGCCAGTGCGCCTCGGCGGAGATCTCCGGGTTGAAGCGGCGGATCCGGAAGACGGCCGTGATGAACGGGGCGTCGGCGAAGCCCGCCTCCGGCTTGCCCGCCGGGGTGGCCTTGTCCATGGTCGGGGTAGCCATCAGTACTTACGCTCCATCGGCTGGTAGCGGGTCTGGACGACCGGCTTGTAGTCGAGCCGGATCGACTCGGAGCCGTCGTCGCCCACCTCGCGGTACGCCATGGTGTGGCGCATGAAGTTGACGTCGTCGCGGTTCGGGAAGTCCTCGCGGTAGTGACCGCCGCGGGACTCCTTGCGCGCCAGGGCGGAGGTCGCCATGACCTCGGCGAGGTCGAGCAGGTTGCCCAGCTCGATCGCCTCGAGGAGGTCGGTGTTGAAGCGTTTGCCCTTGTCCTGGACGGACACGTTCAGGTAGCGCTCGCGCAGCTCGGCGATCTTCTCGACCGCGGTCTTGATCGTCTGCTCGGTGCGGAACACCATCACATTGGCGTCCATGCACTCCTGGAGCTCCGTACGCAGCACCGAGACCCGCTCGGTGCCGGTGGAGTTGCGCAGCCGCTCGACCTTGGCCTCGACCAGCGACGCCGGGTCATCGGGAAGCGCGACGAAGTCGTTCTTCGCGGAGTACTCGGCGGCCGCGATGCCCGACCTGCGCCCGAAGACGTTGATGTCCAGCAGCGAGTTGGTACCCAGGCGGTTGGCGCCGTGCACCGACACGCAGGCGACCTCGCCGGCGGCGTACAGACCGGGAACGATCGTGGTGTTGTCCGCGAGGACCTCACCCTGGACGTTCGTCGGGATGCCGCCCATGGCGTAGTGCGCGGTGGGCTGGATCGGGATCGGGTCGGTGTACGGCTCGATGCCCAGGTAGGTGCGCGCGAACTCCGTGATGTCCGGGAGCTTGGCGTCCAGCTGCTCCGGCGGGAGGTGCGTGAGGTCGAGGTAGACGTGGTCGCCCGCGGGTCCGCAGCCACGGCCCTCGCGGATCTCCGTGTAGATGGAGCGCGATACGACGTCGCGGGACGCGAGGTCCTTCATCACCGGCGCGTACTTCTCCATGAAGCGCTCGCCGTCCTTGTTGCGGAGGATGCCGCCCTCACCGCGGGCGCCCTCCGTCAGCAGGATGCCCATACGCCAGATGCCCGTCGGGTGGAACTGGAAGAACTCCATGTCCTCCAGGGGCAGGCCGCGGCGGTAGCAGGCGGCCTGGCCGTCACCGGTCAGGGTGTGCGCGTTCGAGGTGACCTTGAAGAACTTGCCGGTGCCGCCGGACGCGTAGATCACCGACTTCGACTGGAAGACGTGGATCTCGCCGGTCGCCAGCTCATAGGCGACGACGCCGGCGGAGGTCTTCACGCCGTCGACCTCGACGAGGAGCTGGTCGAGGACGTAGAACTCGTTGAAGAACTCCACACCCTCCTTGACGCAGTTCTGGTACAGCGTCTGGAGGATCATGTGGCCGGTGCGGTCCGCGGCGTAGCACGCGCGGCGGACCGGGGCCTCACCGTGGTTGCGGGAGTGACCGCCGAAACGCCGCTGGTCGATCTCGCCGGCGGGCGTGCGGTTGAACGGCAGGCCCATCTTCTCCAGGTCGAGGACCGCGTCGATGGCCTCCTTCGCGAGGATCTCGGCGGCGTCCTGGTCGACCAGGTAGTCGCCGCCCTTGATCGTGTCGAAGGTGTGCCACTCCCAGTTGTCCTCCTCGACGTTGGCGAGGGCGGCGGCCATGCCGCCCTGCGCTGCGCCGGTGTGGGAGCGGGTCGGGTACAGCTTCGTCAGCACGGCGGTGCGGCTGCGCTTCGTCGACTCGATGGCCGCGCGCATGCCGGCGCCGCCGGCGCCGACGATGACGGTGTCGTACTTGTGGATCTTCATGTGAAAGCGCCTCGGTCCCGGGCTTCTATCGGATGTTCGGGTCGAAGGTGAAGATCACCAGCGTGCCCAGCAGGATGGTGAACACCGTGGCGGTGTACAGCAGGCCCTTGAGCCACAGGCGCGTGTTGACGCGCTCCGCGTAGTCGTTGATGACGGTACGCAGGCCGTTGGCGCCGTGCAGCATCGCCAGCCACAGCATCAGCAGATCCCAGACCTGCCAGAACGGCGAGGCCCAGCGGCCTGCCACGAAAGCGAAGCCGATCTTGGTCACGCCGCCGTCGAGCACCAGCTGGATGAGCAGGTGGCCGAGGACGAGGACGACCAGGACGATGCCGGAGAGGCGCATGAAGAGCCACGCGTACATCTCGAAGTTGCCGCGAGTGGTCTTCGGCGTCTTCTTGGTGCGCGCGCGGGGGGCCTCGATGAGCGGGGCCGGGTGGTCGGCGTCGTAGAGCGGAACGCCCTCGACGGGGCCGACAGCGGCGGAGGTCTCAGTAGACATTCAGTCCTCAGCTCCCGAACAGTTCACGTGCGGCGTGCCCGAGCACGGGGTAGATCGCCCCGATCAGCAGCACGACCCAGATGCCCACGACAGACCACAGCATCTGCTTCTGGTAGCGCGGGCCCTTGGACCAGAAGTCCACGGCGATGATGCGCAAACCGTTCAGAGCGTGGAAGAGGATCGCTGCGACAAGGCCGTACTCGAGAAGCCCCACGATCGGCGTCTTGTAAGTAGCGATGACCTTGTCGTAGGCCTCGGGGGAGACACGGACGAGAGCAGTGTCCAGGACGTGTACGAACAGGAAGAAGAAAATGAGGACACCGGTGACTCGATGAGCCACCCAGGACCACATGCCTTCCCGGCCGCGGTACAGCGTTCCAGCCGGCACGGAAAAACCCTCCGGGAGCGGGGATGGGGGTCATGCCGCCAACGTCTGCTCGGCAAGAGCAGTGCTGTGTCGGTCTGGCCCGGCCGGGTACGGTCCACCGGCCCTGGCCATCGTAGCGACGAGTTGTCGGTTCACTCGCCCGGGGTCCTCCGGTGTGATCAAACAGGCAATCAAACAGCCACGGACGGGCTACCCGGGTGGCCGACATCCGCGACAAGACGGGCAATTCGCCCTCGGACGAGGCGGCGCAGCTCCTCGGCGGCGACCGATCGCTCCTCATCCGGCTCGTTTGCCAGCCGCGAACGGATGCCGGCGAGTACCTGGTCGAGGTGCTCGGCGGGCCGGAAGTCGTCGAGGCAGATCACGAAAGCGTGACCGAAGCGGCTTTCGTAAGCGGCGCGGGCGGCGCGAAGGGCGGTGTGCGCGGCCGGAGGCCCGTCGTGGAACTCGTGGGGCAGCCCGGAGGTGGACTCCGCGGCCAGCGCCGGCGTGAGCTCGGCGGGGGACAGGTCGTAACCCGCCTCGTCGGACGCGGCGAGCAGCGCGAACACATCCGGGTAGGGGCGATGCGCGGCGACCCGCTCGGCCCAGCGGCGGCTGCCGCAGCAGGCGAACAGGGCGTCCTCGGTGATGTCGCGCGGTGCGGTGTTGAACCCTGCGAGTCCCAGCGGTCCACCGGACCGGAGGTGGGTCTGCGCCGGGTGCGGCGGAGTGCTGTGGGGCTGCGAACCACGCGCCGACAGGCTGTGCGGTTGGGTCGGCACGGCGACGCGAGCCGGGCCGCGCTTCGTGTGGTGGAGTGTCGGCGGGCGCAGCGGCGGACCGGCAGGGGACTCGCTGGACAGCGTGAACTCCTCGGACACGACGACAACGTGGTCAGTACTGAGGTTATCGGGACTGAGGTTATCGAGGCGGAGAGTTACGCGTCCGACGGATGCGCGATTTTCACTCGGAAGGCAGAGTTTCGCGGCGTGTGATGGACGCGGGCGTCGAACTTTCGCCCTACCTTCGCAGCACATGGGAGGTTTCTGCATGATCAGGAAGCTGAATCGATCGGCCGGCCTGGGCACCGGGGTGCTGGTCGCCGCCGCCGTCGTCCTGGCCGCCGTGGTCTGGCCCGACGACGACACGACCGGCGGCAGCGCTCCCGCGAGCGCCGGACCCGCCGGCTCCTCCTCGTCGGCTTCCGCCACGTCACGGGTGTATCCGCTGTCCGGGGCGCCACGGACCATCCCGTCAGTACGCGAACACGGCCCCGCCCGCGGTCCCGGGTGGCAACCGGGCCCCCGCTCCCGGGTGCTGGTGGACCGCGGCAGCAAGGGGCTGACCGACGAGGGCCGGCTGCTCGCGCACGAGCTGAAACTGGGATACGCGTACGGCGGCACACCGCGTCCGGGCGACATCGAGCTCGCCCTGCAGCCGGATCCCAAGGGCGCCCCCGAGTCGTACACCCTGTCCGCCCGCGACCACCGGGTCCGTATCACCGGGCCGGACGAGGCCGGAGTCTTCTACGGGACGCGCACCGTGAAACAGTCGGTGCGCGCCGACGGGAAGGTGCCCGAGGGCGTCGTGCACGACCGGCCGGACCGCCCGCAGCGCGGGCTCAACCTCGACATCGCCCGCAAGTCCTTCACCGCCGGCTGGATCGAGGACCGGCTGCGCGAAGCGGCCGATCTCAAACTCAACGAGCTGGGTCTGCACTTCTCCGACGACCAGGGCTTCCGCATCGCCTCGGAATCGCACCCCGAGGTGGTATCGGCGCAGCACCTCACGAAGCCCGAGGTCCGCAGGATCGTCGCCCTCGCCACCAGCCTGCACATCGCCGTGATCCCGGAGATCGACTCACCGGGACATCTGGGCGCGGTGATCAAGGCCCACCCGGATCTCCAGCTGAAGGACGCCTCCGGGGCGCCGACCCGCGGCGCCGTCGACGTGTCGAACCCGGCGGCGGCCCGCATCGTGGACGATCTGCTGCACGAGTACGCCGGGCTCTTCTCGCCGCCGGGCGGCCACGCCGCGTACTGGCACCTCGGCGGCGACGAGTACCGCGCGCTGACCGTCAGGGATCCCGAGACCTCCTACCCCCGGCTGGCCGACCAGGCGCACCGGAAGTACGGGCCGCGCGCCCGGGTGCAGGACCTGGCGACGGGCTGGCTGAACGACCGGGCCGCGGTGGTGCGTCCGTATGCCAAGCAGCTCAAAGCCTGGAACGACGGGTTCTTCCGCGACGGTGCGGTCAAGGCCGACCCGTCCATCGAGGTCGAGTACTGGACGGGCAAGGAGTACAGCGCCCGGCAGCCGGAGGAGTACCTGAGCGCGGGGCGGCGGGTGGTGAACCTCAACGACGAGTACCTCTACTACGTGCTCGGCGAGCCGAACGACTTCACCTACCCGACCGGCCGCCGCATCTACGAGCAGTGGACCCCCCGGGTGCTGCGCGGCACCCGGCCGGTGCCGGCGAAGTACGCGCATCTCATCCAGGGCGCCCGGTTCGCCGTCTGGTGCGACCACGCGGACGCGCAGACGCCCGCGCAGATCGCGGCCGGCATCCGGATGCCGCTGCGGGCGATGGCCCAGAAGCTGTGGAATCCGGAGAAACCGTCGCTGACCTGGCAGCAGTTCGGCGCCCTGGCGTCGAAGCTGAGCTGATCCACCTGGCCATTCGGCAGGCGGCGGCGGCCCGGCCGCCTTAGCGTCCAAGGATGGACTTCAATATCACCGCGGAGGACGAGGCACTCCTGCTGCGTATCCGTGAGCACCTGCAGGCCGGTAACCGGCCCCGGGAGGACGAGCTGGTGGCCGAGCTCGGTGACGACGTACGCGCCCAGGTGCGCAGCCTCGGCAGGCGCGGCTGGCTCGTCGTCCGGCCCGTGCCCGGAGGTCTGGTCTACGTCGACGGGCTCTCGCCCCTCGCGGAGTCGGCCCTGTCGAACCGCCGCGACGTGGGCGACACATAGACGCATAACGTCACAGCAGCAGCCGCAGCAGCTGCGCGCAGGCGGCCTCTTCACCGGGATGGCGGGCGATGACCTGGGAGGCGCCACGTTCGTAGGCGCCGGTCTCCCACCCCCCGTCGGGGCTCTTCCTGAGGAACAGGAAGTCGACGGGGGTGGGAGCCGGTTCGTGGACGCCTTCGATGCGGTAGTAACCGTCCGGCACGCCCGCCGTGCGCAGCGCGTCCCGCAGTTCCTGGCGGTCCATGGGCGGTCCTAATCGATGGCTGGGGGCAGGAGCCGGCCGAGATAGTGGTGCTCCAGCAGCCAGTGGACGTTCAGCCGCTGACCCTCGCCCGGATCCAGGAACATCGCGTCGAGCTTGATCTGCTGACCACCGCCCGGCTGCTCGAACCACGGCGCGATGGAACCCTGCCAGACCCGGAAGGGCTTGGTGACCCGGTAGACGTTGTAGTCGCAGGGCGCCGCGACATCCCGGGTGTTCAGGCTCTGCGGCGGCAGCGCGCGGGCGGCGTAGGCGTCACCGGCGGGCGCCAGGTACGAGCCGTACTCGGAGCCGAAGCGGTCCAGGCGCTGGCCGGTGTGGAGCTTCCTGGGCTCCTTGTCCAGCCGGCCGTTGACCGTGGCGAATCCGTCGTCGGGCGGGTACTTCCACCCGCCGGCGTCCGCGGGCCCCTCCCAGTACTTCTTCAGAAAGGCCCCCGGTGACAGCCTGCCGGTCCGGTGATAGCCGTTCAGCAGCGGCCCCACCGGCGCTTCCCGCTTGGCGGGCAGCCACTTGGGGCCGAGGCGGGCGTCGCCGCGGAACTCGCCGGAACACGGATCGTGGCGGGCGGCGGCCAGGACCGCGGTCCGGTCCGGATGCGGCGGCGCGGCGGCGGTCGCGGCAGGCGCGAGCGCGGTGGCCGCGGTGATGCCGAGCGCGGCGAGTGCGGTGCGGATGCGGTTCACGCAGGATCCCCTCGGAGCTGAGCAGAGCTGGTCGCACCAGAGTGCATCACGCGCAGTGAACGATCAATCACGGTGGGCGCTCAAGCAGATCGGCGCGCCGGGGAGCGCGCGCCGGATGATCTGACGGTGCGTGTTTTGTCCGCTTTCTGTAACACGGCGAAGTTTCTCCGCGCTGAGCGTCGGGGCCGGTCCAGAGTGTGGATGTCCGGCGCGGAGCCGGCTGTTCATCCGCACGATGCGCATCTGCCAACCGGCGTGCGCACGCCCTGATCTGGGGGTTCACATGTCGTCCTTGCCTTCTCTGTCCTCGGGTTCCCGTCTCGCCGCCGCGGTACTGGCGTCAGGGGCCCTGCTGGCCGCGGCCTTCCCGGCGGCGGCCAGTGACCATCACCACCCGGCCCCGCGTCACGAGCGGGCCGCGATCGACCTCAGCGGCGTCCATTTCGAAACCCACCACCGGGGCCAGCGCGCCGACCTGGGCACCGAGTGGATCTCCGTCACCAACAAGACCCATCGGGCGGTCAATCTGAAGAACTGGACGCTGAGCGACTCCCAGCACCACACCTACCGGTTCCACGCGCTGCGTCTGGGCGCGCACAAGTCGGTGAAGGTCCACACCGGCTTCGGACGCGACAACGCACGTAACGTCTACCAGGACCGGCGCTCCAGCGTCTGGGACAAGGCCGGGGACCGGGCCACCCTGCGCGACGCGCGCGGGCATGTGGTCGACACTGTGAGCTGGGGCCGTCGCCACCGCTGACAGCAGGTGGCCCCGGTCGTCAGCCGACTCGTTCGCGGCGCTGCTCGTGCGCGGGCCGCTCGCCGGGATCGAGGGATGACGACCGGGGCCGCCACCCCCCACAGGAGAGGCCCCGGTCGTCATCCGCGGGAGCCGCGGTACGGGTCCCGTATCTCTCTCAGCGCCGGGGATGCGCTTTCTGTCACACCTCCTCAGTTGTTGCGAGTTGTACAAGCCGTGGACGTACGCGGGCTCAGGCCGTAGCGTGACGGTTTGCACACAGTTGGCGCGGCAGTAGTGACCGGCTGGGAATCGGCGACGCAGGGCAGCGGGACAGGTTGAGGAAGTGCTGGGGGACGACGCGGAGCTGACCGCCGCGGTGCTCGCGGCGCAGGACGGGGGCGAAGATGCCTTCCGGACTGTGTACCGCGCTGTGCACCCGCGGCTGCTGGGCTATGTACGGACACTCGTCGGCGAGCCGGACGCCGAAGACGTCGCGTCCGAGGCCTGGCTGCAGATAGCCCGGGACCTGCAGCGCTTCAGCGGCGACGCGGACCGGTTCCGCGGCTGGGCGGCGCGGATAGCCCGCAATCGCGCACTGGATCACATACGGATGCGGGGCAGGCGCCCCGCGGTCGGCGGTGACGAATCGGAACTCGCCGGTGAGCCGGGCGAGTCCGATACCGCCGACGAAGCGATGGAAGCCCTGGCCACCGGCCGCACGATGCGGCTCATCGCCCAGCTTCCGCAGGACCAGGCAGAAGCAGTGGTGCTGCGCGTGGTCGTCGGACTCGACGCGAAGACCGCCGCCAGGACACTCGGCAAGCGCCCCGGTGCGGTACGGACCGCGGCGCACCGCGGACTGAAACGGCTCGCGGAACTGCTCGGCCCCGACGCCGGCCAGTACGGACTCGATGCCGTGCCCCCGCAGCGCGCGGCGCGCGAGGAGGCGACAACGGCGGTTGGTGTGACGCATTCACATCGCTGGACGCAGAGGGACATGTGATGCCCGACGAGCGGTGCGAATGGCTCGACAAGGACATGGCTGACCGCCTGCTGGACGGCGGCCCGGTCGGAGCTGTCGACGATCATGCCCGGGCGCAGGCCGCGCGGCTGTATGCCGCGCTGGACGGCGTGGCCCGGCCCGCCGTGCATCCCGAAAACGGCGAGTTCCCGGGCGAGAAGCTCGCGTTGGAGGCATTTCGGCAGGCCAGGGCCGCAGAACCGAATGCCCTCGGTCCGGTACGCCTCGGCGCGCTGTCGGCTCCCTCGTCCCCGGCCGGCGGCCGCTGGCGCAGACCCGTGTGGTTCGGCGTCGCAGCCGCGGTGGCCGGATGCACACTGAGCGGAGTGGCCGTCGCGGCAGGGGCGGGCATGCTGCCCTCGCCCTTCCGGCCGCACGAACCCATGCCCGCCTCATCGGTTTCGGCTGCGGCGACCGCGAGCCCGCCGGCTTCCCCGCCGACGACGGGGGCCGGTACGAGCGCGGCGCCGAACCCCGGCCCCGGGACCCCCGGCTCCGGACAGCCGGGTCGGCAGAGCCCCCCGGGCCGGCCCGACGGTCCGCTGCCCGGCGGTCGACAGGGCAGTCAGCAGCAGGATCCGGGTGCAGAGCACGGCAGCAACGGATCCGGAAAGTCGTCCGCCCCGTCCGACCAGGACCGGACGTCTCCCGGCGGAGCCGTGCACGGGGCCGGCAAGGCGTACCTCCGACTGGTGGCAGCCTGCCGTGACTACCGTGCGGGACACGTCGACGTCGACGGCCGGCAGACGCTGGTGTCCCAAGCCCACGGCGCGTCCAGAATCGCGAAGTTCTGTGACCGGGTGCTCAACGGCCAGAAGAGCGGCAGCAGCGACGGCAGCAGCGATGGTGACCAAGGGAAAGCGTCCTTCGCGCCCGACGTGTCACCCTCCCCGTCGCCTTCGCTCTCCGTCCCCCCGCTCGCTTCGGCCTTCTCCCTCGAGCCCTCCTCGAAGGCTGCGCCGAGCACGTCCGCGAGCACGCCACCGAGCGTGTCACCGAGCGTGTCTTCGAACGCTGCACCGAGCACCGGTCACGGCGGCGGGGCTTCGAACGGTCGGCACGGGCAGACCGAACGGTAGGTGTGACACCGACAGGTGTGACACTTTTCGAGCGCCCGGCGCAGTAGAGAGTGAGCCGACTGGTCATCGGCCGCGTGTGAGCCGGGGTTCCCCCCGTACCTTCGGCTCCACGCACCCGGCGCGGGTGGGTTACGTTCCCCCGGACCCACCCGCGCCCCCAATCCCGCCCGTACACGACCTCACCAGTACACGACGACCTTGTCGCCGACCTTCACCTGGGCGAAGAGTGCGGCGATCTTCCCTTCGTCCCGGACGTTGACGCAGCCGTGCGAGGCGCCGTTGTAGCCCCGGGCCGCGAAGTCCGAGGAGTAGTGCACCGCCTGACCGCCGCTGAAGAACATCGCGTACGGCATGGCCGTGTGGTAGATCGTCGAGACGTGATGCCGGCTCTTGAAGTCGACGTGGAAGGTACCTTCCCTGGTCGGTGTGTACTGCGAGCCGAACCGCACGTCCATCGTCGAGAGCACGTGGCCGTCATCGACCCAGCTCAGCGTGCGGCTGGTCTTGCTGATGCACATCACCCGGCCGGTCATACAGCGCGGGTCGAGCTTGCCCCGCTGCTGTCCGCCCGCCGTCCCGTTCAGTTCGTCACGGGTCGGCGTCCTGGTCATGGCAAGCAGCTTCTGCCAGGTGACGGTGTCGGTCCGGCCGGTGGCGGCCAGGCCCCGCTTGGCCTGGAAACCCTGGACCGAAGCGACGGTCACCGGCCCGTAGGTGCCCGTCGGGGTCTCGTCGAACCAGCCGATCTGGCGCAGCCTCGCCTGCAGTTCACGCACCTGCTTGCCGTTGCTGCCCCGGGACATGAGGGTCCTGGGCGTCGCCGCATCGACCGGCTGTTTCGCCGGGGCGGTGGTGGCGGACGCCGCCGGCGTCCCGGCGACCGGCGCGGTCTTCGCGCCGCTTCGTGAGGGGCTGGGCGAGGCGGCCGCCGTGCTGCTGCCCGCCGTACCACTGCTCGGCTTCGCGCTCTTCGCGCTCCGCACGCCTTTGGCGTCCGGCGTCCCCGTGGTCTGCGCCGAACAGCCCGCTGCCACGGCCACGACGGCGGCCGCGGCCAGTGCTCTGCCCAGCAACGTGTCCCGCAATCCGTTCCGCATTTCGGCCCCCTGCTCTCTCCGGTGTATCCAGGGACAGATTCCCGGCCCCGCCGGTTGCGAAAGCCGGGGACACGATCCGGACACGCTGTGAGCAAGGTCCCAGCGTGTAGGTCTCCACCCGCCGCACGCCCGCCGCTACAGTCCGTGGCGAGGGCCGGGACGTACCAGTGGGTAGTTTTTTCAGCGGGAGGCACAGCAGATGGCGCACGAATCCGGCGAAGGACGCATCACCGAGAGTGGGCTCCCGATCGAGCCGGTGTACGGCCCGGACACCCTGGAGGGATGGGACCCGGCCGAGAAGCTCGGTGCGCCGGGGGCGTACCCGTACACCCGTGGTGTGTATCCGTCGATGTACACCGGCCGGCCCTGGACCATGCGCCAGTACGCCGGTTTCGGCACGGCCACCGAGTCCAACGCCCGTTACCGGCAGCTCATCGAGCACGGCACCATGGGCCTCTCGGTCGCCTTCGACCTGCCGACCCAGATGGGGCACGACAGCGACGCCGACATCTCGTCCGGCGAGGTCGGCAAGGTCGGTGTCGCCATCGACTCGATCGACGACATGCGGGTGCTGTTCGGCGGGATTCCGCTGGACAAGGTGTCCACCTCGATGACCATCAACGCCCCGGCTGCGCTGCTGCTGTTGATGTACCAGCTCGTCGGCGAGGAGCAGGGTGTACCGGCCGGCAGGATCACCGGCACGATCCAGAACGACGTGCTGAAGGAGTACATCGCCCGCGGGACGTACATCTTCCCGCCCAAGCCCTCGCTGCGGCTGATCGCGGACATCTTCAAGTACTGCAGGGCCGAGATCCCGAAGTGGAACACCATCTCGATCTCCGGCTACCACATGGCGGAGGCCGGTGCCTCGCCCGCGCAGGAGATCGCCTTCACCCTGGCCGACGGCATCGAATACGTCCGCACGGCCGTCGCGGCGGGGATGGACGTCGACGACTTCGCGCCCCGCCTCTCCTTCTTCTTCGTCTCGCGCACGACCATCCTCGAGGAGGTCGCCAAGTTCCGTGCGGCGCGCCGGATCTGGGCGAAGGTGATGCGCGACGATTTCGGTGCGAAGAACCCGAAGTCACTGATGCTGCGCTTCCACACCCAGACCGCGGGCGTGCAGCTCACCGCCCAGCAGCCCGAGGTCAATCTGGTGCGGGTCGCCGTGCAGGGGCTCGCCGCGGTCCTCGGCGGCACGCAGTCGCTGCACACCAACTCCTTCGACGAGGCCATCGCGCTGCCGACCGACAAGTCCGCCCGGCTGGCCCTGCGCACCCAGCAGGTCCTCGCCTACGAGACCGACGTGACCGCCACCGTCGACCCGTTCGCCGGCTCGTACGTGGTGGAGCGGATGACGGACGAGGTGGAGGAGGCGGCGCTCGCGCTGATGGAGCGGGTCGAGGACCTGGGCGGCGCGGTGGCCGCGATCGAGAACGGCTTCCAGAAGGGCGAGATCGAGCGCAACGCCTACCGCGTCGCCCAGGAGACCGACAGCGGCGAGCGGGTCGTGGTCGGCGTCAACCGCTACCAGCTGGACGCCGAGGAACCTTACGAGCCGCTGCGCGTGGACCCCGCGATCGAGGCCCAGCAGGCGGCGCGGCTGGCCGCGCTGCGCGCCGACCGGGACCAGCCGGCCGTCGATGCGGCGCTCACCGAGCTGAAGAAGGCGGCTGCGGGCACGGACAACGTGCTGTATCCGATGAAGGACGCACTCAGGGCACGCGCCACGGTCGGCGAGGTCTGCAACGCGCTGCGCGAGGTGTGGGGGACCTACGTGCCGACCGACGCGTTCTGAGCGGTCCCGCCGCGGCCCCGCACCGGGGGCCGTGGCCGCGGCGGGAGCGGCCACGGGAGGTCATCCCAGGGCGATCCTCTTGAGCGAACGCGCCCGCCGGGCGACCCGCCGTACCGTCGCGTTGCGCGGGATGAAGGCCAACTGCGCCGGTACCCCGCCCGGCAGCCCGAGCACCGTCAGTCTGCGCCGCTTGAAGTAGCGCCAGGTGTGGTCGTCGAGATGAGCGGCGAGATACGCCTCGGCGGCCGGCCGCAGGTCCGGTCGCAGCTGCGGCTGCATCGCGAAGCCGACGGCCGCGACCAGGCCCGGCAGCTCGTCGGCGGGCGTGGCGGTGTCGCCCGCCGGCTCCGGCAGCAGCGCGTCGACGATCGTCACCGGCACCCGGTTGCTGTTCTGATACGGCGCGAGCCGGTCCAGCAGCAGCTCTGTGCCGGTACGGGCGACCGGGATCCGGTAGAAGGCACGTGCCGTCAGCAGCGCCGTCGAGAAGCACCCCACCACCAGCGCGGGACGCACCCGCTCGTACAGCGTCTCCGCGAGCAACGGGCACTCCACCACGGTCAGTTCGACGCCCAGCTGCTCCGCCTCCCGTTCCAGCAGGCGCGACCAGCGGGCCGGGGCCGTCGGGTGCGGTTTGAAGACGATGGTGCGGTGGCCCAGGGCCACCGCACCGCGCAGCATCCGGACATGGAGATCCTCCTCCTCCTGCGGGGTGAGGATCTCCAGAGCCGAGAGGTACTGGCCGAGCAGCAGGGCCGGAGGCTCGGCGCACTCGGGCAGCCCTGTCGCCGATTCGGCCAGCTCGGCCAGCACCTTCAGGAAGGCCGCGGTCGGCACGATCTCCGGTTCCACCCCGAACTCCGCGAGCAGCAACGGCGTCAGACCGGGCACCAGGTCCAGGTGGAGCAGGCCCCGGATCCGTGTCCCGATCAGTGGGTCGATCTTGTTGCGGGTCGGTCCGTACGACATCAGCCCGTCCGCGTACACCGTCACCGGCGCGTCCTGGAACAGCAGGGCGAGCGCCTGCGCCGGGTTGACCTGGATGGACTCGACGACCAGCTCGATCCGGTGGTCACCGAGGTCCCACGCCAGCCTCAACTGCCGTTCCCACAGGGGGACGTCGTCGGGTCGCGGAGACCAGCCTCCGGGGTGCAGCGGAGCGATGGTGGCGTTCCAGGAGAGCACCGCGTCGAACCGGTCGCGTAGCCGGTCGAAGCCGGGCATCTCGTCCAGCGCGGGTGTGGTCTCCGGGACGGCCGCGTTGTTGCCGACCAGCAGCAGGCGCCGTTCGGCGGGGTCGAAGCAGCCGCTGTCGATCGCGGCGGCGAGCGTGGCGGCTCCGTAGAGCGTGGAGGCGTAGAAGATCTGGGTGGTGCGTCCGGGTGTCACGCCGCGACCTCCGCCGTCAGCGGCGCCGGGCGCCTGCGGAGCCTGCGCAGCCGGGAGGCGCGCTGGGTGTCCATCGAGTCGAGGGCGTCGCTCAGCAGGTCCTGCGGCATTCGCTTCAGCGCGGCCGCACTGACGGTGCGCAATTTACGTGCCACAGCTGGTTCGAACCTTTCGATGGAGCCCAAGTGGTGGGAAATGATGGCGCAATAGGTGCGCACCGCTTTGGGGAGCAACAGATCCGCATCGACATCTCTCGACGTATCGTCGATAACCTGGTCGAAAGCGCGAATGAAATCGAGCTGGCGCACGTCGCCGATCTGGGTGAGAGACGAAGCGACGCCCCGGCGGTAGAAGACCCCGAGCAGACTCAGCGCGGCGAACGATTCGGCCTCGCGGTGCAGCCGCCAGATCCAGGGGCGGTCCTCCGCGGTGCGCAGACCGGCGGTGAAGTGCAGCAGCCCACGGTCCAGCAGCTTGCGGTGATACAGCCCGGCCCAGGCGTAGGCGTAGTCGACCGGAGTGGAACGGTCGGCGGGCAGGATGACGTCACGCGGGTTCAGCACCTCCCCGCGCCTGCCGTGCGGCACGCGGTGCACGGACCGGGTGCGGCCCGTGCACTGCACATGGTCGGTACGGACGAAGTCGCAGCCCAGCCCCTCCGCGGCGGCCAGCAGCCGCTCGTAGTACCCGGGTGCCAGCCAGTCGTCGCCGTCGAGGAAGGTGATGTACTCCCCGCGCGCGGCGTCGAGGCCGGTGTTGCGAGCGGTGGCGAGACCTCCGTTCTGCCGGTGTCCGAGGAGGACCGCCCCGGGCAGTTCCCGCGTGGCAGGCTCGAGGATCTCCGGGGTCCCGTCCGTCGAACAGTCGTCGACCAGCAGGAACTCGAAGTCGTCGCGGGCGTTCGCGCGGAGACTTCTGAGGGTGTCGGGGGCGTATGTCTGCACGTTGAAGAACGGCACGATGACGGAGAGCTTGACCACCCGCGTGACGTTAATTTCGCTCCCGGCATTTCCGCTGACCTGTGACGGTACGCAGGGTGAACGACGCGTGGCGGAACAGTGAACCGGATCAGGCACCGGGATTTCTCCCCATCCGGAAGCGTGCTGTTAACCCTTTGTTGCAGTCGAGTTGGGCCGCCGAACGGAATTCCTTTCTACCTTCTTGGGTGTGCCAGTAAGACCATGTCTGCCAGTAAGACCATGTCCTCCACGTGCCGGCAACGCTCTCCGCGTAGCCGTGATCGCCGATTCCGACACCCGTTGGAAATGGGGCGCGCTCACCGCACGCCGTCTCTCCGAACGAGACGTCGACCTCAGCGGTTTTCTGCTGCGCGGCCGGGCCACCCCCACCCCCCGCCAGCTCGCCGAGGTCGGGGCCGGCGTGGACCCGGACGACCTGCGCGAAGTGACCGGCGCCGAGTTCGTCCGCGCGCTCCAGCAGGACACCTACGACGTGGTGATCCTCGCGCTCGTCGGGGGAGCCGTCCAGGCGGTCCTGCACGGGCTGGCCGCCCTGGACCGTCGGCCCGTGGTCGTCACCGGCTATGTCGGCGTCGTCTACGAGAAGCTGGCCGACGGGCTGCTGCTGCGACACGGCGCGGACGTCGTACTCGCCAACTCCCGCCACGACGCGGAGCGGTTCCGCTCGGTCTACGCCGGGGTGGGCGCCGACGCATCGGCGGTCATCGAGACCGCGCTGCCCTTCCTGGGCGGGGCGCCCTACGCTCCGGCGGACGGCCGCGACACGCTGGTCTTCGCCGCGCAGCCCTCCGTACCCGAGTCGCGCGAGGACCGCGGCTATCTGCTGCGCCGCCTCGTCGAGCACGCCAGGCTGCACCCGCGCCGCGAGGTACTGCTGAAACTCCGCTCCCGGCCCGGCGAGCACACCACGCACATCGAGGAACTGCCCTACCAGAAGCTGGCCGAGAAACTCGCCGCCGAACCGCCGCCCAACTTCCGCCTCGTCTACGGGCACATGGGCGAGCTGCTCGACCGCACCGACCTGCTGGTCACCGTCTCGTCGACGGCAGCCCTGGAATCCCTGCACCGGCGCATCCCCACCGTCGTCCTCACCGACCTCGGCGTCCGGGAAGCGCTCGGCAACCACCACTTCATCGGCTCCGGCTGCCTCGCGTCCTGGGACCGACTCGACGCCGGTGAACGCCCCGACGCCGACCCGGTGTGGCTGGCCGGGCAGGGCGTGGCCGCCGACGTGCCGTACGACACGGCCTTCCACGCCGTACGCGAACGGGTCGCCGACCTCCTCGCCCGGCCCGCGCTCCCGCCGATCGCCCCCTACTACACCGCCGCCACCGCGCCCGGCTACCTCCCGGGAATCCTCGCCCGCTACCGCCTCGACACCGCTCCGGCCGGCGAGGTCGCCGGTGTCCGGCGGGTGGTACGTGACGCCCTACGCGATGTGGCGCGCGGCGCCTACCGTCACGGCGTCCAGCGCGTGGCTCCCGTCATCCGCCGCATGGGAGAACTGTGATGCCCACCGCTGTGACACCCACTGCTGTGACACCCAGCGCTGTGACGCCCACCAAAGTGCTGGCCGTGATCCCCGCACGCGGCGGATCCAAGGGCGTACCCGCCAAGAACCTGGCCGCGGTCGGCGGCGTGCCCCTGGTGGTCCGGGCGGTCCGGGCCTGCCTCGGCGCCCGCCTGGTCACCGATGTCGCCGTCTCCACCGACGACGAACGCATCGCGGCCGCGGCCCGGGAGGCCGGCGCCGACGTGGTGCTGCGCCCCGCCGAGATCGCCGGTGACACCGCGACCAGCGAGGCGGCGGTGCTGCACGCCCTGAACGGTTACCCGGGGACGGACGTGGTGCTGCTCGTCCAGTGCACCAGCCCCTTCCTCACCGGGGAGGACATCGACGGGGTCGCCGCGGCGGTCGCCGAGGGCGGTGCGGACACCGCGCACACGGTCGCCGCCACGCACGGCTTCCTGTGGCGGGAAAGCCCGGCGAATGCGGAGGCCGTCGGCGTCAACCACGACAAGGCGAGTAGGCCCCGCCGCCAGGACCGGCCGCAGGACTACCTGGAGACCGGCGCGGCGTACGCGATGAACGCCGCCGGTTTCCGCGCCACCCGGCACCGCTTCTTCGGCCGGACCGCACTGGTCCGTACGGACCCGGCCCGGGTCCTGGAGATCGACGACCCGCACGACCTGGCCCGGGCCCGCGCCCTGGCCCCGCTGCTCGACACCCGGACGCTGCCGAGCCGCGAGGACGTCGACGCGGTGGTCCTCGACTTCGACGGCACCCAGACGGACGACCGGGTCCTCATCGACGCCGAGGGCCACGAGTTCGTCGCCGTGCACCGCGGCGACGGCCTCGGGATCGCCGCCCTCCGTGACACCACGGACCTCAGGCTCCTCATCCTCTCCACCGAACAGAACCCCGTCGTCGCCGCCCGGGCACGCAAACTGCGCGTCCCCGTGCTGCACGGCATCGACCGCAAGGACCTCGCACTCAAGCAGTGGTGCGAAGAACAGGGCGTCGCGCCCGAGCGCGTGCTCTACGTCGGCAACGACGTGAACGACCTGCCGTGCTTCGGCCTCGTCGGCTGGCCCGTCGCGGTCGCCCAGGCACACCACGTCGTACGCGGCGCCGCCCGCGCGGTCACCACCACCCCAGGCGGCGAGGGCGCGATCCGCGAGATCGCCGCCTGGCTCCTGGGCCCCGCCCTCAACACCTCCCACAGCTAAGGACACCCCTCATGCGCACCACCCGCCTCCGCACCCTCGGCAACAGGACCGCGGGCCCTGGCCACCCCGTCTACATCACCGGCGAGATCGGCATCAACCACAACGGTGAGCTGGACAACGCCCTCGCCCTGATCGACGTGGCCGCCGAAGCCGGCTGCGACGCGGTCAAGTTCCAGAAGCGCACACCCGAGATCTGCACCCCGCGCGACCAGTGGGACATCGAGCGCGATACCCCCTGGGGCCGGATGACGTACATCGACTACCGCCACCGCGTGGAGTTCGGCGAGGCGGAGTACCGGGCCATCTCGGACCACTGCGCGCTGCGCGGCATCGACTGGTTCGCCTCGCCGTGGGACACCGAGGCCGTCGCCTTCCTGGAGAAGTTCGACCTGCCCGCCCACAAGGTCGCATCCGCCTCACTCACCGACGACGAGCTGCTGCGCTCACTGCGCGCCACCGGCCGTACGGTCATCCTCTCCACCGGCATGTCGACCCCGCGCCAGATCCGCCACGCGGTGGAGGTGCTCGGCAGCGACAACATCCTGCTCTGCCACGCCACTTCGACATACCCGGCGAAGGCCGAGGAGCTCAACCTGCGGGTCATCAACACCCTGCAGTCCGAGTACCCGAACGTCCCGATCGGCTACAGCGGCCACGAGACCGGCCTGCAGACCACGCTGGCCGCCGTCGCGCTCGGCGCGGCCTTCGTCGAGCGCCACATCACCCTGGACCGCGCGATGTGGGGCTCCGACCAGGCAGCCTCCGTCGAGCCGCAGGGCCTGCAGCGCCTGGTCCGCGACATCCGCACCATCGAGGCCTCCCTCGGTGACGGTGTCAAGAAGGTCTACGACTCGGAGCTCGCCCCGATGAAGAAGCTGCGCCGGGTGGCCGGGGTGGTCGCCGAGGCCGACCACCGCGAGCCCGCGTCCGTCTGATCCGTCGAGGCACAGGTCCGTACGAGGAGAGGCCGCCCCAGTGAAGAGCGCCCCCGCCACGCTCGCCTTCGTGGAGAGCCCCGTCCAGCTGCTCAACCTGCTGGAATGGGCTCACACGGCGACCACGGACCTGACTGTGGTCGTCCTCTCACCGCTCGACCCGATGTCCCGCGGCCAGCTGCGCCGGATGGCCGAACTGGCCCGCGGCGAAGGGATCACGGTGCGGTGGGAGGAGGCGCGTGGCGGCGCGGCGGCGCCGTTCCGGACGATCGGCGGTCTCCTGCCGCTGCTTCACGGGGCCGGCCGGATCGTCATCGGCGACCCGTTCTCCCGTTACGTGCAGCTCCTCCTCTCGATCACCGGCGCCCGGGACCTGACGGTGGTCGACGACGGCACCGCCACCATGGAGTTCATCGCCCAACTCGCCGCGAGGCAGCCCCTGACCCGCTGGCACCGGCGTGGCCGCCGGGGCCCCCGCGACCTCCTCTTCGCCCCGATGTCCTCGGCGGCCCGCCGCCGGCTGACTCCGTCCCGCCGCCGCACCGTCGAGGTCTTCAGCGCCATGCCGGTCGACACCGCGCCCCCCGGCCTGACCATCACCCGGAACGACTTCGCCTGGACCCGCGCCCGCTTCGGACCGCCCCGCATCACCCGCACCTCCGACCTGGTGGGCACCTCGCTCGTCGAGACGGGGGTGGTGGACCCGGACCGCTACATCACCGCCGTGGCCTCGCTGGCCCGCACCCACCACGCGACCCGCTACTTCGCCCACCGCCGCGAAGCCACCGACAAACTGCACCGCCTGCACATCGAAACCGGCCTGGAGATCGTCCGCCCCGACCTCCCGCTGGAACTGATAGCCCGCCGCGGCCCCATCGGCCGCACCATCGTGAGCTTCCCTTCCACCGTGGTCCACACCCTCCCGCTCGCCCTGACCGGCACCGAGGTCCGCGTCGCCGTCTGCGACATCGACCCCGTCTGGCTCACCGCCACCGCCTCACCCCGCGCCCAGAGTTTCCTGGCGGGCGTCACGGGAACGGCCCGCGACGTGCAGCGACTTACTCCGATGGGGTCGGCACCGGCTGCGGGCCGGTGACGCTGCACGTCCACCGCCCGAACCTTGTACAGAATGTGGTGCCGCAGACACGGCTGCCAGGATCGGATCCCGGAACGCGCCTGCCTTTACCCATCGAAGGCGTAGGCCATGCCGCGCAAGCCGAGATTCTTTCGCCTATGCGGCTGAAATTCGCGGATGGACCGGTGGTTGAGCCGTGAAGGGGCCTAACCTTGAACAGGTGAACCACTTGACCCCCCTCGAGTCCGATGTTCATCAGTCCACCGACAGCGGCGCAGGCGGCGACGCCGGCGACGAGGTGCTGCCCGGGGTACTCCCGGCGGAGTTGCGTGACGAGCTGATCGCCCTCCGGCGGGATCTGCATCGGCACCCCGAGCTCGGGAACCAGGAGTTCCGTACCACCGCGGCGATCAAGGCGCGGCTCGAGCAGGCGGGGCTCGCGCCGCGGGTGCTCGACACCGGGACCGGGCTGCTGTGCGATATCGGCATGCCGGAGGGCGGCGGGGGAGCAAGCAGGCCGATGCTCGCGCTGCGGGCCGATATCGACGCCCTGCCCATCCCGGACACCAAGATCGGGTGCGCCTACCGGTCCACCGTGCCGGACATGGCGCACGCCTGCGGACACGACGTCCATACGGTGGCGGTGCTCGGCGCCGGGCTGGTGCTGGCCGAGCTGCACCGGGCCGGGCAGCTGCCGTTTCCGGTGCGGCTGATCTTCCAGCCCGCCGAGGAGGTACTGCCGGGCGGTGCGCTCGACGCCATCGAGTCCGGGGCGCTCGACGGCGTGGGGCAGATCATCGCGGTGCACTGTGACCCCAAGGTCGATGCCGGGCGGATCGGGCTGCGGACCGGGCCCATCACCTCCGCCTGCGACCGTGTGGAGATCACCCTGGACGGACCCGGTGGGCACACCGCGCGGCCGCACCTGACCACGGACCTGGTCACCGCCGTCGCGAAGGTCGCCGTCGACGTGCCGGCGCTGCTGGCCCGGCGGGTGGACGCCCGGTCGGGGCTCGTCGTCACCTGGGGGCGTATCGACTCCGGGCACGCCTGCAACGTCATCCCGCAGCACGCGGAGCTCTCCGGGACCGTGCGGTGTCTGGATCTCGACGCCTGGCGGGCCGCGCCCGACCTGGTGCATGCGGCGATCGACGAGGTGGCCGAAATCCAGCGGGCCAAGACGGTGATCAACTACGTCCGCGGGGTGCCGCCGGTCGTCAACGACGGAGCCGTCGCCGAGCTGCTGCGCGACGCGATGGCCGCCCGTCGCGGCTTGCACGCGATCGAGGACACCGCGCAGAGCCTGGGCGGCGAGGACTTCTCCTGGTACCTGGAGCGGGTGCCCGGCGCGATGGTCAGGCTCGGTGTGCGTACGCCGGGCGACGGCGTCGGAGGTGATTTGCACCGGGGTGATTTCGACGCCGACGAGTCCGCGATCGAGGTCGCCGTCGAGCTCTTCACTGCCGCCGCGTTGCTCGCCGGACACCGGTTGTAGCCGGCCACGTCAGGCCCCGTTCGCGTCGATCCGATAACAGGTTCCGAACGGGCCTTTACCTGACATCTACGCGCGTTACGATCCTGGCGAAAACCAGCGCCGGAAGAGGCGCTTCCAGTTTTGTTTGAAGGGACCTCCTCTTGCGCCGGGTAACCAAGATCGCTGCGTCTGGCATAGCCACCGCGGCCCTCGCTCTCTCCGTCTCCGCCTGCGGCAGCACGTCGACCCAGAAGGAGTCCGGCTCCGCCTCGTCGTCCTCCTCCTCGTCCAAGGGTGTCAAGGTCGGCGTCGCGTACGACGTCGGCGGCCGAGGCGACCACTCCTTCAACGACTCCGCCGCGCGCGGTATCGACAAGGCCAAGTCAGAGTTCGGTGGTGACGTCAAGGAGCTGACCGCCAAGACGTCGGACACCGAGGCCGACCGCGAGCAGCGGCTCACCGACCTGGCCGACGCGGGCTACAACCCGATCGTCGGCATCGGCTACTCCTACGCGCCGTCGATGAAGAAGGTCGCCGCGAAGTACCCGAAGGTCACCTTCGGCCTCGTGGACTCCGTGGTCGACGCGAAGAACATCGACAACATCGTCTTCACCGAGGAGCAGAGCTCCTACCTCGCGGGTGTCACCGCGGCGCTGAAGACCAAGACGAAGCACGTCGGCTTCATCGGCGGTGTGGACATTCCGCTGATCAAGAAGTTCGAGGCGGGTTACGTCCAGGGCGTCCAGGACACCAACAAGAGCATCAAGATCGACCGGCAGTACCTGAGCCACGGCTCGGACACCTCCGGCTTCGCCAGCCCCGACAAGGGCGAGCAGGCCGCGCAGGGCATGCTCGACAAGGGCGCTGACGTGGTCTTCTCGGCGGCCGGCTCGTCCGGTAACGGCGCGATCGAGGCCGTCCACGGCAAGAAGGGCGCCTGGGCGATCGGCGTCGACTCGGACCAGTACAACATTCCGTCGCTGGCGCAGTACAAGACCTCGATCCTGACCTCGGTCGTCAAGAACGTCGACATCGGCGTCTACGACCTGGTCAAGTCGGTCCACGACGGCAAGCCCGTCACCGGCACCAACACCTACTCGCTCGCCAAGGGCGGCGTCTCGCTGTCCACCAGCGGGGGCTTCATCGACGACATCAAGCCGCAGCTCGACGCGGCGAAGAAGAAGATCGCCGACGGCACCGTCAAGGTCAAGACCACTCCCTGACCCGCCGTCTCCCATGGGCCCGGTGAGAGGGTTGCCACATCCCCTCCCGGGCCCCCTAACGACCTGGCGCGCGATAGGCGTCGGGTCGTAACAATGTGTCAACTCTACGCGTGTAGCGTGCAGTTGGCGCGTTAGCGTCACCGCACCCCCGACTCCGCCGGGGCCCGCCGCCCCATCGCTCCTTCTCCCGAGGAGAGTGCGTCATCAACGCGTCCAGCCCGCCCGCCGTCGAACTGCGCGGCATCACCAAACGATTCCCCGGTGTCGTCGCCAACCGCGATATCGACATCACCGTCCGCAAGGGCACCGTGCACGCGCTCTGCGGTGAGAACGGTGCCGGCAAGTCGACCCTGATGAAGATCCTTTACGGCATGCAGAAGCCGGACGAGGGCACCATCACCGTCGACGGCAAGCAGGCCTCCTTCGCCACGCCCGCCGACGCCATCGCGCTCGGCATCGGCATGGTGCACCAGCACTTCATGCTCGCCGACAACCTCACCGTCCTGGAGAACGTCGTGCTCGGCGGCGAGAAGCTGCACGGCATCGGCAACAAGGCCCGCGCCAGGATCAAGGAGATCTCCGACGCGTACGGGCTGAACGTCCGCCCGGACGTCCTGGTCGAGGACCTCGGGGTCGCGGACCGCCAGCGGGTGGAGATCCTCAAGGTGCTCTACCGCGGTGCCCGCACCCTCATCCTCGACGAGCCGACCGCGGTGCTGGTCCCGCAGGAGGTGGACTCGCTCTTCGACAATCTCCGCGAGCTGAAGTCCGAGGGCCTGACCGTCATCTTCATCTCCCACAAGCTGGGCGAGGTGCTGTCGGTCGCCGACGAGATCACCGTGATCCGCCGCGGCACCACCGTGGGCACCGTGGATCCGGCGTCCACCACCACCAAGCAGCTGGCCGAGCTGATGGTCGGCAGCGAGCTACCCTCGCCGGAGACCCGCGAGTCGACGGTCACCGGCACCCCGATGCTCACACTCGACGACATCAGGCTGACCGCGGCCGACGCCGACGGCTTCGTGCGCGAGGTGCTCTCCGGCATCTCCTTCACCATCCACCGGGGCGAAGTCCTGGGCATCGCGGGTGTCGAGGGCAACGGCCAGGCGGAGCTGGTCGAAGCGATCATGGGGATGCGCGAACCGGACGGCGGGGTCATCACCCTCGGCACCACGGACATCTCGCACACCCCTACCCGCACACGGCGCGAGAGCGGCGTCGGATACATCCCCGAGGACCGGCACCGCCACGGCCTGCTGCTCGAGGCGCCGCTCTGGGAGAACCGCATCCTCGGCCATGTCACCGAGGAGCCCAACTCCCGGCGCGGACTGATCGACGCCAAGGCGGCGCGCGCCGACACCGAGCGGATCATCGCCGAGTACGACGTCCGTACGCCGGGGATCGACGTCACCGCGGCCTCGCTCTCCGGCGGCAACCAGCAGAAGCTGATCGTCGGCCGGGAGATGAGTCACCGCCCCAGACTGCTGATCGCCGCGCACCCCACCCGGGGCGTGGACGTCGGCGCGCAGGCGCAGATCTGGGACCAGATCAAGGAAGCCCGTCGGGAGGGGCTCGCCGTCCTGCTGATCTCCGCCGACCTGGACGAGCTGATCGGCCTGTCCGACACCCTGCGGGTGATGTACCGCGGCCGGCTGGTCGCGGACGCGGACCCCGCCACGATCACCCCCGAGGAGCTCGGCTCCGCGATGACCGGCGCCGCCAGCGGACACCTGGACCACGGCGAGAAGCCCGTTCCCGACGGGACGGCAGTCCCGAGGACTCCGGCCGCCCCGAAGACGCTGGGGATCCCGGAGTCCCGGAAGACTCCGGACACCCCGGACACCGCCGGCGGCGAAGCTGGGGGAGAGGACCGATGAAGAAGTACACCTCGCGCATCGACCGGGAGCGGCTGATCCTGGCGATCGCCGCCCCGCTGCTCGCGATCGTGGCGGCCCTGGTCGTCACCGCGCTGGTCATCCTGGCCACCGGCAAGGACCCGTTCGCCGCGTTCAGCGACATGATCAGCTTCGGCTCGGCCAGCGACAGCCAGATCTACATCCTCAACAAGGCGACGACGTACTACCTCGCCGGCATCGCGGTGGCCATCGGCTTCCGGATGAACCTCTTCAACATCGGCGTCGACGGCCAGTACCGCATGGCCGCCTTCTTCGCCGCGGTCGTGGGCGGCGCGCTGACGCTGCCCGGCGCCGTCCAGATCCCGCTGATGATCGTCACCGCCATGCTGGTCGGTGCGATGTGGTCGGGGATCGCGGGTGTGCTGAAGGTGACGCGGGGCGTCAGCGAGGTCATCTCGACGATCATGCTCAACTCGATCGCCACCGCGGTCATCGCCTATCTGATGCAGCCGGGCCGGCTCGGCCAGCTCGACGACTCCGGCACCCTGGTCTCCACCAAGCCGCTGCCCAGGTCCTCCTGGTTCTTCTCCATCGACACCGGCCCGGCCGGCGTGCTGTGGGGTTTCATCTTCATCGCGGCGCTGGCTGGTGTCGCGTACTGGTTCGTGCTGGGCCGCACCCGCTTCGGTTTCGACCTCCGCGCGGTCGGCCAGTCCGAGTCCGCGGCGTCCGCGAGCGGGGTCAGCGTCAAGAAGATGGTCGCCACCAGCATGATCATCTCTGGCGCCATGGCCGGTCTGATCGGCATGCCGACGCTGCTCAACGACAGCCACATGTACAGCAACGACTTCCCGCTGGGTGTCGGTTTCACCGGGATCGCGATCGCCTTGCTCGGCCGCAACCACCCGGTCGGCATCGCGCTCGGCGCGCTGCTCTGGGGCTTCCTGGAGCGCACCACCAACCACCTTGAGTTCATGGGCTACGACAAGGAGATCCTCGGCGTGATCCAGGGCGTCATCGTCCTGTGCGTCGTGATCGCCTACGAGGTCGTACGCCGTTACGGGCTCAAGCGCCAGCAGCAGAAGGTCGGCGCCGAACTCGCCGCGCAGGCCGCCTCGATCAAGCAGGACCAGCAGGAGGTGACGGCATGACCGCGACCATGACGAAGACCCCGCCTCCGGCGGCTCCCAAGGCGGCGAACGCCACGTCCGGCCGCAAGATCGGCCTCTCGAAGATCCTGCTGATCATCGCGGGCGCGCTGATCCTGGTCTCGCTGGTCCGCATCATCACCGGCGCCGACCAGCTCACCTCGGAGGGTCAGATCAGCGCCTCGCTGGGCCTGGCCGTGCCGATCGGACTCGCGGGCCTCGGCGGCCTGTGGTCCGAGCGGGCCGGTGTCGTCAACATCGGCCTCGAAGGCATGATGATCCTCGGCACCTTCGGGGCCGGCTGGATCGGCTGGCAGACCAGCCCCTGGCTGGGACTGCTGGCCGGCATCACCTTCGGCATGCTCGGTGGCCTGATCCACGGCATCGTCACCATCACCTTCGGCGTCGACCACATCGTCTCCGGCGTAGCGGTCAACCTGCTGGCGCTCGGCGCCACGCAGTACCTCGCCAAGATCTTCTTCAACCACGGCGACGCCATCGCCGCAGGCGGCAACCCCAAGCAGTCCCCGCCGGTCGACTCGATGCCCACCGTCACCATCCCGGGGCTCTCGGACGGGTTGTCGTCGATCGAGAAGCACCACTGGTTCTTCGTCTCCGACCTCGCCGGCATCCTCGGTGGCCTGGTCACCGATGTGTCGGTGCTGACGATCCTGGCCGTGCTGCTCTTCGTCGGGACCTGGTGGGTGCTGTGGAAGACCGCGTTCGGTCTGCGGCTGCGCTCCAGCGGTGAGAACCCCATCGCGGCCGAGTCGCTGGGCGTGAACGTCTACCGGTACAAGTACGCGGCCGTCGCCATCTCCGGCGGTATGGCCGGTCTCGGCGGTGCGTTCCTGGCGATGGTCCCCACGCACATCTACCTGGAGAACCAGACCGGCGGCCGCGGTTACATCGGCCTCGCCGCGATGATCTTCGGCAACTGGCGGCCCGGCGGACTCGCCATGGGCGCGGGCCTGTTCGGCTTCTCCGACGCGCTGCAGCTGCGCAACGGCGGCGAGACCGTGCACGCGCTGCTGCTGCTCATCGTGGTGCTGCTGGTGCTGCTCGCGGTGTGGAAGCTGTACCGCAAGGCGATGATCCAGGGCACGGTCAGCGCGGTCATGGCCGTGGTCGTCCTGGTCTGGTACCTGTTGACCGACGATGTCCCGTCCGACTTCGTGGGCGCCACGCCGTATGTGGTGACCCTGCTGGTGCTCTCCCTGTCCGCGCAGCGGCTGCGGATGCCGAAGGCGGACGGTATGCGCTACCGGAAGGGCCAGGGCAAGTGACCGAGGTCGACTGGGACGCTCTGCGGGAGGCCGCGCGGGCTGTGATGGCCCGCGCCTATGCGCCGTACTCGCGGTATCCGGTCGGGGTGGCGGCCCTGGTGGACGACGGTCGTACGGTGGTCGGCTGCAACGTCGAGAACGCCTCGTACGGTCTGGGCCTGTGCGCCGAGTGCGGTCTTGTCTCGCAGTTGCAGGCCACCGGCGGCGGCCGGCTGACGCACTTCACCTGTGTGGACGGTGAGGGCGCGGTCCTGGTGCCGTGCGGTCGCTGCCGGCAGCTGCTGTACGAATTCGGCGGGCCCGGGCTGCTGCTCGAAACACCCGGCGGTGTGCTGCCGCTGTCCGAGATGCTGCCCCAGGCGTTCGGCCCGCAGCATCTCGGCTGAGAGCGACGGCCCTCCCGGGAGCGTGGGAGGGCCGTCGACCCACTCTTCTCTATGCGCGTAGAGTCGCGCGATACGATTTTTTTGCCGGAAGGCCGGAAGGAAAGCCATGGACGTCATCTCCGTCATCCGCACCAAGCGGGACCGCGGCGAGCTGAGCCCCGAGCAGATCGACTGGGTGATCGACGCCTACACCCGCGGCGAGGTCGCCGACGAGCAGATGTCCGCGCTGGCCATGGCGATTCTGCTGAACGGCATGAACCGCGCCGAGATCGCCCGCTGGACCGCCGCGATGATCAACTCCGGTGAGCGGATGGACTTCTCGGCGCTCTCCCGACCGACCGCCGACAAGCACTCCACGGGCGGTGTCGGCGACAAGATCACCCTGCCGCTCGCCCCGCTGGTCGCCGCCTGCGGGGCCGCCGTGCCGCAGCTGTCGGGCCGCGGTCTGGGCCACACCGGCGGCACCCTCGACAAGCTGGAGTCCGTCCCCGGGTGGCGGGCGCTGCTCTCCAACGCCGAGATGCTGGACGTCCTGGACTCGGTCGGCGCGGTCATCTGCGCGGCGGGCGACGGCCTGGCGCCGGCCGACAAGAAGCTGTACGCGCTGCGCGACGTCACCGGCACCGTCGAGGCCATCCCGCTGATCGCCTCCTCGATCATGTCCAAGAAGATCGCCGAGGGCACCGGTTCGCTGGTGCTGGACGTCAAGGTCGGTTCCGGCGCCTTCATGAAGAACCTGGCCGACGCCCGCGAACTGGCCTCGACCATGGTCGGCCTCGGCGCCGACCACGGTGTGCGGACGGTCGCACTGCTCACCGACATGGCCACCCCGCTGGGCCGGACCGCGGGCAACGCCCTCGAGGTGCGGGAGTCCGTCGAGGTCCTCGCGGGCGGCGGCCCGGCCGACGTCGTCGAGCTCACCCTGGCGCTGGCCCGGGAAATGCTGGACGCGGCGGGGCTGCCGGACGCCGACCCGGCCAAGGCGCTCGCCGACGGTTCGGCGATGGACCACTGGCGCCGGATGATCTCGGCCCAGGGCGGCGACCCGGACGCGGCCCTGCCGGTCGCCCGCGAGCAGCATGTGGTCACCGCCGCTTCGAGCGGCGTGCTGACCCGCCTCGACGCGTACGACGTCGGGGTGGCCGCCTGGCGTCTCGGCGCGGGCCGGGCGCGCAAGGAGGACCCGGTGCAGGCCGGGGCGGGCGTCGAGCTGCACGCCAAGCCGGGGGACCGGGTGACGGCGGGGCAGCCGCTGCTCACCCTGCACACCGACACCCCGGAGAAGTTCGGTTACGCCCTCGAATCGCTCGCCGCCGCGTACGAGATCGCCCCCGCCGGGACCGCTTTCACGGCGAGCCCGATCGTCCTGGAACGCATCGCCTGACCGGGATATCCGCGCTCGGCAGGGGCGTGCCCATGGCCGACCACGGTCTGGTGGGGGGACCGCACGCCACCGCCCTGATCTCGTCGCAGGGCGTGCTGGGCTGGTTCGCGGCCCCCCGGTTCGGCCGGCGGCGGCGCACCGATGATTTCCGTTCGCCGCGCCGGTCTTCCCCTTGTGGATGTCACCGGGCCGATCGCCCTTGTCGTTGCCGGGCCGGTCGGCCGGGCCGATGTCCCGCGCCTGTGCGAGGAGCTGCGGGCGCTGCTGACCAGCACGGGGGCGCCCGTGGTGGACTGCGACGTCGGAGCGCTGACCCGCCCCGACCTGACCGCGGTCGAAGCCGTCGTCCGGCTCCGGCTCACCGCCCGCCGGCACGGCAGCCGCATCCGCCTGCGCCATGCCGCTCCCGCGCTCGTCGCACTGCTGGAACTGGTGGGGCTTGCCGACGAGTCGTAGGGAGGTGGCGGCCGCGCTCACTCCTCCAGGCGGGTGGGCAGGTCGAACAGCGGGAACCAGCGCTCGGTGTCCAGGAAGGACGTGATCCCGGCGATCGCGCCGTCGGTGATCTCGATGACCATGAGCGCCCAGGGGTCGAAGCCCTTGCCCGATTCGCTCGGGTGGTAGTGCGCGAAGGCCGGCGTGCCGTTGGCCACCACGGGCACCAGGCGCGAACCACGGCAGACCGAGCCGACGCCCAGCATCCAGCCGACGATGTCCTCGTGTCCGCGCAGCCACAGGTCGTAGGGCGGCATGGACAGCGTGGCGTCCTCATGCAGCAGCGCGGTCAGCGCCTGCATGTCATACCCCTCGAAGGCCGCCACATAGCGGGCGAGCAGCTTCTGCTGTTCCTCGTCCAGCGGGTCGGCGGAGTCGGTCGTCGCGGGCGGGGATTCGGCGAGCGTGGCACGGGCTCGCTGAAGTGCGCTGTTGACCGAAGCGACGGTCGTTTCGAGCAACTCGGCCACTTCGCTCGCCTTCCAGGCGAGCACCTCGCGCAGGATCAGCACGGCCCGCTGCTTGGGCGGCAGATGCTGCAACGCGGCGACGAAGGCCAGCCGGATCGTCTCCCGCTCCACCGCGGTCTCCGCCGGGTCACTCACCGAGGGGAGCACCCGGCCGTCCGGCACCGGCTCCAGCCAGGTCACCTCGGGGCGGGAGTTGAGCGCGGCCTGAGCGACCGGGGTGGCAGCGGTGAGGTCCATCGGGCGGGCGCGCTTGCTGCCGGCCTTGAGCATGTCCAGGCAGACGTTGGTCGCGATGCGATACAGCCACGAGCGCAGCGAGGAACGCCCCTCGAACCGGTCGAAGCTCCGCCAGGCGCGGACCATGGTGTCCTGCACGGCGTCTTCCGCTTCGAAGGCCGAACCGAGCATCCGGTAGCAGTATCCGGTCAGCTCGGTCCGGTGCCCTTCCAGACGGACGTCGAGGTCGGTTGTGGCCAGGTCGCTCATAGGGTGCCCCCTGCTTGAATCCCAATCGCACCAGCGATTGAAAAGCTACAGGGGGCCACTGACAATCGCCCCCGGAACAGCCGTTCACCACCCGTCCGGGGCGGGGCAGGTCTCTTGCGCGAGCCCGGCTCGGCGCCGGTCAGCGCACCGCGGCAGTCATCCGGCGGGCGGCCCGGGCGCTGTGCGACCCGTGCACGGTGACCGCCACGACACCGAGTACCGCAAGCAGCCCCAGCGCGACGGTGCCCGCCCAGCCCGCGGCATGGAAGGCGACCGCGCCGAGCGCACCGCCGGCGCTGCTGCCCAGGTAGTACGCCGACTGGTAGAGCGCTGACGCCTGGGCCCGGCCGGTCTTCGCGGTGTGGCTCACGGCCGACGAGGCGACCGCGTGCCCGGCGAAGAAACCAGCGGTGATCAGGACGAGCCCTAGCAGTACGACCGGCAGCAGGTCGGCCAGCGAGAGCAGCAGGCCCGCCGCGGTCGTCGAACCGGCGAGATAGAGCGCACCGCGCCGGCCGAGCCGGTTGACCAGCCGTCCGGCGGCCGCGGAGGAGACCGTACCGACGAGATAGACCAGGAACACCGAACCGGCCAGTCCCTGGGCCAGATCGAACGGTGCGCCGACCAACCGGTAGCCGATCACCGTGTACACGGCACCGAACACCGTCATGAAGAGCGCGCCGATCGCGAACAGCCGGCGCAGCAGCGGGTCGCCGAGGTGGGCGCCGACCGTACGGCCCAGGGCCCGGGGGTTGAGGGAGACCGGGGTGAAGTTGCGGGCTGCCGGGAGCAGCAGCCGGAAGCCGACCGCGCAGACCACCGCGACCAGGCCGATCGTGCCGAGCGCGGCGCGCCAGCCCCAGGCCTGCGCGGCCCAGCCGGCCAGGATGCGCCCGCTCATCCCGCCGATGGAGTTGCCCGCGACGAACAGACCGATCGCCGCCACCAGTGCCTTCGGCCGCACCTCCTCGGCGAGAAACGCCATCGCCGATGCGGGCAGCCCGGCGAGAGCCGCGCCCTGCACGGCGCGCAGCGCGATCAGCCAGCCCAGGTCCGGCGCGAACGGAACCAACAGTCCGATGACCACGGCGACCGTCAGCGAGGCCGTCATCATCGTCCGCCGTCCGAACCGCTCGGACAGCGCGCTGAGCGGCAGTACGAAGAGGGCGAGTCCGCCGGTCGCGGCGGAGACCGTCCAGCTGGCCTGGCTCGCCGTGACACCGAAGTCGGAGGTGATCGCGGGCAGCAGCGCCTGCGTGGAGTACAGCAGGGCGAAGGTGGCCACACCGGCGGCGAAGAGCGCGAAGCTCATCCGGCGGTAGCCGGGACGGCCCGGCATCAGCTGCTGCGGTTCGGCGGACGCGGACTGGGGCGGGGCGGACTCGGACGGGGCGCTCGACGTGCTCAGCGCCTCGGTACTCGCGGGAGGCATACGGCGAACGTAGGCCGACCGGCTCTCATGCGTCCAATGCACGGACTGGCCATAATCGTTCCCATGGTGCATGACAACAGCTCACAGCCCCGGATGTCACCCGGTAGTTACGAAGAAGACATCCGCCTCCTGCTCGCGCCTCGCCTCGCCTCCTTCGAGGCGGTGGCCCGCCACGAGCACGTCACCCGGGCCGCGCACGAGTTGTCGGTGCCGCAGTCCACCCTTTCGCGTGCCATGGTCAGGCTCGAGGCGGACCTGGGGGTGGCGCTGTTCGCCCGCAAGGGCCGCACCGTCTCACTGACTCCGGCCGGCCGGACGTTCCTCACCACCGTCGAGCGGGCTCTCGCCGAGGTGGAGCGGGCTGCGGACTCGGTACGGGCGGACGCGGATCCCACGGCGGGCCGGGTCTCCTTCGGCTTTCTGCACACCATGGGCTCCGAGACGGTGCCCGCACTGATCCGCGCCTTCCGGGCAGACCATCCGAAGGTGCGCTTCCAACTGGTGCAGAACTACGGCGAGGCGATGCTCAAGGGGCTGCGGGCGGGGGAACTCGACCTCTGCCTCACCTCGCCGGTCCCCGACGCGCCGGATCTGGTCGCCCGCCGTCTCGACGAGCAGCGGCTGCGGCTGGTGGTGCCGGACGATCACCGGCTGGCCGGACGCAAGCGGATCCGTCTGATCGAGGCCGCCGACGAGGCCTTCGTCACGCTGGAGCCCGGATACGGCCTGCGGCGTATCACCGACGACCTGTGCGCCGAGGCCGGCTTCACCCCGCGGGTCGCCTTCGAGGGCGAGGAGGCGGAGACCCTGCGCGGTCTGGTCGCCGCCGGCCTGGGGGTGGCGCTGCTGCCCCCGCCCGCGGTGCCCAGGCCCGGGGTGGTGGAGCTGTCGGTCACCGCGCCGCGGGCCGTGCGCGAGATCGGGGTGGCCTGGCTGGACGGCCACCCGGACACGCCTCCGGTCGCCGCCTTCAAGGAGTTCCTGTTGTCACGGCGGGGAAGACTGCTGCCCACCTTCAGCTCCTGAGGCTGTCCGAAGGCCTGCGGCTACCGCTCCAGCGTCCGTCCGAACCCCGCCGCCAACGGCATCCGCAGCCCCAGCGGCGGCGGAGCCGCGAGCGCATCGACCACCGGCCGCGAGAACCGCCGGGAGAACAGCGTCCCGCACACGAAATCCGATGCGAGCGCCATCACCTCGGCCCGGTGCTGGCGCAGTGCGTGGCCGTCCGAGTGCACCTCGAAACGGCAGGTGGTGCGGTTGATCTTCTTGGCGCGTTCGGCCAGGCGCAAGGAGAGCTCCGGGTCCGCACGCCGGTCCGTCGTGCCGTGCACGATCAGCACCTGCCGCCCCACCAACTGCTTCACCGGCTCGGGTGCCGGGGCCCGGTCGTCGTCCGGGAGCCACGGAGCGATCGCCAGGACCGAGGCGACCGCCGGGTGGCCCGCCGCGTGCAGGGCCGCGCGGCCGCCCATGCCGCGCCCGGCCAGGCAGACCGGCACGTCCCCGTAACGCCGTACGGCCTCGTCCACGCACCGGTTCGCGTCCTCGGCGAGATGCGCGTCGGTGCCGTTCCAGCCGTGAAAGCGGTACCGGACGACATGGGCCGCCAGACCGTCGTCGCGGCCCGCCCGGGCCAGCCGTCGGGCCAGCGGGCGGAGGGAGGCGTACGGAAGAGGAGAGGGGCGGCGCTTGGAGAGCGGGGCGCCGTCGGGGAGCAGCAGCACCACGCCACCGACCCCGGAACGGGCGCCGTCCGCCCCGACTACCGGTCCCAGCCGGGCTTCCGGCAGGCCGGGTGCTTGCTGTGCCATAACGGAACAGTCTCAGAAGCGGAGGTGTACTCCACCCTCCAAGACGGTCACTGTTACATATCGGCGGGGACTGTTCTACGCGCGTAGGGGCTAAAGTGCACAGATGACGAGCCAGACCGGGCAAGCGCCCACCACCGACCAGATCAGCCGCGCACCGAAGGTGCTGCTGCACGACCACCTCGACGGCGGCCTGCGCCCCGGCACCATCATCGAACTCGCCCGCGCCGTGGGGTACGAGTCGCTTCCCGAGACCGAGACCGACAAGCTCGGCATCTGGTTCCGGGAGGCGGCGGACTCCGGCTCGCTGGAGCGCTATCTGGAGACCTTCGCGCACACCTGCGCCGTCATGCAGACCCGCGAGGCCCTGGTGCGGGTCGCCGCCGAATGCGCCGAGGACCTCGCCGAGGACGGCGTGGTGTACGCCGAGATCCGCTACGCGCCCGAGCAGCACCTGGACGGCGGGCTGAGTCTCGAAGAGGTCGTCGAGGCGGTCAACGAGGGCTTCCGCACGGGCGAGCGGATCGCCCGTGAGAACGGCAGGCGGATCCGGGTCGGGGCGCTGCTCACCGCCATGCGGCACGCGGCCCGCGCCCTGGAGATCGCCGAGCTCGCGAACCGTTACCGCGATTCCGGCGTCGTCGGCTTCGACATCGCGGGCGCCGAGGCGGGTTACCCGCCCACCAGGCACCTCGACGCGTTCGAGTATCTGAAGCGGGAGAACAACCACTTCACCATCCACGCCGGCGAGGCCTTCGGTCTGCCGTCGATCTGGCAGGCGCTCCAGTGGTGCGGCGCCGACCGGCTCGGCCACGGCGTGCGCATCATCGACGACATAGAGGTCGCCGACGACGGCACGGTGAAGCTCGGGCGGCTCGCCGCCTACGTCCGCGACAAGCGCATCCCGCTGGAGCTCTGCCCGACGTCCAACCTGCAGACCGGCGCCGCCGCCTCGTACGCCGAGCACCCGATCGGGCTGCTGCGGAGGCTGCATTTCCGGGCGACGGTGAACACCGACAACCGGCTGATGTCCGGTACCACCATGAGCCGTGAATTCGAGTCCCTGGTCGATGCATTCGACTACACGCTCGACGACATGCAGTGGTTCACCGTCAATGCGATGAAGTCGGCGTTCATTCCTTTCGATGAACGGCTGGCCATGATCAACGACGTCATCAAGCCCGGTTACGCCGAACTCAAGGCGGAATGGCTGTTCCGTCAGACCGCCGTGACCAGTGGTTCCAAGGATTCGACGAGCTGAAGACGCCGACCGAAAGCGGCCGGGCGCCGGTGGTTACGGGCACTGACGGGTGTTTGCGGGACGTGCTGACGGATGGCTACCTTGCGTAACCGCTCAAATTCCCCGTCACAAGGACGTTTTCCTCATGAAGCAGTCTGCTGCCAAGACCCTCGGTGTCGCCGTCGTCGGTGCCGCTTTTGCCGCAGTCGCCGCCGGTTCCGCCTCCGCAGCCACCGTTCCGGCGGCCGCGCCGAACGTGTCAGGAGCCCTGGACTCCGTCGCCGAGGCACTCCCGGTGCAGGTCGGCCCCGCCCAGCTGCCGCTCGGAGCCGGCAAGTCGGTGGACGCCGGTCGGACCGCCCTCGGCAGCGAATCGGCAAGCCTGCCGAACGCCCTCGCCGGCACCCTGTCGAAGGGGCTGCCCCTCAACGGCGGGGCCAACCCCGGCGGCCTGCTCGGCGGCCTGCCCAGCGGCTCGCTGTCCGGCAACTCGCTGCCGGGCGATGCGCTGTCCGGCATCGGCGCCTGACACCGGAGCGCCGGCCGGCCCAGCAGTGAAGCGGCAGCGGGGCGCACACCCGTCCCCACGGGTGTGCGCCCCGCTGCGGTCGTCGGCGGGCCCGGACTACCAGGCGGTCGACGCCGACCTCGGAGACTCGGACGGCAGCAGGATCCACAGCGCCAGGTAGAGCAGGAACTGCGGCCCCGGCAGCAGGCACGAGACCACGAAGATCACCCGCATGGTGGTGGCGGACGTGCCGAAGCGCCGTGCCAGCGCTGCGCACACTCCGCCGAGGACACGGCCGTCACGGGGGCGGGCAAGTGCGGACATGAGGGGCTCCTTCGGGAAGCTTCGGGAGCTGCTCCGTCGCGCTCCCGGTACTTCCACTATGACGCGGAGCGTTGGTACAGAGCGTCGCTCCGCGGGGCGATCCCGACCCTGGGAATCATCGGGGTCGGCCCCTGAGCAGGCTCCTCCTGCGGTGGGAGCGCGCGGCGTGGCTGCGCCTGCCTGCCGCGCAGCCGGGACCGTGCGGCAGGCACCACCGCGACGTGCGCCAGGGCCACCCCGACGGTGTTCAGCAGCAGCGAGTCCACATCGACGACCTGGCCGGGCACACCCGTCTGCAGCAGTTCGATGGCCAGCGAGATCAGAGCGCCCGCCGCGACCGTACGGGCCAGCGAGGCCCACGGAGAGCCGTACAGCCGGGCGCCCGCGAGCGGCAGCAGCACGCCCAGCGGCGCGAGCAGCAGCAGGCCCTCGCCGATGCGACGCGTGGCTTGCAGGGCGCCGAGGGCCAGGTCCGCGCGGAGGCCGGCGAACGGGGTGAAATTCGATGCGGTCACCCACATCACGTCAAGGGGTCGCAGCGTCAGCCAGCCGACGACCAGCAGATGCGCGGCGAGGAGGACGATCCCCGCGACGCGGACACGGATGACGGCGCGGCCGCCCATTCCTTGACGCACGCCTTCCAAGACGCGGCCACCATCGGGATCGGTTCCGCCGACTTTGTCACGGTGACGTGCCGGTCGCGTCAGGCACTGGGTCCCGCGTCAGCCACTTGGCCGTAGGTTGCCCAGGTTCGGGTCGGAGCCCGGCCGGGTCTTGAGGTCCTGGGTGCAGGAGTACGCCCGCGGCGGGTCCTGCCCGGGGCCGCCGAGCACCACCGAGCCGTCGGTCTCCGCCGCCGCGCTCTCCGCGTAGGTGCAGACGATCTGGGCGAGGGCGTTGGCCGGCAGGTCCTCCGGTGCGACGCTCAGTCGCAGCGCTCCCGCCGGGTCGCTCCGGTGCCCGGCGCTCACCGCGATCGGATCCCGTACGTCGGTGGTGAAGCCGGCGTTCTTCTCGGCGGCGGTCGGCGGTTCGCGCAGTTCGTCGAGGAGCTTCTCGGCGACCCGTACGCCGTCGGACAGCGTCCGGCCCTCGGCGATCTGCACCGTACGGTCCACGGAGACCAGGCGGCTCCCGCAGACCAGATAGACCCGGACCGGGATGCCCTCGAGCGCCTGAGCCGTGACGTTCTCCGCGGGCAGGTCACAGGCCACCCGGGAGGGCGCGGCCCCCGCGTCCACCGGCACCGAGGTGTCCCGGATCCCGCATCCGGTCGCCGCGGCGAAGAGCGCCGCCACCCCGATGAGCGCCGCCACCGGCCTGCCCGCCCTCATGCGTGATCGCCTTCCTGGTCGTCGGCCGGATCCGCCGGGTCGCGGGGCAGCCGCAGGGTGAACACCGCACCGCCGTCCGCCGCGTTGGCCGCGGTGATGTCCCCGCCGTGGATGTGTGCGTTCTCCATCGCAATGGAGAGGCCGAGGCCGCTGCCGTCCGAACGCGGCCGGGAAGCGCTCGCCTTGTAGAAGCGGTCGAAGACGTGCGGGAGCACGTCCTCGGGGATGCCGGGGCCGTGGTCCTGCACCTCGATGACCAGCTCTTCGCCCTCGATCCGCACCGCCACCCGCACCGGGGAACCGCCGTGCTTGAGCGCGTTGCCGATCAGGTTCGCCAGGATCACGTCGAGGCGCCGCGGGTCGAGACGCACCATGATGCCGCGGTCGGCGTCGAGTTCCACCGCGTCGAGCCAGGCACGTGCGTCGATGCAGGCGGTGATCTGGTCGGCGATGTCCACGTGGTCGAGGACCAGCCTGGCGGTGCCCGCGTCGAAGCGGGTGACCTCCATCAGGTTCTCCACCAGCGTGTTGAGTCTGCGGGTCTCGCTGACCACCAGCTGCACGGCGGGCGCGATCATCGGGTCGAGGTTCTCGGACTCCTCCTCGAGGACCTCCGAGACGGCGGTGATCGCGGTCAGCGGGGTCCGCAGCTCGTGCGACATGTCGGCGACGAAACGGCGGCTCGCCTCCTCCCGCGCGCTCATGTGGCTGACCTTTTCCTCCAGCGCCTCGGCTGTCCTGTTGAAGGTCCGGGAAAGATCGGCGAGTTCGTCGGTGCCGGAGACCCTGAGCCGGGTGTCGAGCTCGCCCTCGCCGAGCCGCCTGGCCGCGTCCCCGAGCCGCTGTACGGGCCGGAGCACGGTGGTGGCCGCCGCCTGGGCGAGCAGCGCGGAGCCGATCAGCGCCAGTGCGGTGGCGATCGCCAGTGACCAGGCGAGGGAGTTGAGGTCCTCGCGCTCCTGGGCGAGCGAGGTGAGCATGTAACCGGTGGGCCCGCCCCCGATGATCCGGGTGCCGCCGACCAGATACGGCTTGCCGTGCAGGGTGATCCGCTGCCAGAACAAGTGGTACGCGTACGCGTTGCTCGCGCCGACGTCCTGCTGCTTGCCCACCGCCTCCTGGAGCCGTTGCGGCACATCGGACAGGGTGAAATTGTCCAGGTTCGAATAGCCGACGACCGGTTTGCCCTTGGCCCGCTCACCGACCAGCAGCACGCTGTATCCCGGGTTGCTGCTGCTCGCTATCTGCACGGCGGCGGTCTGCAGTTCGTTCTGCGACGGCTGCAGCGGCAGCGAGGCGGCCCGGTTCTGCATCTCCTGCCGGAAGTCCTTCAGCGCGGAGTCCTGTGTGCGGGTCAGTACCGCCTCACGGTTGAGCCAGTAAGCGATGCCCGACGCCGAGACCGCCGCGGTGAGCGCCACCAGCGCGAAGACGACGACGAGCCGCAGCCGCAGACTGGTCCATCGCAACCTGCGGAGGAACGTACGACTCACTGAGGAGTGTCCAGCCGGTAGCCGACGCCACGGACCGTACGGATCAGGGTCGGCGAGGACGGCACGTCCTCGACCTTCGCCCGCAGCCGCTGGACGCAGGCGTCCACCAGCCGGGAGTCGCCGAGATAGTCGTGCTCCCACACCAGCCGGAGCAGCTGCTGGCGGGACAGTGCCTGCCCGGGCCTGCGGCTCAGCTCGAGGAGCAGCCGCAGTTCGGTCGGCGTGAGCTGAAGGTCCTCACCGTTTTTGGTCACGGTCATCGCGGAACGGTCGATGACCAGACTGCCGAAGGCCGCCGAGTCGGTGGACTCGCGCTCCCCGCGGCGGAGCACCGCACGGATCCGGGCATCGAGCACCCGGCCCTGGACCGGCTTCACCACATAGTCGTCGGCGCCGGACTCCAGGCCGACCACCACATCGATGTCATCGCTGCGCGCGGTCAACAGGATGATCGGCAGCTGGTCGGTGCGTCTGATCCGCCGGCAGACCTCGAAACCGTCGATCCCGGGCAGCATCACATCCAGCACGATCAGATCGGGCCGCTGTTCGCGCAGCAGCTTCAGACCGTCCTCGCCGGTGGCGGCCGTGGCCACACGGTGCCCCTGGCGTGACAGAGACAGCTCAAGAGCCGTACGGATGGCGTCGTCGTCCTCGATCAGCAACAGGAAGGGCACGGGGGCCATTCTGGCCCATGGGGGCAGCGGAGTTCGACCTCTGGAGCGCTCTGATCGCTTCCGCCTCCCGTCATCCCCCCTTGTAACGCGGCTGTGACAGTCGGCAGACACCGTCATGAAACTGCCAGGGCAATCTCTTCATCACAGGCCGAGCACGACTCCACGACGGGGGGCGCGAGATGAACACACTGCACAGCACCAACTCCAGCGCAGTAATCACGCGTCTGCACGACGTAGTGGCAGCGCGCAACGCCGAGAAGTCCGGTGCCGTAAGCAGGCGGGGGTGTGCTCGCGGCACCGGGCGTCAGTCCACGGCGTACATGACCGTGGTCGACGCACCGCTGGAACAGACGCCGTCGGAGCACGCCGAACACGCGGCGGCGTACCGGGAGGACACGGGGGAGCGGCAGTCCCTGTCGGAGGCGGAGTTCACCGCCTACGTACAGGAACGCCGCGCCTCCCTGTACGCCACCGCGTACCACCTGACCGGTGACCGCTTCGAGGCCGAGGATCTGCTGCAGAGTGCGCTCTTCTCCACCTACCGCGCCTGGGACCGGATCAGCGACAAGGCGGCGGTCGGCGGCTATCTGCGCCGCACCATGACCAATCTGCACATCAGCGCCTGGCGCCGGCGCAAGATCAACGAGTATCCGACCGAGCAGCTCCCGGAGACGGCGGGCGACACGGACGCGATGCGCGGAACCGAACTGCGCGCGGTGCTCTGGCAGGCGCTGGCCCGGCTGCCCGAACCGCAGCGCACCATGCTGGTGCTGCGCTACTACGAGGGCCGCACGGACCCGGAAATCGCGGACATTCTCGGTATAAGCGTCGGCACGGTGAAGTCGAGCATCTGGCGCTCCCTGCGCCGGATGCGGGACGACGAAGCGCTCAGCTTCGGCCGTGACGAGGAGGATTCCTTCGGCGAGTTGGTCGCCTGAGGATCGGGGGTACGGGGGCCGCCGCCTCGGGGGATGCGGCGGATGTACCGAGGGGGGTAACGGGGTACGGGGGAGCGGGGGCGGGCGGGCCGGGGGGGGGCGGGCCGCCCCCGAACGCGGGGCGGCGCAGAGA